>JASMJM010000076.1 GCA_030749725.1 Pseudomonadales bacterium | reverse complement strand
TTGTTTTTCGCTTTGAGATCGGATCATAGGTGCACGGTTTTCCATGGTTGACGGGACTTTTTCGTGCACTATTATACCTGAAATATCATATATTCCATAATAATATCAATGGCTTATAGTTTATGAGCAGACTCTACCTATACCGGCAGGGATATCGATGATCGGGGTCTGTGGTCGGCGCGCTCCACGACATCCTTTGATCTGAGTGATAACACCAACATCACCGTGATGCTCTCCTATTTCGACGAGGATGACCGCCGTTCGCGGGTGAGCAAACAACTGTGCACCAAGGACACGGCCGGGGCGTTTGGTCTCGGATGTGACCCAGGCTCAAAGGGCTTTTCAAATCCAGACGATCAGGCAACCATTCAGACCGCTTTGATGGAGCTGCTGACGGCTGAGGCGGCTTACGCCCAAGCGACAGGCGGGCCCGCCCGACCCTTCTATGCGGATCATGCCGGGCTGGATGGGGGGGCCAAACTGACCTTCGACTTCTATATACGACCGGACATTCTGACCCCTATTCTGCTGGGTGCGGGTCTGCCTCTAGCCGCCATCGATGCAGGCTTTGACGCGTTCGCTACGTTCGGATTTTCCGGCCTTGGCATCGACTCATTCGAGGACTCGATCAACCCGTCCGATATGCGCAAGGTCCACTCCGACTTCGACCCGGAATATGACACCGACGAGACCATCATATCCATCGAAGTCAGCCACGAAGTCAACGACATTACCATCCAGTCGATGACCGCCTGGCAGAAAGTGGACTACGCAGCTTACACGGACTATGACTGGGCGGTACCCTCGGTGAACTATATTACTCCGGTTCCCTGGCAACTCGATGGTCGCCCGCAGATGGCCCTGTTCGACTCAGGAGTCGATCTCTCCGGGGAGGAATCGGACCAGTGGAGCCAGCAGTTTACCCTCCTGTCGCATCGTGATGGCAAGTTCAACTGGACCGCTGGGGCCTACTATATGGAGTTTGAATCCACGGGTACCTATAGCGTGTTCAGCTCCGGCCTGGCCGCTTATGCAGCAGCAGGTGGACTGTCCTCCATCGTGGAAACGGTGTTTGGTGTACCGGCAGCGCCCCTTCCCGCGGAACAGTCTTATTACAATAACTACACCGAATATCAGGTCACTACCTGGGCCCTGTTCGGCGAGGGTTACTACGACTTCAGCGACGATACGCGACTGACAGTCGGTGTCCGTTACAGTGACGAGACCAAGCAGGTCAATGCGATCCTCTATTACGTCGATCTTGCCGACAGTTTTGGTGACCCCATGAGCGACCAGGAGAATGATTGGCAGGAGGTGACCGGCAAGATCGGTATCGATCATAACGCCGAGCTGAGGTTTACCGATGAGACCCTGCTTTACGCGACCGGCGCTCGAGGCTACAAGGGTGGGGGATTCAACCCACCAGCCAGTACACCGGGTCTGTATTCAGAGACGTTCGACCCGGAGTATATCAACTCCTTTGAAGTCGGCATGAAGAACAGGTTACTGGATGGCAGGGTGCAGCTAAACTTGGCAGCCTTCTATTTCGACTATGAAGGTCTGCAGGTGTCCCAGATCATCGACCAATCCGGCATCAACGAGAATATCGATGCTGAAATCATCGGAGTTGAAATCGAGACGATGATCGCTCCCTCGGCTAACTGGCTGTTCGGTCTGAACCTAGCGTGGTTGGAAGCTGAAGTCGGCAAGTTTTCGACATTCGATTCCTCCAACCCACAGCAGGGCGCTCCGGTGATCAACATCTTCGGTAACCTGTCATCTGCCATCGGTGCAGACCCGGTGCTGTTGAGTCTGAAAAGAAAGGAACTGGTCAATGCACCGGATTTCAGCGTCAATTTCTTTGCTGACTACACCAGTCGCGTCGAAAACGGCACGTACTTGCGATTGCATGTCGACTACTACTATCAGAGCGATTACTTTGTACGTAACTTCAACACTGCGGCAGACCGAGTTGCCGCGTGGGATGTGTCTAACGCCTTTATCTCGTTGAACAGCGAAGCAGGTAACTGGTCTGTTCGCGCTTGGGTAAAGAATATTCAGGATGATGACAATATTACCGGCCACTATACCACCGATGCCGTATCAGCACTTTTCACCAACGTGTTTGTACTTGAACCGCGTACCTACGGGCTGACGTTTGCCAAGAGTTTCTAATGGCTCAGTCAGAAATAGACTTGCGTTATAGGCGTTGGCGCGAGAACGGTAAATAACTGGATATCGCGAGTTTTCAGAGTGCTGCCGTGCGGGCGATGCGACGAATGGGTGCATCGCAACGTCTGCGCGACCCGGTCAAACAGCGAAACTGAATCATGCCCAGTAACGCGATCGAAGAGGGCCATCAGCTGTCACCTGCCGTCACGGGCTGCAAGCCGAACCGATCGCCCTTGAGGCCACGAACGGCTAGATCGACGGTCGCGAGACGACGCTGGCCTTCCACCCTACCAGCTCCCCGCATATTCATCATAGCGACGTAGTCCCCCAACGAATCCTCGAGAGCGCTCGAATATCCCTGAATATCCTGAGCTTTATTCATCTGCAGCTTGGCAAAGCGAAGTGCAGCCGGACTGTTTTCGGCCACTCTCTGGGCGTAAGCATAGGTCTCGCTCTCAAGTTCACTGAGGGGCAGCACTCGGTTGACCAGACCATATTGGGCGGCTTCATCCGCAGTGATAAATCGGCTCTCGAAACAGAGCTCCTTGGCACGTCGTATACCGATATCCCAGGGAATCGACATATACTCCACAAATCCAGCCAGAAACTTGGCACTGTCGGCGGCGAACACGACGTCCAGACACGCCGCCAGCATCCAACCAGCGTAAATGCAGTAGCCTTCCACCATGGCGACTGTGGGCTTAGGAAGATTACGCCACCTGAGAAGCAGGTCGAGGTTATACTTTTTGAACTGGTCGTACGTCTCGATGCCGGGCTCTGCACCTAGTGAGTCTCTATACTCTCCTGCCTGCGGGGTGCCCAAATCGTGACCGGACGAGAAGTTGCCGCCGCTGCCACGAACGATGACGACGCGCACTTGCTTATCATCCTGGGCCAGGGTCATGGCAGCATCCACCTCGTCGAGGAGCAGATAGTCCTGTGCGTTCTTGTAGTGTGGGCGATTCAGTGTAATGGTCGCGAGCGGCGCATCGACGACGTAAAGGATGTGTTTGAAGGCCATGATCTCTCTCCGGTGATTGTCAGCAACTGTAATCGGCTCGTCTGGAAAAGACAATACAAGGTCAGCGGAGCGAACGGGGATCCTCTGCTAAAGGCCGGCTGAATGGCATACCGGTCCTAGCCAGTGTGGGTATCCGACTCGCCAAACCGTTCGCTCGTCAACTACCCGAGGGGTGAATACGGCAGCGTATAGACGTGGGTATAAACCTGTCCAGGGTCTTGGGCGTGGCGGGCGAGAGGTTGAGAGTTTCTTCCAGATAGATCATGTCAGCTACCCTTTCGATTGGTTGGAGACACTTTTATCTCGCGGCGTTTGCACAATGCCCATCCGAAAATCTGCCAAAAGACTAAAGGACCTCCTCCTGCTTGATAATATCAGCGTGAAACTCCATCATGCTGACATCGTCCGCAAGAATGAATTCCTGCGTTGATTTCACCCTGATTTGCGCGCCTGCTATGAACAGTTGGGCGATCTTCTTCTTTCGGTCCGACTTGAGGGCATCGATGCAGAGCAAATAAGCAAGCAATGTGTCCGTAGCCATGTTCACCAGACGTTCCGAGTGATATTCCTGAAAATCCGCATCCGCCTTTTCCTTGATATGGGACACAGCTGCTTCCAGACGAGCACGCAGTTTCTGAGCGGAATCATAGAGCTCACCCACCTCTGAGAAGTCGTTATCACTCTCATAATCGTTTAGGCGCTCAAAAATGACGCCGCCTACCACACCACCGACCGCTCCCAGAACCTGGAGCTGTGAGGTGCCTTCATAGATGCTGGTGATTCTAACGTCTCGATAATGGCGCTCCACATCGAATTCTTTGGTGAAACCAACGCCACCGTGAACCTGCAGGGCGTCGTAGCAGACCTGGTTTGCCATATCTGCGCCGAATCGTTTGATAAGCGGCGTACACAGCGAAGCGTATTTGGTGTAGCGGGACAGGTCGTTTTTCAGGTCTGCCCGGCTGTCGGGATGCATTTCGATTTTCCTCTCGATGCCCTCTTTAATGTCCACCATGCTGGAGGTCTCGTACAAAAGGCAGCGGGCAGCTTCGATGTTGACGCGCATATTGGTCAGCATCTCGTATACTGCCGGGATATCCTGGATGGACTTCTTGAATTGATTTCGATCTCTGGCGTAGGAATTAGCTTCCCGGTAAGCTGCCTCGGCAATACCCACCGCTTGAGCGGCGATGGCCAGCCTGGCTGAGTTCATCAGGTACATGGTGTATTTCACCAAACCCATTCTGCGCTTGCCCAGGAGTTCCGCTTGCGCATTGTTGAATTGCAGTTCGCAGGTGGGAGACCCCTTGATGCCGAGTTTGCTCTCGATGCGACGAATGCGCATGTCCTGATCTCGTTCATAGATGAATAGTGAAATACCCCTGCCTCCGCTGGAACCCTCTTCGGAGCGGGCCATCACCAGAGACAGTTGTTCGCAGCCACTGGTTATGAATCGCTTTACGCCGTTCAATTGCCACTTACCGTCGCTGCGCTGACTTGCTTTCAGCATGATGGATTGAAGATCTGACCCTGAATCAGGTTCCGTCAAGGCCATGGATCCCACTATTTCACCGGATACGAACCTTGGCAGAATGCGATCCTTCTGCTCATCGGAGCCGAACTTTTCTATGGTGGCTGCAAGAGCCTGCAAACTGATAATCAGCGGCAATGACGCGTCTGCACGAGCGAATATCTCGATCACCGCAGAAAATACCGTGTAAGGCATGTTGAGGCCGCCGTATTTCCTCTGCAGAACGAAACCGGACAGATCAGCCTTGTTGATGCGTTCGATGGCTTCCTGCAAGCCTTTCGGGTAAGTCACTTCACCGTCGGCGTACTGCGCTCCGGTTGCGTCCACATCGCGGGCCCGTGGCGCGACAAAGTCTCCCGATATCTCTCCCACGATCTCCAGCACACGCTCATAATTGTCGAGTGCATCGTCCAGATCTTTAGGTGCATGGGGATATTTCTTTCCATCCGAAAAGTCGTCTTCAACTAACGAGACCACTCGGGTCAAGTCCCGCTTCTTGAGCTGGAACTGAATGTCGGTGTTATCCTGGTAGTAATTCGTCACGGCGTTATGACTCCTATGCTTTTTCCTTGTACGCTGCAATCATCTTGGGGATGACGGCGTTCAGATCACCGACAATACCGTAGTGTGCGATTCGGAAGATGGGTGCATCAGGATCACTGTTTATGGCAATGATGCGTTGCGACTCCACCATGCCGGCGCGGTGTTGAATCTGACCGGAAATGCCACAGGCGATATAAAGATTCGGCCGTACCGTGGTGCCGGTCTGTCCGACCTGATGATCATGGGAAAGTAAGCCTGCATCCACAAGGGGGCGTGAGGCCGCCAACTCAGCGCCGATGGTAACGGCCAGTTTCCTCACCAGCGCAAGGGTCTCCGGATCCGCTGCCCCTGCACCGGCTGCAACGATAATCTGGGCGACGCTGAGATTGACCGTTTTTTCCCTGCGAACCACCTCTATCACCTCCGTCAAGAAGTCCTCGTCGGAAAGATCGGATTCCTCCACCAGCACTTCAGCTGTCCGGGACGCGTCGGGAGTATCCAACTGCATCACCCCCGGCCGGACGGTCGCCATACTCGGAAAGCTCTCCGGCGATACGATGGTCGCCATGATGTTGCCACCGAAAGCAGGTCTCATCTGCAGGAAGGCGTTTTCAAAGAGCTCACCTTTGCTCTTGTATTCCCCGATCTGCAGTTCCGTGCAATCAGCGGTCAAGCCGCATTTCAAGGCCGATGCAATCCGAGGGGCCATATCACGGCCGGTCGTGGTGGCACCGAAGAGGACGATCTCCGGCTGCTGTTTTCTGATTATACTGACCACGCTTTTGGCATAAGGATTGGAGGTAAAATGGGATAGCCGTTCATCCTCCACGTAGTAAACGGTCTTACAGCCGTAATGACCGAGGGCAGCAAGCTCTTCGCCTATACCATAGCCAAGAGCAACACCCACCACCTCGGCAGACAGCTTTTTTGCTAGCCTTCCCGCCTCGCAGATCAATTCCAGACTCACGGCACCGATCTTCTTCTCGCTCTGCTCGATGAAGACCATCACCTGCTTTTTGTCGCTCATGTGCCACCTTCAATTGAACTGGATACTTGAATCATCCCTGTGACTTCTATCCAGCAACATCAGATGATGTGGTCGTCCATAAGCTCGTGCATCAAGTCGGTGATGCCGGCTTCCGTGGCAGGGATCTGCTGTATATCGTTTACCGCGAGGACAACGTTCTCGATTTTTTTCACTTTCGTGGGCGAGCCTTGCAGGCCACAGATAGTCGAATCGACACCTATCGAATCAGCGTTCCACTCGGTGATGCGGTCGATTAAACTTGAATCATCCGCTTGCATATAGGCTTCTTCATATGAGTCACCGTTCACTTCTTGATCGATATTCTTGTAGGCCATCACCAGTTTCGCGCTCGGTGAGCGTGGCTCATTCGCCTCCGAAGTTACCGTCAACAGCAGCGGCATTTTGCTCTTCACCAATTCGTAGCCGTCGGTAATGGCGTGCTTGGCGGTGATCTCTTCTTCGTCGATCTCCACGACTTCCAGCAGGCTGGTGATCTGATTGATCCCCAGCTTTTCTGCAACCTGCGGACCGACCTGGGCGGTATCCCCATCGATCGCCTGGCGACCACACAGAATGAGATCGAAACTGCCGATCTTGTCCACGGCGAATTTCAGCGTATAAGCGGTCGCCAGCGTATCGGCACCAGCGAATTTGCGATCGGATATCAGGATCACGTCGTCAGCACCACGATAAAGACACTCCTTCAACACCTGTACCGCCTTCTGGGGACCCATGGTAATAGCAGTGATGTGCCCGCCAATCCGCTCCTTGATCCTGATCGCCTCCTCCAACGCATTCAGGTCTTCAGGATTGATAATCGCAGGCAGCCTGGCCCGATTCACCGTGCCGTCCGCTTTCATGGCTTCACCGGTAATATTGTGGGTGTCGGGCACCTGTTTCACCATAACGATCATCTTCAGACCCATTGCGTTTCCCTCGACCATATTTCCCAGCAAACATGAAGCCACGAAGTATAGTTGTTTTTGCTGGAAAAGGGGTTGGTGGGAATCAATCCGTATACGAAATACTCACTTCGGGCCACTGACACTTTTGTTTTGAGCAAGTCTGTTCGCAGAAGGGGCCGGGGGTCGTGCGCGACTGCGATCCTTTCCTCCGCGGCTTGCGACTCTCCCAGCTACCCTCACTTTGGAAATTATGGGGACAGTTTACCTAATTCTGTCTAGATTCTCGGCGTGTTGTGTTTATGCATTTAAGTGATCTTTCCCCATAATTCCGGGGTCGCGCACGACACTCCAGCCCCTTCTGCCAAGCACCACAGAGTATTGCGCTTGAACGAATAAGAACGCTTACGTTAGGTCCCTTGATCTGGACTCTTGGTAGCGTCAGTCTCGGTTGTTTGGCAGACAGAAGTGCCATGCGATCCACCGGTAACCACCATGCTAGCAGTTGGTTGAGACATGGGGTGGGGGTGTTGCTGGAGTGCCTTCGGAGCGCGGTGGAGCCATGGATGGCGGAACCGTGATCCAGGTGTCTTGTGCCATGGAGGGCACAAGGCAAGTAGCGTAAGCAACACCCCCACCCCATGTCTCAGGGACGTCCAGACACGAACAGATCCACGCACGACCTCTGCAGCATTGAGCGCACAGAAGTCATTACCATTTGGTTCTGTGCCAAGATATGCTAGCTTCCTCCGACAGTCAGGGCGTCGAAGTAGATGATCCTTTGGGAGTGATCGGCATCTTGACGCTAACTGAGGGACGGGGAGAACAGATCAATGCCCAGAATGACCATCAGCGAACAGCAGGTGTTTCTCGCCGAAGGAGGCATTCTGCTGCATATCGCCACCATTCGGGAGGATGGGAGTCCGTTGGTTACCCCCATCTGGTATATCTGGGAGGAGGATGCGATCTGGTTTACGCCGCGTAAGGAGTCCGAGTGGTTCGGGTGCCTGCGTCGTGATCCGAGGGTGTCGCTTTGCATCGATGAGCAATCACTGCCCTATCGCAAGGTGGTTATCGATGGGGCAGCGGAGTTGATGCACGATCTGGGCGAAGATGACTTGTGGCGGGATCGCTATCGACGCATCGCGGAGCGTTATGTTCCGCCACAGGGCGCTGAGGCGTATATCCAAGATACCATCGATCAGGCTCGCGGGTTGTATCGGGTCAGGTTGGGGTCGTCGGTGGTTCGCAGTTGGCGTATGCCGGTTGCAGGTGAAGCGAGTGACGGCATCTGGGCACAACGCTACTATGGCGCCGGTACCAAGTTGCGTCGTGGCGACTGACGGACGCCGGTGGGATCCCTTTTCTTACCAAGGATAAGCAGATGGCAAAGAAGCAATACATTATGCAGACAGGCATGGGAGCAGACCTTCATGGTGCTGACGATACCACTGCGGCGCGGCGGGCGGTAAAAGATGCGATCCAGAACAATAATATGCTCTTCTTGAAACATATCGGACTCAAGAGCCTGGATCAGCTACTGGTCGAGGTCATTATCGCTTCCCCCAAGCCCGAGGGAGTGGACACGGAAGCTGTAGCGAAAGACCTTCCCGTAGGTACAGTTTCAGTTCAGACTCAATCGGGCGGCATGCTGGTGGACTCGGATGGGAGTGGCGATCGGGTTCTGGTCGCCATCGCCGCAGTTACTGTGAGTGTGCAGGAATAATCAAGCGAACTGGGCCCAAAGCGGGAACTAATGGCATCAAGTGTCTGTGGGATCGCTCTCGGGTTCCGCATCCTCGGGGATATCGTCGGTGGGCTCTCGGAAACGGGCGCGTGCCAGCCAGAGCATAACCGTTAGCACGATAAAGGGCGTGGCAGAGATCGCCCCACCGAGTAAACCACTGGCGCGCTCATCCAGCAACTGCCAGACGAACATGCTGAACGCTATCTGTGCAACGTAGAGAGATGCCCAGGGCCACATCCAGGGACGCATCTTCCAGAAACCATAGGTGCCGGCAGCGTAAACAGCCCAATGTGCCGGTTCAGCAGCCTTCGCTGCCCATCCTGTAAACAATATACCAAACCACACCTCCTGATCTTCGGCCACCGGTTTTACGAACAGGTCCCACGGCAGGTAGAAGAACGTCATGTAGCCACAGAACAGCATCAGTAGATTCATCCAGATGGGGCGGCCACCGAACACCATCAGGACAATGCTTTTCGCTCTTTGAATTGGAGGAGACGCCATGGATTTTATCCGAAGCAAGGGTTAGGGGGAATTTACCCGATCTGTTCCGAAATGTCTCAGAGATAGAATTGGCATTACTGTGATGTCACCGACAGATCATCCGGGCCGGACGGGGTAATCCGGGCTGGATCCAGCTGTCTATCCGGTGGCAACCCCATGGCGCGCATTTTGGGACTTAACAGGCAGAGGACGGCAACCAGGCCGATCAGACTACCTGAGATTGTAAACAGATAGCGCAGGCCGGCGAGTTCTATCAGGTAACCAGACAATACACCGGACAATGGGGCCACCCCCACCGTGGCAAACATGGTCATACTCATCATGCGTCCCAGCATCTGCTGGGGTATACGCTGCTGAATCCAGGTCATTAGCAGGATCCCCATATAGCCCAGGACAACCCCGAAGGAAAACAGGATGATCATCCCCTGCACGGTCGTGTCGATCCAGCCCAAAAGAATGAACATGGGCCCGAATACCACATCGAGGATGAATATCATCGAACCCAGGTATCTTGGGTGAGGATGGGGCAGCAATCCGGCCAGTACGATGCCGAGCAACATACCCCCACTGACAGCAGACATCAGCAATCCATATGCCGCCGCGCCTTCGGGAAGGTGTTGGTGCGCGAGCAGGGGGATACCCACGGTGATGGCACCGAACGCCAGAAACATAATCGCGCCCATATAAAGCGTGTAGCGAAAAAGTCCACCATCTTGGAATAGATAAACGGCACCTGCTTTGATCGATCCGAGCAGGCTATCTTCCTGATCGCTGCGTATGTCGTGATCCGCATCGATGCGAATCAGCAGCGTGAAGGTGGATGCGATAAGAAGTGAGCATGCATCCAAAGCGAATATGTATCCGAGCGCCTGCAACTCGGTGGCAGGATTCAAACCACTATCTCCGCCACTCAGCCATACGATAAAGAGGCCAGCCATTGCCGGTCCTACCAGAAGACAGATCTGACCGATACCGCCCATAATCGAATTGGCCAACGGTAATTCCTGCTGACTTACCAGCTGCGGCAGGATTGCGCTGTGGGCCGGATAGGCAAACGCCCCGACCGTGCCGGTCAGCAATGAGAACAGGAACACCATCCATAGCTCGATGGTGCCGGACAGCACCAGCACCGCAAGCAGAGCCATCAGAATCAGATAGATCAGCCTTGTCGAGAGGATAACTAATAGGGGTGAGAAGCGGTCCGTGATTGCGCCGCCCACCAAAATGAAAATGGCGCGTGGTACCGTCCTTACCGCTAGAACAGCTCCGAGGGCAAGGGCACTATCGCTCAGTTGTATAACCAGCCAGGGGAATGCTACCAGCGTAAAGCCATCGCCAAGCATGGCAACCAGACCGCCGACCCAGAGTAAACCGAAATTTCGGCTTCTAAGGATCTTCAGCTTATCGAGCGTCGATCCACCGGCAGGAGTCTGGCTAGATGGTGTGTCCAAAAACCGTCCTACTATCTGCTTGTGATCCACAAGCATAGCGACATCACGATCAGGAGTATAGTCTGCGCGGGTTCAGCCCAACGCTGTGCGTCACCAAGACTCTCGGCTGCGAGTAGGCGGCTTTGGTCGAGTTAATCTATACACTCAGAATCAAGTTATTCAGGAATCGATCTATTGCGGAAAGATCATTCAGGGACCGTATATAGCGCATCGATGCATCAGCCTTGAGCGGCTTCTTATCAGGATGATCAAGGGTCATGGGGAAACAGGGAAAACCATCCACCAGTGCCGTAAGGCAGTTGCAGTCATTGGGATCGAACACCATGAAGAGCAGGTCAATGATTTCCTTTGCCTCGGCCAGCATTCCCTGTTCAACTTTCTTGGTCAGGCCGCCATCAGCCAGGACCTGATCGATATCGGATCTGATCATGGAACTGTGGCTTAGAACACGATCCGCCTCGTTAGACGTCAGGGCCTCTGTAGTTTTGCTGGCACTTCGCATCGGCAACCGGTTGATGAGATTGAAGCCGACCTGAAACGCCTGTATGAGTCCGGGCTCCTTTTCAAGATGCTTCCGGTACAGATCCGTGTCGTCTTCTTCTGTTTGCTGTCTGGCTACAAGATACTCCATGCCAAGATTACAGGTTGCCATCACCGCTTTAGCCGCTTCCGTTTCCAGGAATCGTCCACCTTTAAATTCAGCGCCCGTCATGAGAATATTCGACATATACATCAGTTCGTTTAGGCGTGCCGACAGTGCTTCCGGGTTTTCCTCCGCCAGCGTATTTAAGGCAGTCTGAAGAGATGACGTGTTGGACGAGGATGCCGGCCGGGGTGGTTGCAGCAGTAACGGCGCTTTGGACTGACTGATGATGTCAGCATCCACCAGAACGGACTCAAGCTTCTTAAGCTCCAGGAGATCTTCCTCGGTGGATTCAGCTACATCCTGGTCGCCCTGGTGGCCCAGCAACTGCTGATTCTCCACGGGCTCAGTTTCCTCGGCCAGCTTGAACTGCCTCTGGGTGTTCAGGTCATATTCGGTCTGATTACAAAGCTCTTCCAATTCGCCGCTCTTTGCATGCATCAGGAATATGGACGCATTCAGAGGCGTAACGAAGCCTTGCTTCTCCCTCTTGCTCTCTCTTACCTGAGCCATGTCCTGATGCAGCACCTTAGCTGAATCGTTTTCAGACGTATCTTCACTGAGTATGGAACGTTCGAAACAGCACCTGCGTAGCACGTGTAGCAAATAGTCCGGCTGCTCTTGCCACAGGCTGTTGAGGGACGAGACAATCGTATCCCAATGATCGATATCCTTGCCCATAACTCCGAAATCGCCAAAGTCCTGACTGTAATCCGGCAGATCCGCTCCCGCATTGATCGCTTCCCACGGGTCCAGATCTGTATTGGTGATGCCGAGATTGTCAAAGTCCACTTCGGCCTCAGAAAAGCCTGATACGAACCTTTCGGCCACCATGATCACTTTGGCCAGGCACAACACCAGAAAATCATCACCCAATTCGAACAGCTTTGTGGCCGTAAAGTTGCTGCCAATCTCGTTCCATACTGCCAGCCAGGAAAGGAATTGATCGCTGTCCAGAGTTTCTGCAGCTCCCGGCTTCTGGTTTTGCCAGAGTTCGATCTCCAGAATTTCCTTGAGCTGATCCGTTGTGGCGAGAGCGATGATGTCCCCGGAATCTCCGAGGCCAATCTGCTGGATCAGCTTGTGCAGAACGGGAGGTTCCAGGTTCTCAATCAGGGCAGGGAGTTGGGGACTATCTTGCAGCTTCTGCAGCAGACCACGTTTCGGCTCGGACTTTTGCATCTGTGTGGATGGCATGCAGTTCCCCTCCGATGGTGGATCTTGCTCAATTATCCAGCACTGCGCCCAGGCAGAGGCAGTGCATAGAATAAACAGTCTTGAGGAATCGCGTATTTTCCGGAAATCGCAGGAAAATGGTAGTCTGCAGTTTTGGCAGTTATCGTGATATAATATTCACATCTCTGCGCAGTTCCCACCCTCCTCAATCATTCCCGTTCCACGCTAGGAAATGCGTCATCCATCCGTATAGATAGAATTCACGTGACCAGGAGATCGTTGAGCGTCTTATAACGTTCTTCTTGAGGGGCGTTGGGAAATCTCTTTTCGATAGTTCCCAGATGGCTGCGTGCCTGTTCGAAATCGTCCAGATCTGCACAGCAAATCTGCGCCGCAAGATAAAGAGCATCCTTCAAACGCGGGTGCTTCGGGAAATCTATCTCAAAATGACCCAATTGTTCCACGGCCAGCTTTTTGTGGTCCCTGCTGTAGGCGTGCTGACACAAATCCATCACCGATTTACCGCTTTTGAGCTGGAACTTACCGTCGGATCTGCTGTGGCAGTGTTCAAAAACTTGCCAAGCTGTGTTGGTGTTGTTGCGCTTCAGCAGTCTGTCAATATAACCCTGTGCCATCTTGAACAGCAACATGGGATGATCCCACTCGGAGATAGCGTGAAAGTATTCTGCTTCCGACTCGTAATTGTCCTTTATGAGTTCAGCTTCAAGCATCTCCCAGGCTGGTTTTGTATTGCCACGTTGACTGAGTCGATGCAGGTCGAATACCACGTCACTGCGCTTTGAGTCCACCTGGCTTTGTCGCTCCAACTCCTCCTGTTCCGGACTGTATTCGACCGGCAAGCCCAACTCCTCTCTTCTCGAATGGAGCAGCACGCCGATGCATCGGAACAGCAGCAGAATCAGGTAGATGATGATGCAGGTTCCGAGGAACAGATTAAGGGCCGGTGCACCCAGCATGTTCTGAACACCGACAAACAGGAGGGTGCTAAGTGCAATCTCGATGACTGCCAGTTTGACTGTAACCGTGTTTAACCCGGTAAGCTTGATGAAGTGAAAGAGTTTGACCGGGTTCACGGCATTGTAGAAGCTGTTCTCCACACCGATGTAATAGAAGACTCCCGGTAAGATCAGTAAGACGACTATGATCGAAGCTACTTGAACAACGATGTCCTTGAAGATAAGCACCGGACTGATCAGGATGAACAGAAGCAACATCTCCTTGAGCAAGCTAGCCGCATCGAAGTTAACGAGAAGCATTTCCCCCGAGAAATTGGGTACCCGTCGTCTGCCACGTGCACTGTACTCCAGAATCACGAATCCATACTTCACGATACCGCACAGGGACACGACCCAGATGGGAAACAGGAAAATGGGCAATCCGGATTCATGCAGCGTGCCGGTGATCACTATTAAGAATGAAAACAGAGCGGTCAACAGTAGGTAGATGAGACTAGTGGCGCCTGATAAAGGAAAGAGTAGAATTTCAAGATCTTCGAATGGTGCTATTTCCTCATCTCTGTGTCTTGATCGGATCATAATCTTAGGCGTCCACTGCTGGATATATGCCCCTTCAATATTGGCACAACTATTACATCGGGGACAACATTTATCTGTTCTGCCAACGGTCCCAAGGCTGGTAATGGAACGCCTCCTCTACGACTTCTCCGGACCCCCGTTTGATTCGCAGGAACACCCGCATGGAACCATCCCGCAGCTTGCGGAAGGTGAGTCCGCCGAAGTACGCCGAATCTGGCGTGATCTTGACGAGTGGGAACTCAATGGATGCACTTGCCTCCTTCTCCTCCCAACCGGAAAGATCGGCATTAAAGTGTTTCAATCTGAACACCAGGCTATTGTCCTGCTCCACAATTGTCTGCAGCTCATAGAAAACCACATTTTCGCCTCTGATCATGCGGTACGCACCCACCATACTGCCGCCGGCAGGTCCACTCCACACTTCTTCGGCAATCCCCCCAAAGGCTTCGCCGCCCCAGTGTCCGGCGATCCAGGCGACATCGCCAACAGTCGCATTGGGTCTTGCCGCCCCGGCATCCAGTGTCAAGGTGTTGGTCGTGCCGGCGCCTTGTGCAAAACTATTGAAAGTTGTCGTGGTGAGCGCGGCAAAACAGATCGCCACTAACCGTACGCTGATATTCTTCATCCTCCTTCCCCAATTGGTTCTGCGATGTTTACGTTTGATATAATACAATTCTAACCTGTAGTACAAGGTCCACGTATTCTTTTGCTCGATGCGCAAACTGACAGGAGTCACCAATGGCCAAGAAAGAACTGGATCGACGGGAATTCATCAAGAAAACCAGCCAGGTTGCCGCAGCTGCAGCAGTGTTCAGCTCAGGCGCTGCATCTGGTAAGGTCGCTGCGAACAAGGAGACGAATTTGACCGCCAAATTGCCCATGCGCGTGCTCGGCAAAACCGGACTGGAACTACCCATCCTTGGCTATGGGGGCGCTGCGCTTCCCAAGAGATGGGGCAATCCGCTTTCTACCGATGATCGTATCAAGCTGGTTCGTTACGCCTTCGACCGAGGTGTGCGCTATTTCGATACAGCCGGCAACTATATGGAAAGCGAGCGGATCATGGGCGCCGGGCTGAAGGATATACGAAACAGCGTTTGTCTGGTCACCAAGGTTGAGACTACCGATGCAAAGAAGGTGCGCAAGGCAGTGGAGCGTTCACTACAGGAACTGCAGACGGACTATCTCGATGTGATCCAAATCCACGGCACGCCCGGCCTTGAGCAGATGAGCGTCCGACAGGCCATGAAAGTTCACGCCGAGCTGGTCAAGTTGCGCGACGAGGGAATGGCGCGCTTCATCGGATTCTCAGCACACTCCTACTTCGACAAGGCACTTGCGTTGATTTCATCAGGCGGGTTCGATTTGTGCATGTTGTCCTACGGCTATATCCCACGAGGATACAATCAGGTGTTTTCTGCCAGGATGACTGAGCTGCGCAACAGTTGTGTGGCGAAGGCCCATGAATCAGACATGGGTATTGTGGCCATGAAGGTGATGGGAGCCGGCATGTTCGGCGCTTGGTCATCGCAGCTGGCACCCGGATTCGATCGGCAACGTTTGCGGCGACTGCCGGCAGCAGCCATCTCCTACTTGTTGCAGGATAAAAGGGTTCATCTCCTCAATATCGGTATGCGCCTGCCGGAAGAGGTGGACGCGAACATCGAGACGATTACAGCAGATCCTGCCTATACGCTGGAAAGTCAGGCCCTGTTGGCCGAATTCAGCGCGCTGGCGCTTGCCAGCGACGCAGCCAGGGCATTGCGTGTGGATTGATCAGGGACTACCCCTTAGATTGACTGTTAGAACCATCACATCGACTGGTGTGATGTGACGCATTGCGTTGCCCGCTGCGATTGCTTATCTTAGCGCCTCCGGCCTCCTGATACTTAATACGTTTGCAAGGTAGCAACCATGAACAGCTCCCCAACGCCAACACCCGCTGAAGATGAGAATCTGTGGCCGCTTGGCATAAGTCCCAGACTGGGCAAGCCGATTCCCGCGATGATGTACGCCCTTACCCTGCACCGCGATCAGTATGGTCCACCTGCGCAGGCGGTTCGGTTTGAGCAGGTTCCGGCGCCACGCCTGCAGACTGCCGATGCCAGTCGAGTACTGGTCGCCGTACTGGCCACCGGTCCGAATTTCAATACCAACTTCGCCGCGCTCGGCCTTCCTGTTCCTGTCTTTGGCAGGGGCGACAGTGCCACCGTGCACATACCGGGAAGCGATGCACTCGGTATCGTGGTGGACGCCGGTGCTGCGGTAACGTCTGTAAAAGTAGGCGGCGCGGTGATTCTGGACTCCTGGACCGGCAACAACATCCGTGGTTACGAAACCCACGACGGCTTCAACGCGCAGTTCGTATTGGTGGATGAGGAACGTGCCATCCCGGTGCCTGCCCCCCTCAACGCTTTCAGTCCGGAAAGACTTGCCGCCATGCTGCTCACCTACGGTACAGCCTACCGAGCCGTGGTGGACAGGCTGGCAGTCGCTCCCGGTGACTCGCTGCTGGTCATGGGGGGCGGCAAGGGAACCAGCTTCGCGGGTGCCCAGATCGGCAAAGCGCTGGGGGCACGGGTCATACTGGTGGGATCAAACCGTCCGTTGGTCGAGTCGCTGATCCAGCGCGGTATTGCCGATGCGTTCGTGGACAGGAGCAAAATACCTGCCCACGTATTCGGCACCATTCCTGCTGATGAAGAGTACGACAGTTGGCTGCAACGTACCGAACCGTTCCGCCAAGCCGTCTACGAGGCAAACGATGGTCGCGCAGTGGACAAGATCTTCGAGCATACAGGTGGGCGGAACTTCCCCCTGCTTGCGTCGGTGCTGGCTGATGACGGTGTGCTGGCATTCTTTGGTGCCACGGGCCAGGGACTGAAAGGGGAGTACCAGGAAACATTCTACTACGACAGGCGCCGCCTGGTGATGGACGCCCGCTGGGTGTGGATGCGACAGAAACTGGTCATCTTCAGACGCAACAGTCCCAGCCAGATATTTTCAGAGATCGGTCTGTTGCCCGGTAGAAGAGGGCTCATTTGGGGTGCCGACAGCTACGCGCTGGAGTTTGCGCAAGCTGCCCTGGAAAGGCGTGCGCAGCTTGCGGTCATCGTCTCTCAATCCCAAGATCAGGAGGGCATTGCCGCACTTAAACAGATGGGTATTACGGATTCACAACTGATCGATCGGGACCAGCTGCAACTGGACCCGGAGATGCCGGATCCAATGACCGACGAAGGTACGCCCAATCCCGACTATCAGTCAGACTACATGATGAAAGCACGGGCCCTCGGCCGGGCCATATGGCGTGTTTTCGGACCCCGCATCAGTCCGGACTTTATCGTCGAGCGAGCGGACCAGAGCACACTCCACTTCAGTACCTTCGTGCTCCGGGACCATGACGAAGCAGATGAGATGCCGTCCGGTTACATCGTCGTTCGCGGATCCTCTGATCTGGCCATTTTGGGCTCCCACATGTACCGCGCCAGTCAGGCCGGGGAAGTGGTCCGACTGCTCGCCGAGAAGCGCATTGTCATGGACCAGGAGGATCTGGACATCGTGGATCTGGAGGGGCTTCCCGGCATCCAGCAAGATATGCTGGACGGCAGCATGACAAAGCCGAAGGGAGTGGCACTGGTGCAGGCTGACAAGGCCGGCCGGCAGATCGCTGACTATGAAGCGGATTATCTCGGTGAAATCCTGCGCAGCGCGGATCCGGCAGATGATCGTTTCATCGATATCAGACTTGCCGGCAAGATTGCCATAGTCACCCTCACCAGACCGGATGCCTTGAACGCGCTCAGTGAAGAACTGGTGTCCCAGTTTGCGGCCATGGTCAAAGAAGTGGATGCTAGCGGGACTATTGAGGGGCAAGAGGTGCGCGCCTTGATCATTCGCGGTGCCGGCAGGTCGTTCGTGGCCGGGGCCGACATCGAGGTATTCATCGGCAAGAGCACAGAGGCAATCGAACAGCTCGCTGTAGACAATATGGCTGTGTTTACGGGTCTCGAGAATCTAACCATTCCGGTGGTTTCGCTTGTGGACGGTTTTGCACTGGGGGGAGGCAACGAACTGGCAATCAGCACCCACTACCGGATCGTCACCGAGAATGCGCAACTGGGTCAACCTGAAGTCAAGCTCGGCATTATGCCAGGCTATGGTGGCATGCAGCGGTTGCCGCGCCTGATCGGTCCCCGATTGGCTGCTGAAATGGCGGTCAATGGTGAATCAGTGGATGGAGAGGGAGCGGTATCCATAGGGCTGGCCGACGAGTTTCACCCCTCTTGTACGGCGTTAGCTCGAGCCTACCAGGTGGCAGAGGAGATCATCTCGGGACAGCGGGATGTATCCCGGCCCGATTGGAATGCTATGGCTGACCGACAAGCGGCAGAGCTGCAAGCAATTCTTGCCAGCGACGAAGTGCAAGGACTGCTGCAATCGCCGGCCGCGCCAGTGGAACATGCAGGCGATCTACAGGCCGCCAGGCAATATGCAGCGCGCATTGCGCTCGAGGCGATGCAGTTCGGCTACAAAAACGGCTTTACGCCGGGATTGGAAAACGATGCACGACTGTTCGGTGTGGTGGTTACCGCACCTTCAGGCCAGGAGTGGTGCCGGCGCTTCCTGGCAAAAGATCCCCTGCAGTCCTCCTTTCTGACGCTCTTGTCCCCGGCGAGCTAAGGGTCGCGCGACTGCTCAACCGAGTAGCGGATCAGTGCCGCATAACGATATATTCCGTGCACGAACTTGCCATGGGGCAGAGTGGTGAACAGAGCCAGTACCACACCGAGGTGTACGGCCAGCAGCATTCCCATGGCGGCTGTCTCTCGGAGAACCAGCAGTAACAGACCGGTAAGGCTCGTTAGAAACAGCAGTACCAGGAAACCCACATCCATGCCACGGGCGCCTGCGTGGTCGGGGGCCCGGTCGCTGCGCCACTTGAGTCCAAGTAGGCCACCGGTCCCCACCAACAAGGCTACGCCGCCGCCGGTGCCGAGCAGCACCGGCCAACTCAAGAAGGGGTAGGGAGCACTGCGCTGTAACAGGTGGGCGTAGATGGCGGCAATCGTTGTGGCGATAAAACAGCAGATAAAACCGTAGAACACGAGATGGTGAAACCATCTACGCGCATGGGATACGCTGTCCTGAGGATAGTAGCAACCATAGCCACCACCGCCCAGATAGGTTAGCGACAAGGAGTCCCAGGTGGCCACTGCCAAAGACCGCAGGCCCACTCGATTTCGTTCGCCCAGGGGCTGACTGACATGCACGTTGATTGCATGCCAGAAGCGCACCGAGCTGATGGAAAGCGCAACGACCACATAAACGCTGACCAGGGCTGCCGGCACCACCATCGTCAGGTAGGGGACCACCGCATAGAAAGAGCCTTCACCATGGTGGCTGCTGAGCAGCACTGCGGGTTCCTGCAGTAGAATCGTTAGTAGAAGGACGACCACCACGCAAACAGCGGAAATCAGGGTAACCGCCCAACCGTTCCTGTCGAACAGGCCCGCCAGAAAACGGGGCCATGCAAATCGGGCATAGCTCTCAATCCTGAGCTTCGCGAAGGTCTGCGGAACGTTCACAGCGAACTCGTGCGGGGGCGCATACTGGCATGCGTAATAGCAACCGCGACAGTTGTGGCACAGGTTAGCCAGGTAGGTGAGGTCCTGGTCCGCGAAGTTTTGCTGTAACTCCATTGCCGGATAGACCGCGCAGAAACCTTCACAGTAGCGACAGGCGTTGCAGATCCTCATGATCCTGCGAGCTTCTGTCAGTGCCTCATCCTTTGGCATAGTCAGCAGCCTCTCTTCCTGCAATCCGACCGAAGACTGTTCCGATGGTCATGCCAAATCCGGCAAGGTAGCCTTTGCCGAGGATATTGCCTGCCATGATCTCGCCCGCTGCATAGATGTTCGGTGCCGGTTGACCGGTCTGCATGATCACCTGGGCTCGATCATTGACGGTTACTCCGAGATAGGTGAAGGTGATGCCCGGTCGAAGCGGGTAGCCATGAAATGGCGGCGAGTCGAGGGGCAGCGCCCAATGGCTTTTGGGTGGGTCCAGATTCTCTGTCCCGCAGTCGTCCAGACTGTTGGGGTCGAATGTCCCTTTGCGAACGGATCGGTTGAACCGGTCCACAGTCTCCTCCAAGGCGACCGGCTCCAGTTCAAGTCTGACGGCCAGTTCACGAATCGAGCCCGCTTCGATGGACGGATAGACCGATGGCATAAACTGACCCATCGCGTTGGCGTCGACGATGCAAAAAGCCATCTGATCCGACTGCTCGGCAACCAATATGCCCCAGATGGCATAGCGTTTCGGCCAGAATTCCTCACCCTCATCGTAGAAGCGCTCGGCCTTCTTGTTAACGACTATGCCGAAGGGTATGCAGTCCAAGCGGGTGACGATTCCGCCTTCGAACTTGGGTGCCCGCGCATCGACGGCCACTGCATGACACTGCTTCGGTTGACCCACCGGCTTGACGCCCCGGTCCAGCAGCACGCGCAGCATGCGGCCTTGATTCTGGGAGGTACCACGAATGATGAAATTGTCTGCTGCCTCGCCCCAATACTCCTTGAGCCAGGCAATGTTCGCCTGGAATCCACCTGACGCCACCACCACAGCCTTGGCCAGGATCTGGTAGGTCTTGTCAGCCTTAACGACCCGAGCGGAATGAAACTCACCGTCTTCAATATTGAGATCTGCCACCTGTGAGTCGTAGGCGATCTCAACACCCAGATCTCGGGCGGTCTGGTAATACGCGTTAACCAGGGCCTTGCCGCCACCCAGAAAGAACGCGTTGGTTCTGGATAGCTGCAACGTTCCGCGCAGTGGTGGCTGAAACCTGCAGCCCTGCTGATGCATGAATCCGGCCACGCCTGACGATTCACGTATGGTGAAGCGAGCCAATTCGCGATTGGTCTCGCCGCCGGTTACCCGCAACAGGTCATCCCAGAACTCCTCTTCGGGGTAGGGCCCGGTGAGGTAATCGGAAGCTTCATCGTGCAGATAACGAAGGTTGCGGGTGTAACGGCTGTTGCCGCCACGAGAAGATTCAGCAGCGCTCTCCAGCAGCAGCACGGTTACACCGGCTCTGCGCGCAGTGAGGGCGGCGCAGAGTGCGGCATTGCCGCCGCCAATCACTAACACATCGAAGGACTTTTGAGTCCAGGAAAGGTCAACTGACGGGTTAGCAGCAGTCACGGAAGATAACCTGAAGTTCTCGAATGGCTGAATAGTAGTGGCGATACCGTGGCAGCAATAAAGCCATGATTGCATCGAATAATCAATGGTATCGGTATGGGCACCGGGCCTCCATCCCCATCGGCCTCCTTTTACGATCCGTCTGTATGAGAGTACACTGCAACGTCTTATGCAAATTCATATCGAAGAGTAATCTCAGCGTGGCTCGGCTATGTTTGTCGATATCGATGGTGATCGGGGTCGCCTGGTTTTGCTGTTGCACCGAATCATTGGCGGACGATTTTGCGGCGACCAGCAAGACAGCGGAGGGTTTCCTGCTGATTGCCGATGAAGGAATGATGGATCCCCGCTTTAAACAGAGCGTGCTGCTGATGATCAAATACGACGCTGACGGATCGATGGGTATTATGATCAATCATCCAACCAGGATCCCGCTCGCCTCAGCACTTCCCGACGTCGAGGAGCTTGAAAAGAGTAGGGATACACTATTTATCGGTGGACCGGTGTCACAAGGATCACTGCTTGTGCTTTTTGAAGGCGATGAGGATCCGGAAACGGACGGAGTCAGCCGGGTGTTCGATAACGTGTATTTCACTATGAGAAATGACGCACTCGCCAAGGTGTTTAATCAGAAAAAACCGGTGTTCAAGATCTATACCGGATTTGCAGGCTGGTCGCCCGGACAGCTTGAAGGGGAAATCGATCGGGGTGATTGGCACTTGGGAAAGGCAGTGAGCACCTTGATTTTTGAAAAAGAACCGACTCACATCTGGCCCGATCTAACGGGTCATCCCAGACCGATTCCCCCCAATTCAATTCAGGCGCGCACAGATATCTGATTGTCCGCCGCGGTATTCGTGACGTCAATCCCTGATACTGATCAACGACTAACGACAGTGCTTAGTACCACAGATTGACGATGCTCGGGGATGACCGCTTAGCGCATTCACTCTCCCGTGAAATGGGCTTCACGTTTCTCCAGAAAAGCCGCCACACCTTCCCTGTTGTCCTTAGTGCGGCCAGCTTCGCTCTGTAGCTTTGCTTCGAGCTGCAACTGTTGTTCAAACGCGTTGTGCCAGGTATTCCAGTACGCCTTGCGAATCAACCCCAGTGATTTGGGGCCATTGGACAGTTGCTCCGCGATTTTCATGGCACCCTCCATCAGCTTATCAGTGTCGTCATACAGCCTGTTGACGATGCCCCACTCGTAAGCCTTCTCCGCCGGTAACCGCTCTGCCAGCAAAGACAGCTCCATGGCGCGCCCCCACCCGATCAGGCGGGGTAGCATAAACGTGGAGCCCCCGTCGGGTACTAGGCCGATATTGGCAAATGCCTGCAGAAAGAAGGCATTCTTGGAGGCGCAGACGATATCCCCGATCAACGCGAAGCTCATGCCTACGCCGGCGGCAGCACCGTTTACGGCGGTCACGATGGTAATATCCAAGTCGCGCAGTTCGAGTAACAACGGGTGGTAGGTTGTGCGCAACACGTCACTCTTGCGCAAGTTGATCTCCCCTCGCCCCTCATCGGATAGGTTGGCGCCGGAGCAGAAGCCGCGACCCTCCCCCGTAATCAGCAGGCAACGAGCACCGTTGGCTGGATTCTTGATCTCTGCCAGGGCTTCGTTGAAATCCCCCAGCATCTCGTCGCCGACAGCATTCAGAACTTCGGGGTGGTTGAATTTCAGTACGGCAATGCGGTCCTGAAAATCCAGCTTCATTTTTTCCATGTCAACTCTCCCAATGGCTCAATTATTCTTCTGATCTCTATACTCAAATGTAGCACAAGCGACGGCGGCCTAACCGATCACGGTCCCGCTCGACTGGATCACTCCCCGGTTGCGGGAGAGAAAGCTGGTGTCAACCGTGTAGCCTGTGTAACGCAACTTCATCTGAATGGGATTTTGATCCACATCCCGGCCACTTTCACAAGCACCGATGACTTCTGCCAGCAACTGACCCAGAACGGGCGAAGTCTTAAAGGAAGAGCCACTGGTGCCGATGCAAAGGTAATATCCCGGCAGATCGGTGCGGTCGACGATTGGATACCAGTCCTCCACAGTTACGTCGTAAAGGGCAGAGAGCCCACGGGCCGGACCCAGTTTGACCTCGGGAAATCGCTGCATCAGACGCATGCTCTGGCGTCGCCAGTATGGCTCGCTGATCTCATCGTCATAGTCATCCGGGTCATCGACCCAGTCCAGCGCATCACAGTCCGGTTCGGTAGAGCCAACGATGATATCGCGCCCGCCACCCTCCGGGCGCCAATACACGCCACTGTCCATATCGCCAACGATCAACAGGGGTGATGCGGTCGACCCGTTACTGAGAGGATTGCGAAGGGTGTGAACTTCCTGGCGCAGGGGCCGGGTGGTCAAGGCTAACTTGACTCCGGCCAGACGATTGATGATGGATGAGTGGGGACCGGCGGCATTGACCAGCACTTCCGACTCGATGCTGGCACCGTCCTCGGTGCGCAGTTCGAATTTTCCATCATCTCGTTTATCGATTCTTTGGACCTCTCGGTTGAGCTGAAAGTGCACACCATCCCGTTCTCCTGCATCGCGAAGATTCTGGGTCGCCAGTCCCGGTGAAACGACGTAACCGGCATCTTCTTCAAACACCGCCCCTTCTATTTCCCTGCCCCTCGACTCGAAAAAGGCTTCGTGATCAGGCGGCAACGGCGGGAAATTAGACGACGTATCCAGATAGGAAAACCGCTCCCTGACTTCTTCAACATCGAGAATGCTCACCTTGATGTTCAGTCTGTGCATTTCGGCGACAATGGCGCGAACTTCAGCATCGATCTCGGGTGGGATGAACAGCATGCCCGGCCTTGGGAATACGATCTTGTCGTCGTCGATGGGACCCAGGAAGTTCTCCCAGTCAGCCCAGACATGCGCTCCTTCGTTGGCGAGAGCGATCATGCCCGGCTCAGAATAGTAACGACGAACGATGGCACAGGATGCGGATGTAGAGCCATGGCCGACGGCACCGAGCTTGTCGACCACGGTCACGTCCATGCCGAGACGACGCAGTGCCAGTGCGATGCTACAGCCCACCACGCCAGCGCCGATAATCGTTATTCGCATGCGTTCTGTCTCTTGGTGGTTGTGCCTGTCAGGATAGGTGCTGGCCTTCGCTTATGAACGTCTCGAAGCCCTCCCTGTCGGCGCCGGCCCTCGCGATCAGGCCGATACCGTCCTGGATCGATTGCAGGTCGGTAGCGGTCGACAGTCTAAGGAAGTGCTTGCCATCGGCGTCGATCTCTCCAAAGGACTTACGATCCATGGTCGCCACGCCAAATCGATACAGGAGGAACATCTGGAACAGCTTGGAGGGACTGGACTTCGAGCGGATGTCAGCGGCAAGCCCATCATAAGCGTCCAGGACACCGATGTTGCGGCAGACTCCCTCAATGTTGGGGAAAACGTAAAAGGCACCCTTGGGATTGGCGCAGGTTATGCCGTCGATGGCATTCAGGGCCGGTACGGCATAATCCCTTCGTTTCTGAAATTCACTGACCATTTCGGCAATGATCACCTTGGTCATGGGATTCTCATAGGCCTCACGCCCAGCATCCTGGATGAAGGGAGGCGTACAGGAGATGGCGTTTATGTTCAGGTTCTTGAAGGCATCGTGTTCTGCTCGTGTTGGCAGAATGGCAAAGCCAAGCCGCCATCCGGTCATGGCAAAACTCTTGGAGTGACCGCTGACTAACACGGTCTTCTCCGCCATGCCCGGCATGGAAGCGATACTGACATGGTCGTGACCATCGAAGATGATGTCCTCGTACACTTCGTCCGAGTAGACGCGGATGTCGTCTCGACCCTTCTCCCTGATAACCGCGGCGATTTCTTCAAGATCCTGTCTGGCGAGGACACCACCGGTGGGGTTGGAAGGTGAGTTTATGAAGATGAGTTTTGTGCGTGGTGTGATCAGCTCTTCGAGGTCGGCCGCGGTGAAGCTGAAGCCTCTGCTCTCCTCGAGGTGAAGAGGGACCGGCGTACCCCCCATGTAGGTGATCCAGGATTCATAGATCGGGAATCCCGGACTGGGGTAGATGACCTCATCTCCCGGGTTGACGTAGGTTTGCACGCTGTAGCCGATCGGCGGTTTGGCACCGGGGGTAACGCAGACCAACTCCGGGTCGATCTCGATGCCACGGGTCGCCGAGACGACCTTTGCCACTGCACTGCGCAGGGCGGGGATGCCATGGGGCGGACAGTAATGGGTGTTACCGTGGGCCAGGTTCTCAGAGGCACATGCGCAGATGTGTTCAGCGGTATCGAAGTCCGGTTCTCCCAGGTTAAACCGGATGACCTTTATGCCCATCGCCTCACATTCGGCAATGTTGTCACCCAGCGTGAAGGCGTTCTCCGTACCCAGTGTCTGCATACGCTCTGCGATCAAACTCATAATCAGAAAACTCCCATAGATGATCGGTGACTGGATTCAATACCTGGTGGACGACTTGCCGGAATTGACAGGTGCAGATATCAACCGGCGGATGCTTTGGTGTGGGCAGCATAATGCATCAAGGACTTTATCACTACTTAGTGTTTACACCCAAGCAGATCACAGAAGCGCCGAGGGACCGCAGAGAGAAAGAGGACTCTATTCCTTCTTGCCGACGTAGAGACCACAGCCGAACGCCTGCAGGAATCCTCTCGGCATTTTCAAAGAAGCGCGGGCCAGATGATGGATTGATTTGCGGTATTCCCTGTCCGACAGGTAGGCGGAGAAAAAACTGGAAAAGACTTTGGGTATCTGCGGCCCATTCATCCTCAGTTCACCGATAAATTGCTCAAATTTCTTCAAGGGACCTGCCTCGACGCTGAGTTCGGTAAAGCCAGCTCTTTGCATCGACGCAACCCAGCCGTCTTGATCGGTTGGATTCAAACCCTCCGTTACGGTCAGCGCATATTTGATAATCTCTGCCGTTGGCGACACCAGCCAGGTCACTTCGTTCAATCCGAGATAGCCACCGCGTTTCAGAACCCTGGAATATTCCGGCAGGGATTTTTCCCTGTCGGTGAAGGCGGTAACCGATTCGCTGAGAACGGCATCAAACGTATTGTCCGGGAATTGAATGTCCTCTGCATCCCCAACAATGAACTCTATGTCACTGGCAAGTTGTTCTTTCGCACATTTTATCATCGCATCAGATAGATCGATGCCAACGACCCTGCTCTGGGTCAACTGAGCTATTTTGATTGCGGATACACCACTTCCGGACCCGACAACCAGTACACATTTTGTGTCGTCGATATGACACCTTTCCAGTAATCTCCTGGTAGCCGTCAACCCTCCCATATGCTTAGTGATGCCGATTCTGGACTGTATCTCGAAATAGCCGTACATTTCACACCAGAGCAGTGACCTAGTGTTAAAATGATATCTGAATGGCTCGCTGCAGTAAACCGCTGGCCCAATGGTCTCTGTTCTCTAACGATTACACTAGTGTGCAACCCGGACCGATAAATCTGAGGGGGGGGAGAGCAGACAAGGATAGAATGACGGAAAGAGCAATAAGCAGCCTTAGGGTGATCAGTGCGCGGTTTTCATTTATGGTTAACGATGCGATCATGACTTTTGGATGAAAATATGGCTCAATCTCTGTTCACGGTCTCCAGGCGAAGGCAGAACGTTTAGACAAGCATCAGGTTAGCAGAAGACATCGAGGGGGAAAACCATGTCAGTAAACATAGTTGAGGTCGACGATCTATGTCGACAGTTCGGCAACACTCTCGCCCTGGATCACGTAAATTACAGTGCAAGGGAGGGCCTCGTCTATGGTCTGGTTGGTGTCAATGGTGCAGGCAAGACAACCCTTATCAAACATCTTCTCGGACTCTTGCGTGCCAGGTCCGGGTCGGTACGCATCTTTGGTCTGGACCCCGTGCATCATCCAGTGGAGGTATTGGGACACATTGGCTATCTATCGGAAGAACGAGATCTACCGGAGTGGATGAGCATTGAGCAGTTGATGCGATATACCCAGGCCTATTATCCGAAATGGGACAATGACTATGCAGATGAATTGCTCAAGACGTTTAATTTGGACACCTCAATTCAAGTCAAGAATCTATCGAAGGGGATGCGTGCACAGGTGGGTTTGGTGGCAGCAGTTGCCCATCGCCCTCGGTTGCTGATACTGGATGAACCATCCACCGGTCTGGACGCACTGGTACGTGCGGATATTCTTGACGCCATAGTCCGAACGGTCAGTGATGATGGCAGAACAGTTGTCTTCTCCTCTCATCTGTTAGAAGAAGTCGAAAGGA
>JASMJM010000075.1 GCA_030749725.1 Pseudomonadales bacterium | reverse complement strand
CGAATTTCCATACACCTTTCCTGATTTAACATGTGCACCTCCTGCAAGGTGCAGATTAATGGAAAGGGGGGTCAGTTTTCAGTTGCCGAGGGGGGTCAGTTTTACATTGCCGCTAACAATACCATCTTAATCTGCTCCAGTCATCACCAACTACTGCACGAAGGGGGATTTACCATCCACAAGAACTTCGAAGGTAAATGGTACTTTAGAGATAGCAACGGAAAGATCATTCCTGAGGGGCTCTTATATAAGCCTACCATGTACGATGCATCACGTGATGCGTTCGTTGATCAGGATTATGTGCGCGAACCGGCGAGGACATTTGCGGTTCAGCCCATCTCTGACGAAATAGACACGAATACGTTCGTTACGTCTATGGGCATCACCACATTTTGTGCTGAATCAGCCACTCCTCCTTCGGTTACGCGACAAATGTCTTTAGAGGCACTGCTCAGATCCGGGTAAAGCTCTTACAGGGAGACGACTGTCCAAACGACAGGAATTGGCGCATAGGAGCCGATGGCAGACGAATCAAGAGTGCACGGATAGGCTTGTCCAACGCCAATCAATTCTTCTCATCCCACTGAGGCAGACCGTCCGAAATATGAGTCCAGGGCACCATCAAGTTCAGCGATCACGAAACATTAGTGGGATAGGATCGTTGATGAAGAGGCCCTCGTTCAGCGGGAGTCGAGGATCTCAGCCGAAAGATAGGATCCTAAGGCTGGTCTGGGGACAGTCAGTATGCCAGAATCTACAGTCCTGTTCTGCGAGGGGCCCGCCCGAGACCAGAACCTCGACCGAGAAAAGAAGCACAGAGACCTCACTACTGACCAAATTGACGAGAACATGCTAACCGCGATCCAGAAGGCACGATTCCTGAAATCTGTCAAGATTTTCTCCTCTGTGAGCGCGGATCAACTGGGTCATATTGCCACCATTGCAGAATCCGTAGATTACCGGAAAGGCGATGTCATCATGGCCCAGGGAGATTTCGGCTCCTCCATGTATATCGTTATCGATGGCCGGGTCCGAGTCTATCAGGGGAATACCGAATTGATCATTCTGGGCAGCCGGGCCGTGTTCGGCGAAATGGCGGCCCTCGATCCCGAACCTCGAGCCGCCTCAGTTCAAGCGTTGGAAGACTGCACACTGTTAGAACTTGAAGGCGAGTCGCTGCATGAAATGATGGATGAGAGCCCGGAGCTCACTCGTGCCATCATCAAAGTACTCTGCGACTACGCACGGACTAACTCTGAGATTGCCCAGTTACTCGAGCAGCAGTTACTCGACAGCCAAAAGGAACTACTCGATTCGATTGCGAAAGACAAGGAAAAGGGGAAACAATCGGTCTTCATCAGTCATGCATCGGAAAACAAGGAATATATTGAACAGCAGATCATTCCAGCCCTGGACCGGGCAGGAGTGGGCTATTGGTTTTCCACAGTGGCTATTCGATCAGCATCCGTTTGGGAACGGAGCATCTTAACCGGCCTGGAGCAATGTGAGTGGTTTCTTATTGCCATGTCGCCGGAATCTCTGCAATCGGAGTGGGTAAAGGATGAACTCTTCTGGGCCATTGACAACCGACCACAAAAGATCATCCCTGTTGTCACAGGATCCTGCAATCCAGCCGATTTTCACATCAGAATGAGGCGGATTCAATTGATCGACTTCACAGCTGGAATCCGCGATGGTCAGGAGAAGATTCGAACTGTTCTGGCACAGTTGGCAGACTCCGGGAGCTAGGCTTTCACGGCCGATAGCCAAGCCCCGATCTTATCCCGAGCTGCGTCTTCAGTACCGGCTGTACATCATCGATGAATTCAACTAACAGCGCACGCGTGTCGCGCGGATCGATGATGTCCTCGATGCCAAAGGTGTGGGCTGTACGGAACGGGGATGCCAGGTTATTGAGACTGGTCTCAATCTCCTGACGTTTCGCTTCCGGGTCATCAGAGTTTTCTATCACCCGCCGGTAGGCAGCCGAGGTGCCACCTTCAATGTGCATCGATCCCCAGTTGCCCGACGGCCACGCGTATCTTCGATATGCTCCTTGGGAACGGTGGTGCAAACCACCCGCGACACCGAAGAGTTGTCGGATGACGAAACAGATCATGGGAATCTTGCTGGAACTGATGACCGACACCACTCTGGCTCCCGCTCTGACGATTCCCTGTTTTTCAGCAGCCAAACCCACCATAAATCCGGGTTCGTCGGCAAAGTAGACGATGGGAAGATGAAACATCTCGCACATTTCCACAAAGCGAATCACCTTGTCACCGGCCGTCCCATCCATGGATCCACCCAGGAACTTGGGGTCGTTGATCATCACGCCGACCGGATATCCATTCACCCGAGCCAGCGCTGTTATTCTGGAGCGGCCATACATGGGCGAGATCTCAAAAATCGACTCTCTATCCAGAATCAGCTCGAGTAGCTTGCGTGGGTCGTAGATCTGTCTTCTGTTTTTTGGGATGATCGACAACAGTCCCTCCTCCCTCCGGTCAGGATTGTCGTCTGTTTCAATCCGGGGTGGCAATTCATGCACGCTTGGCGGCAGGTAGCTGAGAAACCGGCGAATTAGTTCAAACGCGTGCTCCTCACTGTCTGCCAGATTGTTGATGGTGCCACTGCGAAGCTGAATCTGCTCATCACCCAACTCTTCTTTGGTTATATCTTGCCCATGGGCTGCTTTTACCACCGGTGGACCAGCGACAAAGACCTGGCTGGTGGACTTTATCATCAGGTTGAAGTGGCACTGGCAGGCCTGCACCGCCGGTAATCCAGCCACAGATCCCATCACCGCAGAAACCACCGGTACCTCCTGCAGCAACTGAGTCGACAGATCGCCCTGCACATTCTGGGGCAGATAGGTATGGCCGATTTTTTCGAACGTTTTGACACTGCCACCGGTGGCGTCGAGCAGTCGAATATAGGGAATGTGGTAACGCAGCGCCATCTGTTCGGCTACTCTCCCCTTATTACCCACGTTGGCATCCGCCGAACCACCACGAATGGTGAAGTCGCCACCATTGACCACCACCTTGCGGCCATCCAGCTTAACGGTACCGATTACGCTGTTTGCAGGAAGCAGACCAGTCAGCTTTTCCCCGTCATAGGTGGGACTTCCTGCCAGCACACCAATCTCTCGAAAGCTGCCCGCATCCTGTAATTTTTCTATTCGCTCGCGGACCGTGAGTTTACCGCGGCCGTGGTGAAAGGCAATACTGTCCTTGCCACCCATTTCGTGGGCCAGCTCCTTGCGACGATTCAACTCATCTACATCTTCCTGCCAACTCATGTGGTCATTCCTCAAAGTCCGGAGCAGCATCTATTGTAAAGACACTGGGCTCAAAACCAAACTGCAGTCACTGGCGTAAGAGTGCAATAACCCATAGAATCATCGCCACAAAGGAAAAGGATCGCAGGAACAGGCTTGAATCAGATTTATCGAGAACTGCTGTTTGCTAACCTTTAACCGCATAGTCCTTCCCCTGCTGCTACCGATCACGGTCCTCGCTGCTACCCTTCTACTCCCCTATCAGGCACTCTTGCCACCCTCTCTGGCAGGGATTCTGGAATATGGTCCCTACTTGATCCTCGCCATCGTGGGCAGTCTCAGTGTGGCATTCAACCGCGGTAAAGTGCTGTTAGCCTCGGTGCTGTTCCTATCGGGATACCTGGTGGTCAACTGGCTGCCGGATCAACCCGGCGACCAAGCGAACATTGCAGCAGTCAGCGAGTTCTCCCTGTATGCCCTGCTGCCGTTAAATCTGGCCCTCGTCGGCCTGTACCGGGAAAGGGGAATCCTTTCCCTGCATGGCTGCCTGCGATCAGCCGTCATCCTGATCCAGATTGCCGCAGTCATTGCCCTCGTCATCCAGCCACAGCCGGACCTGTTCGTGCTCCTTGCGGGCGAACTGCTTGCGCTGGAAAACGCTCCCTGGCCGGCCTTGCCGTTGCCTGCTTCCCAATTGATTCTGTTGATATTGGCTGTTTCGGTAATCGGCACCGTTACCACGGCATACGGTCACAACACACCCCTCTCCTTTGCTCTGCTGGGTGCGCTTGGCGGCTATCTGCTTGGTTTGTTCAACGGTGAATCCTTCTCCATCTACATCATGGCGGCCAGCCTGATCCTATGCCTCGGTATACTGCGCGACTCCTATAACAATGCCTATCGTGACGAGCTAACGGGACTACCACAGCGACGGGCACTGAACGAACAGATGATGTCCCTCGGAAGGAACTACTCTCTCGCCATGCTGGATGTGGATCACTTCAAGAAGTTCAACGACAGTCACGGTCATGATGTCGGTGATCAGGTCCTGCAGATGGTTGCCGGGCAGATCAACAAGGTTGGAGGTGGGGGCAAGGCCTACCGCTATGGTGGCGAGGAGTTTTCCGTCATATTCCCGCGCAAGGCGAAGAGTGACTCGTTCACCTATCTGGACGAGGTCCGCCAGCGCATCGAGGCTTACCAGATGGTCATCCGAGATGACAAGAGACTTAAGAAGCCTGATCAGGAAGCGAGCGGGTTACGATCAAAAGGCTCCTTCAGAAGGACCACAAAGAAGGTCTCCGTAACCATCAGCATCGGTGTGGCTGACCGTAACGATCGATCCGAAAAACCGGATGATGTTCTGAAAAAGGCGGACCAGGCGCTTTACAAAGCCAAACAGACGGGTCGCAATCGGGTCGTTGCCTGAAGGGAGTTCAGGGGTCCTTCCTGAACTTGAGCAGTTTTTCCGCGATGAGTTTTTTCTGTTCGTCTGACAATTTCTGTGGTGGCACTAGCGCTGTCTCCCTGGCGAATACATACTTTTCCCGGATGACGTTGCTGACCCCAAAGCCTTTCGCCACCAACATCGAAAAGGTTGCATCGATCATGGCGGGATTACCACACAGCAGGACATGATCACCTGCCGGATCAAGTTCCATCTCCAATAACCGTGACTGAACATAACCTGCTCTCTCGAATGTCCATTCTGCAGATCGTTTCTGCCGGCTGTAGCAGACTGACAGATTAAATCTGGGGTGGGATGCAGCATACTCCTGCAGCATCGACGCGTAGAGAAACTCCTGCCGCGAGCGCACGCCAAAAACAAGCTCCACATTCAGTGACCCATTCTGCAGCAGCGGTTTCAATTGTGTGAGCATCGGCAGGTAGGGGGCAATGCCTACACTGGTAGCCACCATGATTAGCCTTCGCGGGAGTGCTCGAGGAACCAACAAATTTCCGAACGGGCCCTTCGCCGAGCAGTTAATTCCAGGTTCCGCCTTGAACAGGTATTCACTGGCTTTTCCACCTTCTACATAGGAGATCAGCAGGTCCAGATTAGAATTGCTGCCTGGCGTTTGCCCATGGGTTGCGATGGAGTAGCTTCGCTCGAAGCTTTCGCCCTCAGCATCGAAGGTAAAGCGAAAGAACTGTCCCGGGAGATAGAGGACCGGTTTCGCGTCATTGCGCACAAACTGAAATTCCAGCGTGGTGGGGCTGACTCGATTCGTGTGAGCCAGTGTTGCGTCAAATGATTCAATGGTCATTGAGACCTCAAACAGATTGGCGGCAAGGCGTGAATTGCATGCCACTATTAGATCCAAAAACGGTGATCCTGGCCATAGGGTTTTGCTAAATGAGGTATAGTTCGTCCATCAGAACAGCACAGATTCAGCAGGAGATCGCTATGCAGGATGTGGAGATCGCGGGAGAAGTCGCGACGGGATTCGAAAAGGTAAGAGAAGTCTTTGCAGCAAACTGGCACGGGATCGAAGTAGGGGCGTGCTATGCGGTTACCTACCAGGGTGAGACCGTGGTCGATCTCTGGGGAGGCTATCAGAATCGGGAATGCAGCAAAGCCTGGCAGAGGGACACCCTGGTCAACGTCTACTCCACCACCAAGGGGATGGGTTCCCTCGCCGTGGCCATACTGGCTGAAGACGGTAGGTTGGACTATGAAGCACTGGTCGTGGACTACTGGCCGGAGTTTGGTGCGGAAGGCAAACAAAACGTGACGGTCGCTTAGTTGCTGTCCCACCAGGCTGGCGTCTGTGGCGTCAGCGAGAAGATAGCGGTGGCGGATCTGTATGACTGGGACAAGATGGTGCACCTGCTGGCAGCTCAGAAGCCTCACTGGGAACCGGGCAAGGCAGCGGGCTATCACGCGATCACCTGGGGATACCTTGCCGGCGAGTTGATCAGACGTATCACCGGTCAGACGCTGGGAGACTACTTTCACGAGAAGGTCGCCGCACCCCTACAGGCAGATTTCTTCATCGGTCTACCGGATTCTGAAATGGATCGGGTTGCCGATTTGATCGGTCCCAATCACGCGCGGCTGCAGCCACCAAAAGGCAAAGGCCCCGCGCCGAAAATGCCCGAGTTCTACTCGATCGCCCTGCTCAACCCTTCCATTCGTCCCTACGGCGACGCCAGTTCCTATGCATGGCGTAAGGCGGAGATTGCAGCAGCCAACGGTCAGGCCAATGCTCGTGGAATTGCCAGAATCTACGGTGCCTTGGCCAATGGCGGCGAAATCGATGGCATAAGGATTATCAGCAAAAGCGGGATCGAGGAGGCCCTGGTGGAGGAAGTCGGAAATCAGAGAGACCTCGTCATCGGCATGCCCATGCGCCGGGCAAGGGGATTCATCCTCAATTCAGAAGGGGGCTACGGTCCCAGCAGCAGAGCGTTTGGCCATAGTGGGGCGGGAGGATCCACCGGGTTTGCCGACCCGGAAACCAATATCGGCGTAGGCTATGCAATGAATCAGATGCAATCCAACCCGGCCGCGGTGCCGCGTTCCAAACTGCTGCTGGATGCGACCTACGCGTGTCTGTGAGTGGTGAAGGCCCATGCAGATTGGGCTCGTTAGATCGTATATTGGCCACACGTCATAGTAGCCGTCCGTATTCTGTCCGCACGATCCAAAGCGTCTGCCTTGTTGATGCGGATCGCATCAAAGGAATATAGAATGACAAAAAAAGAGGAGATCCACTCAATGAGCATCCAGATCAAGCCATTAACCCCACACATAGGCGCTGAAGTATCGGGCGTTGATCTGTCTGAAGACCTTACCAACGAGCAATTTGCCACCATTCGTGAAGCGTATCTAGACCGGATGGTGCTGGTGCTAAGAGACCAACACCTGACCCGAGACCAGCACAAGGCGTTTGGCCGACGCTTCGGCAAGCTGCACGTTCACCCGATGAATTACGCCAGAACCGGCGACCCTGAAATACTCGAAGTCAAGACCACTGCCCGGTCCGCCTACACCGCAGGCGACGGCTGGCATACCGATGTTACCTGTGATGAATTTCCTCCCATGAGTTCCATGCTGTATGTCACTGAAACGCCCGAAGTGGGGGGCGGTGACACACTCTATGCCGACATGTACCTCGCCTATGAGTTGCTGTCGGACCCCCTGAAGGAAATGTTGGAAGGACTGACGGCCATACACGATGGGGCCATTCCCTACGTCGGTTCATACAAGTCGACACCCCCGGAAGGGGGTTATCCTCGCAACGAACACCCCGTAGTAGCGACTCACCCTGAAACAGGGAAAAAAGTGCTCTATGTGAATTCAGGATTCACGTCTCACATCAAGGGGTTGAAAGCATGGGAAAGCCGCGCCATATTGGATATGTTGTACAAACACATCGCCCAAACTCCTAAGCTGACGTGTCGCGTAGAGTGGCAGCCCAATACCCTCACGATGTGGGACAATCGTTGCACTCAGCATCATGCAGTGTGGGACTATTACCCGCACTCTCGATACGGCGAACGAGTATCCATCATCGCTGATGTGCGACCGGCGGCATAGAATTTGTTATCACCGTGACTCAATCCACGCGAGCGAAAAGCTTACGGCATATAGGGAGTTGGACTTGGGCCAAGCTGGTTCTGCAGGGTTGGCTGCGCCATGTTAACAAAGTCGCAGACCATTGGCCGCGTATCCCGAGGATCCATTATTTCCTCAATATTAAACGCTTCGGCAGTTCTAAAAGGTGAGGCCAGTGCATCAAGCTTCGCCTCGATCGCCTTCCTTTCTGCTTCGGGATCGTCGGATTCATCAATGACACGACGATAGGCTGCAGCAACACCGCCTGATATGTGCATTGATCCCCAATGCCCCGATGGCCAGGCAACACGCTTGAACATGCCCCCTGGGCGGTCATGGCACTGGCCTGCTACACCGTAGAGCTGCCTTATAATAATCGTAATCCACGGCATTCGGGTCCTCAAAGTTGCACAGAGCATCTTTGCCCCAGCTCTGACGATACCCTGACGCTGCTGCTCCAATCCGACCATGAAACCGGGTTCATCGGCAAGATACACCATGGGTAAGTGAAAGGTGTCACATAATTGCAGAAAGCGAATGACCTTGTTTCCGGCAGCCACATCCATGGCGCCACCGCGAACCTTGGGATTGTTGATCATGCATCCCACCGGATAACCGTCGATGCGACCGAGACCAACGATTCTGGCGCGTCCATAGTGGGGTGTAACCTCGAAAAACGAGCCTTTGTCGAGCACTGCATCGACAATGGCTCGAGCGTTGTAGATCTTCCGTTTGTCGCGGGGTATGGCAGAGATGAGCTCCTCCTCGCGGCGATTCGGATCATCACCGGTTTCAACTCTTGGTGGCATCTGCCAGACATTATCAGGCAGATAGCTGAGGAACTGCCTGATCATAGCGAAGGCTTCCTCCTCACTGTCGGCCAGATTGTCGATCACCCCACCTTCGTACACTTGCGATCGTTCATCGCCGAGTTCCTCCTTGGTTATGTCCACGCCCATGGCGGCTTTTACCACTGGGGGTCCGCCGGCAAACACCTGACTTGTGCCCTTTACCATGACGTTGAAATGGGCAAGACAAGCATCCACTGCCGGCAAGCCGGCCACTGAGCCCATCGCAGCCGACACTACGGGTACGATACACAGCAGTTTTTCGACACCCGGCGTTACCGGATTTGTGGGAATATAGGTTCGACCGATCGTTTCAAAAGTGCGCACACTGCCGCCGACGGCGTCCAGCAGCCGAACATAAGGAAGCTTCCACTCCAGAGCCATGTCTTGCGAATACCCCGCTTTGTTGCCAACACCGCCGCGTATGGTGAAGTCGTTGGCATTAATTATGACCTTGCGGCCATCGAAGTTGCCAAGACCAATGATGGTATTCGAGGGTACAACATTCACCAGCTCGTCATCTTCGTAGGTAGCAAATCCGGCAAGCTCCCCGATCTCCTCAAATGAGTCCTTTCCCACGAAAGCATCCAAGCGTTCACGGAGAGTCAGCTTGCCGCGCTCATGCTGAACGTCAATTCGTTCCTGACCACCCATCTGCCCTGTCATCTGCTTACGTCGGTTCAATTCTTCTATTTCAGGTTCCCATACCATCTGCAACACTCCTGCATTGTTTCTCGAAAAGTCTAAACATAATTGAAAAGCATAGTCCGTGACAACCAAGGGAGCGATATCCGTCAAAAGAGGCGACAGAGCGACCGCAAAACGGGTCCCCAACGGGTTGATCGCTGATCACTACCCTTCCCCCTCTTGCTGCTTTATGTCAACATGCCGCGCGACACGATAGATGCACAGTCGCAACCACTCTCAAGGGTGAGGCGGAGGAAGTCCGGAACCCGGTCAAGCAATCGCGGTCCCATACAGAACTTAATTGAAACCCAGTATTTCATGCGCGACTATTTCATTCGACGTCTGCTGCTCATCCCGCCAACCCTGATCGGCGTGACCATCGTCGTATTCATTATCACCCGGCTGGTGCCCGGTGGTCCCCTCGAACGCGCCATCATGGAGACGCAACAACTGAACGCATCCACCGGTGTATCCACCCAGGTAGCCGGGCACGATATGGCCCTTTCCGATGAACAACTGCAACGGCTGAAAGAGTATTACGGATTCGATAAACCGATCCTGATCAGCTATGCAGACTGGGTCTGGAAAGTAGTCCGGGGAGATCTGGGTTCCTCCTACCGATATAACGAACCGGTCTGGGATGTGATCCGCAGCCGCTTTCCGGTATCTCTCTACTACGGACTGGTAACCCTTATCATCACCTACGTGGTCTGCATTCCGCTCGGCGTGTTAAAAGCCATAAAACACCGCACCGTCGTGGATAACATCAGTTCCATATTGATCTTCGTGGGTTACGCAATACCGGGCTATGCCCTTGGGTCACTGCTGTTGCTGTACTTCTCGGTACGGCTGGAGTGGTTTCCCATGGGGGGATTTATGAGCCTGTCCTTCTACGAGATGTCCTTCTGGGACAAGACTGCCGATCTCATCAACCACTCGGTGCTGCCCCTCATCTGCTATCTGATCGGAAGTTTTGCGCTGGTGACCCTGTTGCTGAAGAATCACCTGATGGATAACCTGGCCGCCGACTACATCCGTACCGCCATCGCCAAGGGGGTCTCCTTTCGCCAGGCAGTCACGCGCCATGCCATGCGCAACTCACTGATCCCCATCGCAACCACGTTTGGTCAGAATATCGTGCTGTTGGTGTCCGGTTCCTTTCTGATCGAAACCATTTTCGACATCAACGGCTTCGGCTTGCTGGGGCTGACGGCGATACTGGACCGGGACTACCCGGTGGTGATGGGGGTAGTGTTGCTGGCCGCCGTTTTGCTGCTGGTCGGCAATATCATCTCCGACTTCCTGGTGGCGTTGGTCGATCCGCGCATCAGATTCCGATAGGAGCCTTTGCGCTTGATTCGTTTCAACCCGCAAACCGTTAAGAAGCTACGGCGTTTTCGCGAGATCAAGCGGGGTTATTACTCCTTCGTGATTCTCGTCCTGCTTCTCACGGCCAGCCTGCTCGGTGAACTTCTGGTGAACAACCGGGCGCTGATTGTAAGCTATCAAGGTACGCTCTTCTTCCCAACTTATTCAGCTTTCCATCCCGGTACCGATTTTGGCCTGGATTACTCCTACGAAACCAATTACCAGAATCTACAAACTGTTTTTGAGCGGGATGCCAGGGGCGACTGGCTACTGATGCCGATCGTTCCCTACAATCCCCTGGAAAACGATGCGTCGGAAGAGGTCTTCAGACCCACGCCGCCTTCCATCGCAGATCAGCACTATCTTGGCACCGATACCACCAGCCGGGACATACTGGCACGGTTGTTCTACGGCACCCGCATCGCCCTGTTTTTTTCTCTGGCATTTATGGCGGCCGTCTACCTGATCGGAATCGCCACTGGCTGTGCCATGGGATATTTCGGTGGTGCCTTCGACCTCGTGTTCCAACGGCTCATTGAGATCTGGTCCAACATTCCCTTTCTCTATATGGTTATCATCGTCTTCTCCGTGATTCCTGCGACCTTTTCCGTGCCGACCCGTATCGCCATTCTGCTCATCGTCATGGTGCTGTTCTCCTGGACATCCATGACCTACTACATGAGAACGGAAACCTACAAGGAAAAAGCCCGTGACTACACGGCTGCTGCGCGTATCATCGGTGCAAGCGATTTCCGCATTATCTTTCGACATATTCTGCCTAACGTGATCGCAACCCTGGTGACCTTTATGCCATTTACCATCGTCTCCGCGATTACCGCCATAACCTCTCTGGATTTTCTGGGCTTTGGCTTACCGCCACCCACACCCAGTCTGGGTGAATTGTTGAAACAGGGCACAGCTACTCTGCGGACCGCACCCTGGATCGTAACATCCGCCTTTGGAACCCTGGTGATTCTGCTTACACTGGTAACGTTTATCGGTGAGGCCGTTCGAGAAGCCTTCGACCCAAAGAAATTTACCATCTACCAGTAAGGGTGAATAACATGAGACCCATAGCGATCTTCCTGCCAGTCATGTGCACAGTGCTTCTTATCACGGCATGTGGGGGCGAAAGCGATCAGGAGTCGGCCCCAACGGGGGTAGACGCGGCGCCAGACAATACGCAGGAGGTGCTCGACTATTACGCATCCAAGCCGGATTTTTTCTCCTTCAAGACCGTTGCGGATCTACCGGACGATCTGGTCTGGCAGGACGGTATGGAGCTTGCCGAGATCGGCTCACCCAAGGCCAAAAAGGGCGGTACCCAATATGCCCGGCTACAGGATTTCCCCAGGACACTCCGGCTTGTCGGCCCCGATTCCAATGGATCCTTCCGGCCCTGGATTCTGGACGACACCACCATGCAGATGGGTCATCGCCATCCTAACGAGTTCGTTTTCTACCCGGGACTTGCTTCGAGCTGGGCTGTGTCCAAAGAGCGCAAGACGGTTTACGTTAAACTGGATCCCGCTGCCCGTTGGTCCGATGGCGTTCCCATCAAGGCCGATGATTACCTCTTCCTGTTCTTCTTTTTTCAGTCCACCTATATCGTCGCCCCCTGGTACAACAACTGGTACGGCACCCAGTACACCAATATCACCAAGTATGACGACCATACCATCTCCATCAGCGTGCCCGAGGTGAAGCCGGATATAGACTCTCGTGTGCTGGGTCTGAGTCCCGTACCCCAACACTTCTATAAAGAACTGGGCGACGACTATGTCGAACGCTACCAATGGAAATATGTCCCCACCAGCGGACCCTACATCGTCAAGCAGGAGGACATCAGGAAGGGTCGATCCATCACCCTGACCCGCAATGACGACTGGTGGGCAAAGGATAAGAAGTTCTGGCGCTACCGGTACAATACCGACAAGATCCATCTGTCGGTGATCAGAGATACCCCCAAGGTGTTCGAATCCTTCAAGCGCGGCGATATCGATCAGTTTGGACTGAATCTGGCGGAATACTGGTACGAGAAGCTTCCCAACGAGGACGCTGATGTTCAAAACGGCTATATTCACAAGACGGTCTTCTACAATCAACGGCCTAGGCCCACATACGGTCTCTGGATCAACACCAGCAAGCCACACCTCGACAACGTGGATATTCGCGTCGGCATCAACTACGCCACTAACTGGCAACTGGTCATCGACAAGTTCTTTCGGGGTGACTACGTCAGGATGAAAACGGGCGCTGACGGTTTTGGTGAGTTTACCCATCCGACACTTGAAGCCAGGCCCTTTGACATCGGCAAGGCACTTGAGCATTTCAGTAATGCAGGATTTACCGAACGTGGTCCCAACGGCATACTGATTAACGAGGCCGGTCAGACCCTGTCTTTCACGCTAAGTACCGGCTATGAGGCGCTGAAAGACGTTCTGACGATCTTAAAGGAGGAAGCTGCCAAGGCCGGTTTGGAATACCGCATCGAAGTGCTGGACAGCACCGCCTCATGGAAAAAGGCACAGGAAAAGAAACACGACATTCAGCTTTCAGCCTTCAGCGTGTTCCTGGAAATGTACCCTCGCTACTGGGAACACTCTCACTCGGACAACGCGTTCGACAAGGCGTTTCTGGAGGATGGCTCCGTCAACCCCGAGCGCAAGCTAAAAACCCAGACCAACAATCTGGAGACGATCGCCATCAGAGAACTGGATGAGATGATCAATCGCTACCGTGCCTCCGACAGCAAGGAGGCGATGCTGGATCTGTCTCACCGCATGGCGGAATTACTGTATAACCACGCATCCTTCATACCCGGCTATGTGCAGCCCTTTTACCGGGTGGGAAGCTGGCGTTGGGTACGATACCCGGATAATTTCAATCTGAAACACTCTCGCAGCGCAGGGCAGTATTTCGTGCACTGGATCGATACGGAGATTAAGGAAAAGACGCTGGCGGCAAGAGATTCGGGACAAACCTTCCCACCCCAAATCAACGTATTCGATCAGTACCGGAGCGACTAACGAGGTTAAGATGTCAGAGCTGCTGCTGGAGCTCAGAAACCTGTGTACTGATTTCGACACCGATGAGGGCAGGGTTCGGGCTGTGGAGGACGTCAGTTTTGCCGTCAAGCCCGGAGAAACTCTCGGCATCGTGGGAGAATCCGGCTGTGGCAAGAGTGTAACGGCCCTGTCCATCATGCGCCTGCTGCCGCAACCCATGGGGCAGATCAACAACGGCCAGATTCTCTTTGAAGGCAGAGACCTCGTAGACGTCCCCCTGTCTGAGATGGAAAAGATTCGCGGAGATCGGATCGGCATGGTCTTTCAGGAACCGATGACCGCCCTCAATCCGGTGCACACCATCGGTAAGCAACTCGCTGAAGTCTTGCTGCTGCACAAGGACATCACCAATGCCGAGGCTCTGCAACAGTCAGTGGCGATTCTCGCACAAGTAGGCATTCCTTCACCGGACGTTCGCATGGGGGAATATCCGCACCAGCTATCCGGTGGCATGCGCCAGAGAGTGGTGATTGCCATCGCGCTCGCTTGCAAACCGTCACTGCTCATTGCTGACGAGCCCACAACGGCGCTGGACGTTACCATCCAGGCACAGATCCTTGAGCTGATCAAGAACCTGCAATCTGAAATGGCCATGTCGGTAATCCTGATTACCCACGATCTCGGGGTCATCGCCGAGACCTGTGATTCCGTGGTCGTCATGTATGCGGGCAAGGTGGTGGAGAGGGGCACCGTCTTTGACATATTCGATCGACCCACTCATCCCTATACCCGTGGCTTGCTTGCATCGATACCGCGCCTCGATCACGAGCGCAAGGTCAAGCTCAACACCATCGAAGGCATGGTACCGGGCCTTCACGATCTTCCCGACGGTTGTCGATTTGAAAATCGCTGCCCCCATAAGCGGGACATCTGCGACACGGCGACACCCACTGTGGAAACGGTTTCCGGTGAACACCAGGTCAGTTGCTACCGCTGGCAGGAACTTGAGGACCAGACATCGTTGGCAGAGGAACCATGAGCTTGTCAGACACTGCTAAGCTGCTCTCGATCGAGAACCTGAAGATGCACTTTCCGGTTCGGGAAGGAATCTTGCTGCGTACCGGCGCCTACAACAGGGCGGTGGATGGCGTTTCACTCAGCATCGGGCCGGGAGAAACCGTGGGATTGGTTGGCGAGTCCGGTTGCGGTAAATCCACCCTGGGCCGATGTATCGTGCGACTCTATGACATTACCGAGGGTGACATTCAGTTTGAAGGCACCAGCATCAGTGGCATGAAGGGCAAGGCACTGCTGCCATACCGGCAACAGATTCAGATGATGTTTCAGGATCCGATGGAATCCCTCAACTCACGCCACACGGTGGGAGATATTCTGGAAGAACCGTTTATCGTACAAAAGCTGGGAGATTCTCCCTGGCGAAAACAGCGAGTCGCAGAGTTGCTGGACATAGTCGGCCTGCCGGCCAGATCCACCAGCCGTTACCCATTCGAATTCTCCGGTGGCCAGCGTCAACGAATCGGCATAGCCCGATCGATTGCAACCAATCCAAAACTGGTGGTCTGCGACGAACCCGTGTCGGCACTGGATGTCTCCATTCAAAGCCAGATTCTCAATCTGCTGATCGATCTGCAGCGCGAATTCCAGCTCTCATACCTGTTCATCGCCCATGACCTTGCGGTGGTCAAACATATCTCCGACCGTATCGCCATCATGTACCTGGGCAAGATCGTAGAGAGCGGTGACAGCGACGAGATTTATCGCAATCCTCGTCACCCCTATACCCGTTCACTGATCTCAGCGGTCCCCATTGCCAACCCCCACCATCGAGCGAACCGACAAGTGCTGGAAGGGGACGTGCCCTCTCCCATCGACCCTCCATCCGGCTGTTCGTTCCATCCGCGCTGCCCCCACGTCAAAGACAGGTGCAAGCATGACGTACCCAAGCTGCGTAATCTGGCTGATGCACACAACATCGCCTGTCATTTCGATCTCGATTGATACAGAGGGTAACCAATGATGAGGCCGAATAAGGGGAATAAGGGGACAGTTTACCTAATTCTGCTCTGGATCCTATCCCCGATGTGCTTGGCTGAGGCAGTCAACTATGACAGGCAGAGCATTACCATCGCCTTAACGCAGGAACCGCCCAATCTCAATACCATGCGCACCACTGATCTGGTCAGCTTTTTCGTGCTTGGTCACGTCATGGAGGGGCTGACGCGGTACGACGCGCGAGGGCGCCTGGTTGCGGGGGTCGCTGAATCCTGGGAGATCGACGATCTCGAGGTGACGTTTCATCTCAGAAAGAACGCCCTCTGGAGCGACGGCAGGCCGGTAACCGCCCATGACTTCCTGTTTGCCTGGCAGCACATTATCGATCCGGCTTCCGCAGCTCCCTACGCATCGATTCACTATCCCATTCTGAATGCGGAAGCTATTCACAAAGGTAATAAGCCGGTAACGGCCCTGGGTGTTTCGGCACCCGACGACCTTACCCTCAAGGTCTCGCTGCAGAACCAATGTGGTTACTTTCTCAAGCTGATGGCACACGCAGCCTTCTTTCCAGTACGTCAAGATTTTTTCAATCGGCAACACGATCGTTATGCTGCGGAAGCCGAAAATCTTCTCTATAACGGACCCTTCGAACTGGTCAGCTGGGTACACGACGCATCCCTGACGATGGCGAAAAACCCCGACTACTGGGACGCTGGCTCGATCGCACTGCATCAAATAGAGGTTGGCTACATCACCGCTGACAATCGCACCAGACTGAATCTATTCAGAAACAACGGCATCGCTCTGGTCAGGTTGGATGGCGAGACCGTCAAGGATGCAGCCAACCAAAAACTAAAGGTGCGGACGTTTGTTACCGGCGGCGTTGCTTTTATTCGCTTCAATGTAACGAAAGGAAGTCCTACTGAAAACATACACGTTCGCAGAGCGATTCAGGCTGTATTCGATCCTGAACTCTTCGTGAATAGGATCATGGCAATTCCAGGCTACAAACCGGCTTACACTTTCTTTCCCAGTTGGCTGGCTGGCGTGGACGGCAAGTTTCAACAGGAATACCCCGTCGCACCTGTCAAAATCGATGAACGAGTCGGTCGTGAACTGATCAGTAGCGCCAGAAGAGAGCTATCGGTCAATCGCATCCCCCAATTGGTGCTGTTGACCGTTGCCTCACCTACCGGCAACAAGATCAGCGAATTCCTGCAGGGCCTGCTGAAATCGAAGCTGGACATTGATCTGCGAATCGACAGCCAGACATTCAAACAGTATCTGGCCAAATCTCGTAACGGAGAATTCGACCTGTTGTTGAGCAGTTGGTTTCCAGACTTCGATGACATCATGACCTATGCTGACCTGTTGGGCTCGGGCAATCCTAACAATCGCGGCGGCTATGCCAGTGAGGAATACGACAAGTGGCTGCGACTGGTACAGGGAGCAACCGATCAGAGGGTAAGGATGGATGCGGCTGCAGAGCTGCAGAAAATCATAATAGACGAGGCGATGGTCCTGCCCATGGCGGAAACAGGCTCTGCTTACGTACAGCACCATAAACTGAAGGGCGTCGTACGCAGAGTGTTGGGCGCCGATCCTGACTACACCTATGCCCGTGTTGTTAAATAGCCATGCGGGATCGTCGTGGCTATTGTGCGTCTGTTGGGACTAGCGATTCAGTCGAGCATTCAACCGGGCATTCAGCTGAGCATTCAGCTGAGTTGAATTCCCGTTATGATAATTCTAGAATCGCGTATTCACTTGGGAGCCTCTAACATGCTCAGCGAACATATGCTCGACTGCCTTAACGATCAGATAAATCTCGAATTCTACTCCGCAAATCTATACCTGCAGATGAGTTCCTGGTGCGAATTCAAGGGGCTGGACGGATGTGCAGGCTTCATGAAGTCACATGCAGATGAGGAGATGGAGCATATGACCCGTCTGTTCAGCTATGTGAATGAGACCGGTGGCCTCGCCAGACTGGGGCAGGTGGATGCGCCCCCTTTTGAATTCGATTCCGTCGCTGATGTTTTTCAGCAGACCCTGGAGCACGAGGTACACGTCACAGGAAAGATCAATCAACTGGCGAAAACATCGCAGGATGAGAACAACTTTTCTACGTTCAACTTCCTGCAGTGGTACGTAGCTGAACAACATGAAGAGGAAAAACTGTTCAGGTCCATCCTCGATAAGATCGCAATGATCGGACTCGATGGCAGCGGGCTTTTCTTCATCGACCAAGAGGTGGCCAAACTCACCAAGACAAGCCACGCACCGGATACCGGCACGGCTTAGTCAGCGATTCCAGACAGGGAGAAAAGGGAAAAAAGGGGACAGTTTACTTAATTCCCAATTAAGTAAACTGTCCCCTTTTTTCCCCCTTTTTTCCGTAGCACGTCCTCAGACCTCTTCTCGG
>JASMJM010000074.1 GCA_030749725.1 Pseudomonadales bacterium | reverse complement strand
ACCGCAGTGGGTTACATCGCTAAACGGCCTACTTGAGTATGGGCACAATAGCCGCAGGTGAATTGTGAAGCAGGGATGGAATCCCCATGACAACGGATAGGATTATGGTGAGCAAGTGCAAGCGACAGGAGATGCAAACATGAATTCGAGTGCGGTCTTATTTGATAAGAAACGAGTAGAAGTTAACGGCAAGAACATGGCGTACATTGACGAGGGCAGCGGTGATCCCATCGTATTCTTACATGGCAATCCCACCTCTTCGTATCTATGGCGAAATATAATTCCCCACTTGACTGATCAGGGCCGCTGCGTCGCACCGGACCTGATTGGTATGGGGGATTCGGATAAACTGGATCAGGTCGGCGCTGATAGTTACCGGTTTGTCGAACATCGCGAGTATCTGGATGGACTGCTGGACCTGCTTGGAATTGAAGAGAATGTAGTATTCGTTATTCACGACTGGGGATCCGCTCTTGGATTCGACTGGGCCAACAGGCACAGAGAGTCGACCCAAGGCATTGCCTACATGGAAGCCATTGTCACACCCATGTCCTGGGATGATTGGCCGGAAGTCGCACGGCGCATATTCCAGGGCTTTCGTTCCGATGCCGGTGAGGAGATGATACTTCAGAAGAATGTGTTCGTTGAGCGGATACTGCCCGGATCGATTATCAGAGATCTTACCGATGAGGAGATGGCTGTGTATCGTGAACCCTTTATAGCACCCGGAGAAAGCCGCAGACCCACGCTCACTTGGCCTCGTCAGATCCCGCTGGGCGGCGAGCCAGAAGATGTGGTGGGAATTGTTAACGACTATGCTGAGTGGCTGCAAACGGCCGATCTGCCGAAATTGCTGATCAACGCCAGCCCTGGCAGCATACTGACGGGCAGACAGCTGGAATTCTGTCGATCCTGGCCCAATCAGGACGAAGTCACTGTAGAGGGCATCCACTTTATCCAGGAAGACTCACCAGATGAAATTGGTCAAACAGTTTCCGAATTCGTCAGGAGATTGAGGGGCTGAAGAATACTCCCTTTGAGCCCTACAGATGAGAATCCTGCTACTTTCGCCCTATGATGCAGCCAGCCACAAACGCTGGCGTCTTGGATTGCAGAATCACCTGGAAGATCTCGATTTCACCATGCTGTCCCTGCCTCCCCGTTACTTCAGCTGGCGCATGCGAGGTAACAGCTTAACCTGGGCGTTGGCAGACGACCCGCTGCTAAGCAGAGACTATGACCTGCTCGTCGCCACATCCATGACAGACTTGTCTGCACTCAAGGGAATGTGTCCAAGACTGAGTCGCATACCCAGCATCGTCTATTTTCACGAGAACCAGTTTGCCTATCCATCCCGCAGCATGCAGCAGGACTCATTGCATGGCAGAATTCTCAATCTCTATACCGCCTTGGCAGCAGACGCCATTGTCTTCAACTCTAACTACAACCAATGTACATTTCTAACTGGCGTCGGTAATCTGTTAGCTGACATGCCTGACCAGGTTCCCAAAGGGATAACCGAGAGATTGGCGGCAGCAAGTCGGGTGATACCGGTGCCGCTGGAAGCTGACAACTTTATTGCAGGTACGAAATCCAGCAGATTTACCTTGCTATGGAATCATCGCTGGGAATATGACAAGGGTCCCGACCGACTGTTACTACTGGTGGAACGCCTGCAGGCTAATGGAATCGATTTCAATCTACATCTGCTGGGTCAGCAATTTCGCAAGCGCCCTGAGGAAATGGATGAAGTCGTTGCCAGGCTCAAAGCAGCCGGCCAGCTTGGACAGTGCGGACATGTACGCGATTCGGCGTCCTACAGAAGTATTCTAGCTGAGAGCCATCTGGTATTGTCCACTGCCGTTCACGAGTTCCAGGGCCTCTCTGTTCTGGAGGCGATAGCTTGTGGTTGTCTTCCCCTGGTGCCGGACCGACTGGTCTATACGGAGATGATTCCACCTGCATTTCGCTACGCCTCCTGTGAAGCCAAGGAAGCGGAAGCTGATGCTGCTGTCAACAAGATAGTAGAATTCAAACAGATGGTTGACGAGGACCAGTTAGTTGCAGCACCATCCATCGATCAGTTTTTGTGGGATCATCTCGCGGAGGACTACCGTCAGCTATTCACAGAGACCGCGGCAAGCGCATAACGTGCAGTAAACAGATCGAAGCGAGGCTAGAGTCAAATGAAGGTACCCCAATACTATCGTTTCGACTACTCGATCATGAATGATCAGGGCGAAGTGGTGGATTCTTCCGAAGGAGGAGAACCCCTCTCATTTATCGAGGGGGATGGCACCATGATAAAGGGGTTGCAGCGGGCGCTGCAAAACCGGTCAGCCGGTGATGAATTCAAGGTTACCGTCGCGCCGGAGGATGCCTACGGCTGGCCGCAGCGGTCCCTGATACGCACCGTGTTTCCGGAGATGTTTGAGGGCATACCCGGTGACATCGAGGTGGGCATGCTGTTCCAGGTAGGCTCGGATCGAGAAGCAGAAGTCGTCAAAGTTGTGGCTGTAAACGGCGATGAAATCAGCGTAGATGGGAATCATCCGCTGGCAGGTATCAGTCTGAATTTCGGCATCCGCGTTATCGAAGCGCGTGATGCCACCCCTGAGGAAGTGGATCTAATCGGATCGTCACCGGGAGACGGTGATTTCCTCTGATCGGAAATCAGATGTCCCTTACTGCTGCTGTTAGCATAGGACCCGACTTGTCGCTTACCCAGCTACCACAATGACTCGTATCGCATCCTGACGCAGTTCCGCCCTCTGGATAGCGTCTGTCAAGCGCTGACGGGTCGACCGCAGGAACTCTATCTCCTCTCTGCGTACGTTGGGATTGACTTTGCCCAGATCGGTTAATCTCCGCAGTTCGAACTGCAGGTGCTGTGTCATCTTATTCGTGGCCATTGACTTGACTTGCTCGAGTTCGGACCTGGCTGATGCTGCTGCCTGACCGATCATGGTCTTCAGCCCTGCTGCCTGGGAGTCGATAATCTTAAACAGGTCGTCAGGATTGACTGCAATCTCCTGTCCCAGAAAGCTCCGGTATGTGTGTCGCTTTTCGACATCATGACCATCTGCATCGATGAGGCACCTGAGAACTGAGGCAGGCAGATATCGATGCACCTGGAGCTCAGCCGGTGCTACGGATTCCACCTGGTAGAGGACTTCCACCAATACCGTGCCGGTTGGGAAGTTCGAGTGTTTGATGACGATGGCACCGCAGTTACCCAGGAGATCCGTCATAACAAGATCCATTGCCTGGGCCACCATGGGACTCTCCCAACTCATAAACAAGGCATCTTCTCTTGACAGCGCAGTGGTTCGGTCGAACGTGATCCTGACGCCATCCTCCGGGAGTTCCGGAAAACGATTTCTCTGTTGAGTTTCCAGACTGACCACAACGTTACGTTGCATACTCTCGGTGGGTTTGACCAGATAGACATCCTGATCGAGGGGATCCGTCTCCAGGCCGTACATTTCGCACACCCGGTTCATATAGTGTTGCAACGTCACGCCACCTTCGTTGCGCAGGATCTCTTCGATGACCGGCTGAGATACTTGACGTTGATGAGAGTTAAGTTCCAGCAGTCGATCCCTGCCGCTGGACAGCATATCCTTCTTATCCAGATTGAGCTTGGCCGTCTCGGTGATGAATCGATCCAGTTGAGTCGGTAATTTGCCACTTCGAGCGCATCTACTCATCAGCCCTTCCAGTTCCGGTAGACTATCGAGGAAGATGCTCTGTGCAGCCGGATTTGCCTGCACAAACAGACTTAATCCCTCGTGGTAGTAACGAAACAGCAGTTCATGAACAGAACCGGACAGGTAAGGAACATGAACCGTGACATTGTGCTTTTGTCCGATTCGATCCAATCGGCCGATGCGTTGCTCCACCAGATCGGGGTTTGCAGGCAGGTCAAACAACACCAGATGTCGGGCAAACTGGAAGTTCCTCCCTTCACTGCCGATCTCAGAACAGATCAGTGCCTGTGCTCCCCGGTCGGGATCGGCAAAATAGGCAGCTGCCCGGTCACGACTGACGAGGTCCATCGCCTCATGAAACAGGGCAGAGCTTATGCCCTGACGATGTTTCAGGTTGTCTTCAAGATCGATTGCAGTCGTTGCGTTGGCACAGATGATGAGCACTTTTTGGCGCTTCAGGTTGTGCAGTAATTCCGCCAGCCAGGGAATACGTGGGTCCACCCGAACCCACTTGTCAGTGCCCTCTTCGGAATATTTCTTTTCCGGGTAGAGCAACTCGAGCATCGACTCCGATTGCAGACACTGTGCATACTCTTTGGGGAATGGCAGTGGCGCGGCTTCAAGAATTCGCTGAGAGAATCCGCTAACGGATGAACGATTGTTGCGGAACAGGATCCGACCAGTGCCGTGGCGATCGAGCAGCTGCTGAATTAGTTCGGTGCTCGAATCGGTTTGACTCAGTGCGATCCCGGTCCGGTCAGCTAATGCATCGATCTTCTCGGCGACATTGAGATCCGGCATGTCGATCAGTTCGTTGATTAACCGGGCGATGGGCTGGTAGCTGTCTTCCTCCTGGAGGAATGCATCCAAACTGTGAAACCGGTCAGGATCGAGCAATCGGAGCCGGGCAAAGTGGCCTGTCTTGCCCAGTTGCTCGGGAGTTGCTGTCAAGAGCAGGACGCCTTTGATCGCGTCAGCAAGTTGCTCGATGACGCGGTATTCCACACTGACACAGGTTGGGCTCCAGGTCAGATGATGGGCCTCATCCACCACAAGCAGATCCCAGTCGCCCGCTACGGCCTGCTGAATACGATGGGGATGCTCGGTGAACAGATCCAGTGAACACAGAACCAGCTGCTGTGCTTGGAATGGATTAAACGAAGTGATATCAGGCGCCTCCGTCGGCTCCCCAGACTCGCTGAGCGTCATTTCATCAGCTTCCATATTGTCCTGTTGGATTTGCTTACAACGCTCCTCATCCAGAATGGTAAGTTGTAGGTTGAATCTGCGAATCATCTCGACGAACCACTGAAAGGTTAACGCTTTGGGGACGATGATCAGCACTCTGCTGGCTCTGCCGGTTTGCAGTTGCTGGTGAACGATCAACCCAGCTTCAATGGTTTTACCGAGACCGACTTCGTCGGCCAACAGCACGCGCGGTGAGAATCTACTTGCTACTTCATGGCTTATGTACAGTTGGTGAGGTATCAGTGCGACGCGTGGTCCAAAAAGCCCTCTGCAACTGGATTGGACCAGTCTCGAGTGGTGAGTCAGCGTCTGATAGCGAAGGTCAAACCACTCATTAGCGTCTATCTGGTGGGTAAAGAGGCGATCCTGGGGTTTGTTGAAACGCATCTCCTCCTGAAGACGGGTTTCAATGAGGATCTTCTCCTCCCCTTCGGAAATTCCGTGATAGACGATCAGATCATCCACGTCCGTCAGAGAGGTAATCTTAAGGATCCAGCCCTCGTCGCTTTCGATCTCATCGCCGGGATTGAATCTGACCCGGGAAAGGGGAGCCTGCCTTTGAGAATAGGTCCGACTGGTACCACTGATGGGAAAGTGAATGGTGACTTGCCTGCTATCAAGCTCGAATACCTGACCCATTCCCAGTTCAGGTTCTGCATTGCTGATCCAGCGTTGACCCAAGCTGAATGGCGTCAAACCATTGCCTTAAGATAGATAATTGAAGTGATGAGTTCCTGCCCGGCTAATGATAGTAGTTTTTGAGTTCCCACACACCTCGAACAATTCCAGCTGCTCGACGACCAGTCCCCGAGATCGACGCAGTACTCCACTAGCCACGCCGGATGTCTCGTGAGTCTGTGATGCTGGGCGGCAGGATTACGCAAACATTGGCACAGGCTCCGTCCGATGGAACGCTCTACGTTAATGGAACGCGATCGCCCGCGCCGCATGCTCCAAGCAGCTTACACAGCCATGTTGGCTCGTATCGCTGCATGACACTGGTAGTTGTCCAGTTGGAAATCATCCATCTCAAAATCGTCGATGCATGACTGGCCTCGATCCCTTATCTTCAAGTCGGGCCGGGGCAGGGGCTTGCGATCTGCCTGCTGCTTGCATTGGTCAATCGCATCCAGGTAGATGTGCGCATCGCCGATGCTGTGGATGAACTCCGCTGGTTGCAGATGAGTAATAGCGGCAACCATGTGTAGCAGCAGGGCGTAGGACGCAATGTTGAACGGCACGCCGAGAAACATATCGGCTGATCGCTGATACATTTGCAGGGATAGTTTGTCCTCTGCGACATAGAACTGAAAAAAGGAATGGCAGGGAGGCAACGCTACCTGCTGGGGATCGGATTCGCCGGGATTCCAGGCGTTTACGATGATTCTGCGGGAATGGGGATTGCTGACGATGGTATCGATGGCTTGCTGCAGTTGATCCACTTCACCTGTGGCAGATCGCCAGTGGCGCCACTGCTTGCCGTATACGTTGCCCATGTCGCCGTCGTTTTCGGTCACTCCGAGCCTGTGCAGATAGTCTGCATAGTTTGCATCCCAGATCTTGTTGAGTTTGTAGATCTGCTTCAAGTCGTTGATGTTGCTAGAACCGGAGATAAACCAGAGCAGTTCAGATACGACCAGCTTCCAGGCAAGTCTCTTGGTGGTCATGGCTGGAAAACCATCGGCCATCAGGTAGCGTGCCTGCAGGCCGAATGAGGAGAGGGTCCCTACACCGGTGCGGTCCTGTTTGCGCGTGCCGGTATCGAGTATGGTTTTGAGCTGGTCTAGATACGCTTGCATAAATCGCGTTTTCCTCTGGGCGGACCCTGTTGGGCGGATCTACTTAGACGGCACCATCTCGCCGGGCGCCCCTGGGCGGGCGCCCTAGGCTGGGCCCCCTAGCCGGGCGCACCTCGCCGGCCACCCCTAGGCGGGCACCCCTCGCCGGGCGCCCTAGGCGGGCCCCCCCTACCCACATTTGGATTCGCCGCAGTTCAGGCAGGTCAGGCAATTATCCATCATCACCATTGCCTTGACACTGCACTTCATACAGAGTTGTGCACTATCCGGAAAGTCGGCGACTTCGACTGCATCCATATGGGTCGCCTGCTCCAAAGCTTTTCTCTTCTCCTCGATCATCGCCTTGTGGGGGTCGCTTAACTCCTCGTCCTCTATCAGGCCGATACTCTTCATGTGAGACTCTATGGCTTCACCGATCTCCGCCACCAGAGAAGGCATGAAACGCCCCCCTTTTTTGAAATACCCCCCTTGCGGATCGAACACCTGTTTGAGTTCATTCGGCAGGAACGCGACATCACCCCCTTTCCTGAAGATCGCGGAGACAACTCGAGTGAGGGCCGTGACCCATTGAAAGTGGTCCATGGCTTTTGAATTGATAAATACCTCGAAGGGTCGGCGCTGCTCATGCACGGTCCCGTGATTGAGGACGATATCATTGATGGTCACGTAAAGGGCGTGATCGGAAAGGGGTGTCTTGATCTTGTAGGTGGAACCCAAGAGCATTTCCGGTCGAGCGACATCTTCATGCATATGTTCGACGTCGAGCTTTTTCTCTTCCGAAATGTCTTCGTTGTCTTTGCCGATGGAATAACCGATGATCTCTTGCTCTATCTTAATTGCCATGATGTATGATCCGAGTTCTTGTTATCTGTAATTATAACCAGTACTGTATATTTGTCTAGCTATGGCCCTGAAAGCCAATATCTCTAAAGTGCTGACCCCTGATACTAGAACTTCCCGTAATATCCTTCTTTCATCGCATCGAACAGGTTGGCAGCGGTGTGCAGTTCGCCATCGTATTCGATCTCTTCATTCCCCTTGACCTCAATGATGCTGCCATCGGCCAAGGTAAACCTGTAGGTGGTGTTCTCAAGGTCTTCCTCTTTCACCAGAATTCCCTGGAAAACTTCGGGATTGAACCGGAAGGTAGTACACCCTTTCAATCCCTTTTCGTACGCATACAGGTAGATATCTTTGAATTCTGCGTAAGGATAATCAGTGGGCACATTGGCGGTTTTGGAGATGGATGAATCGATCCACTTCTGGGCTGCCGCCTGGATATCCACATGTTGCATCGGCGAGATGTCATCCGCCGTGACAAAGTAGTCAGGCAGTTTCTCTTCGTCGACATCGGAATAGGGATGAGCGGCGGGATTTACCAGGCTTCGGTAGGCCAGCAGTTCAAAGGAGTAAACATCCATCTTCTCCTTGCTCTTCTTGCCTTCACGAATCACATTGCGTGAATACTGATGGGCAAAGCTGGGTTCGATCCCGTTACTGGCATTGTTGGCCAGGGACAATGAGATTGTGCCGGTTGGCGCAATTGAACTGTGGTGGGTGAAGCGGCAACCGATCTCGGCGATGCCGTCTACCAGGTGCGGGTCTTCATTGGACAGTTTCTGCATATAGCGACTGTATTTGGCCAGCAACACCTTCCCTTTGACTGTGTCCCCTATATGGTGATCTGCATCGTTCATTTCCGGTCTTTTGCGCAGCATCTCACCGGTAACCGTGAAATCCTCGTCCATGATGGGGGCGGGACCCTTCTCCCGAGCCAACTCCAGACCGGTTCGCCATCCCGTCAGAGCAAGCTCCCTGGTTACTCTTTCGGTGAACTCGATCGATCCGGCATCACCGTAACGCATCCCCATCATGGTGATGGTGGAGCCGAGGCCGAGGTAACCCATGCCGTGACGTCTCTTTCTGAAAATCTCGCCCTGTTGTTGCGCCAGTGGTAGGCCGTTAATCTCCACGACGTTGTCCAGCATTCGAGTGAAGATGGCGATCGCCCTTTGATAACTTTCCCAGTCGAACTCAGCTTCTCCGGTGAATGGTTTCCTGACGAACTTACACAGGTTGATAGAACCGAGCAGACAGCTGCCGTAAGGTGGCAGCGGCTGTTCTCCACACGGATTGGTAGCGCGGATGTTTTCACAAAACCAGTTGTTGTTCATCTCGTTAACTTTGTCTATCAAAAGAAAGCCGGGCTCGGCATAGTCGTAGGTAGACGACATGATCACATCCCAGACGCGGCGAGCACGAATCTTTTTGTGTATACGGCATGCGACCAGACCCACCTCGTTGGTGATATAGCCCTCTTTGATTGGGTACTCACGCCACAATACTTCTTCAGAGTCGACCAGGTTCAGATCGTCCGCCTTCATTTCCGCTGCGCTGATGGGAAAACTGAGCACCCATTCAGAATCCTGTCTGACCGCTTCCATGAACTCCGTGGTGATAAGTAGGGACAGGTTGAATTGACGTAAGCGGCCGTCCTCACGTTTGGCCCGGATGAATTCCAATACATCGGGATGGCTCACGTCAAACGTGGCCATCTGTGCGCCTCTTCTGCCTCCTGCCGAAGAGACGGTAAAGCACGTCTTGTCGTAGATGTCCATGAAGGAGAGAGGTCCGGAGGTATAGGCCCCGGCACCAGAGACATAGGCACCCTTGGGGCGCAATGTGGAAAACTCATAACCAATGCCACAACCGGCTTTGAGCGTCAGGCCCGCCTCCACGTTTTTCTTCAGGATATCCTCCATGGAATCGTGAATGCTGTCCGAGACGGTACAGTTAATCGTTGAGGTAGCCGGTTTATGCTCCTGAGCTCCCGCATTGGAGATGATGCGGCCGGCTGGAATAACCCCCTGTCGGAGCGCCCACAGAAACTCCTCATACCAGTACTCCTGCTTCTCCTCGGCTTCTGCCTGAACCAGTGCCCTCGCGACTCGTTGAGAAGTCTCATCCATGTTGGTATCGACCATCTCGCCCTGCTTGGTCTTCAGGCAGTATTTATTCTCCCAAATGTCCTGCGACGTCTGCTGATAGGCGATGTCCGAGACGGATTTGGGAACAGCTTTCAGATTCGGTTTTACGCCGGAGGAGTCCATATTGTGCCCTTTTTTATGGTTACGGATTGTAGCGCGAAAGACTACATAGTGTGCCTCACAACAGAAACAAACACAACATATAGATCCAGCATTCTTTCGACTTTTGCCGTGGTACACTTTTCGAAGATGGCAATTTGCGATGGAGATCCCATGAATCGAGTCGATGGCAAGGTGGCGATAGTAACCGGGGGTGGCAGCGGCATCGGCCGGGCATCGAGCCGGTTGCTTTCCGAGGCTGGCGCTGAAGTGGTCGTGACCGATATCGATGGGGATGCGGCTGATGAGACGGTAGCGGAGATCGCAGACGCGGGCGGCTCGGCTGTTGCCATCCAACACGACGTCACCAGTGAGGCAGCTTGGGAAACGGTTATCGCTGCTACCCTCGAGAACTTTGGCTCTTTCCACGTATTGGTGAATAACGCGGGCGTTGGTGGTGGTGCGCAGCTATTCGAAGATACACCGTTTGAAATGTGGCGCCAGGTTATGAGTGTGAATCTGGATGGAGTTTTCCTTGGCACACAGCAGGCGGTCAAGGTAATGCGGCAAGCCGGGGGCTCGATCGTGAACATATCTTCCATCATGGGCATGGTGGGCGGTGCCAATGCCGCGTACAACGCTTCCAAAGGGGGAGTCCGGTTGCTGACTAAATCAGTCGCTGTCTATTGTGGCAGCAACGGTCTGCCCATTCGGGTGAACTCCATCCATCCCGGCTATATCTGGACTCCCATGATTGAGAAAATAGCCAGCTATATTCCGGGAGGAACGGAGCAGGATGTCAGAGATCTGCTGACTCCTCGCCATCCCATCGGCAGGTTGGGAGAGCCGATCGACGTTGCCAAGGGTGTGCTCTTCCTCGCCTCGGATGACTCCAGTTTCATGACCGGCAGCGAACTGGTTATCGACGGAGGGTATACCGCGGTTTGAGAGCCAATGTGTCGGTATTCGGGCCGGTCGACCCGACGCAGGCGTGCCGGCGGCTCCATGCGGCGGCTGCCCCACGTTTGGTCCGGACAAAACGTGCCGGTGGGAATCTGCAATGAGCATACAGGATCTGTTCGAACAGGTTGGCAATTACCCTTTGATTATTGTCGGCTTCTTTGCCCTTCCGCCCTTATTGGCCTGGCTGATGGCACAGTTCAGTATTGCCAAGGAAGGACCCCTGACTGCATGGGATTATGGCTATTCCGTGCTGATCTATTTGGTGGGGATACCGGGCACGATCTCGGTGGTTCTGATTGCCTATTCCTTGTTCATGGTACGGCAGAATCTGCTGGAAGTGGATTTTCTGATCTACTTCCTGCCCCTGATATCAATGGTGGTGACCTTCCTGTTGATCAGCCGGAGTTCGGATTTGGACCGTCTACCCGGTTTTGAACGATTGTCCGGCCTGATGATGCTGATCGGTCTGAGCTTTCTCGTGGTGCTGATCATCTTTAAACTGCGAATACTGGTCGGCTTCTTCGCATCCATGGAGAGCTTGCTCGTCATAGGAATCGTGCTCTTCATCCTGTTCAAAGTGGCGGCAAGAAAGCTCTTTTAGTGCGCCAGACTGCGCCTAGTCGGTCACCGACTCGGGGTACTCATCATTCAGGCGCAGGTTGCTTTCGATATTGAGGAGGGTGCGTTTCACATCATCGTTCTGCATTCGTTTGTCTTCGAAGCAAAACCGCACGCCGCACAAGTAAGTGTCTTCCAGCTTCCTCGTATAGCAGACCAACCCGGACAGTTCGTAGATGCATTCGTCCTGAACGCAGAGATCGATGACCAATCGATCGTCCAGCTGGAAGGGCCTATTACACTTGAACTGCAGGCCGGTGGAATTAAAATCGATACATTCGACGATGGGATTGAATCTCAGCATGCCTTTGATGCCGGGATATGCTATGGATAGGCTCAGGTCACCATTGGTGTAACGGGCTTGTTTCCTGCGGTCCAGGGTCGGTTTTTCGCTGCTGTTGTGAGTCATATAGGAATGTGCTCAGGCCGTCGAATTCCCTACCAAAGCACTGCTTCATTGGGGATTTCTTTCCTGGAGTATAGTAGTTTCACCAGCTGACGAACAGAGATCAAACAGTAACTGCAGCGGGAAATTGTCCCTCTTTGCTCTTTTCCTGACCGAGGTCAGGAACTGCGATCACATCATATCGACCGCCAAAGTGCACGGCACGCGGGCCGAGCAGGCCCTGCTGGGCCAGCGGTACTGAGAAGTTTCAGTGTACACCGTGCAGCTTGGCGTGGTCCCAGGACACTACCGAAACAGGGTTGAACCGGATCACCACCCGCTTGGGCGCTTGGCCCATGGCCCCCTGCTGGACCACGTCCTTTTGGTCGGCACGGGCATCTCCCCTGAAAATGCTGATTTTGGACATGGTTTCGGCGGTGTATTCAAGCTGATCGACGATTTCGGCTTCAGCCAATATCAATACACTCTTGAGTTCCTCATAGGCACTGCCCGATTCTACCAGCAGGGCAACTTTGGGATTTTTCTTGATGTTGAGTATTTTCTGGCTCTTGCGAAACGTGGTCATCACAATCTGGTCATCTTCATCGACTGCAAACCACATTGGCATGGGATGAGGAAAACCCTTTCTACCGTTGGAGACAAGAATGATGGTTCTGGCGGATCTGATATAGGACGAGATCTCTTCCTCGGTCAACTTAATCTGTTCTCTGCGCGACATGCTGGCTCCTGCTCAAATGAATGCGGTCCATAATCGGATCAAACACGTTGGGTCGGTGAGGATTGTATGTGGGAATGAGGGCCTCGAAAAGGGCCGGCATGCAAAAAGTGGCGATTATTGGGGCTCAAACGATGTGGTAAACCGAATGTTCGTCGTCAATTCAATCTGATATCAGCCGGTATCTCCCCACGCAACTGCGTTCTCTCGCTATTCACTCTCAATCGCCCCTTAGTAAATTCGCTGGGGAAAACTGATCTGTCAGGGGCTTCTTGCTGGGGTCCCAATCGATCTCCCTGCTCATGTGATCCGGGTAGCTTTCGAATTCAATTCCATAGCGATCCAGGCGGTCGGCAAACAGGTGTGCTCTGTGTGTCAGCAGTTTCAGTTCCGGCAGTTGTTTGGTCGTAGCGATAATGACCCGGTTACCGGTGAACGACATCTTGAAGTTGAAGAAGGTTTTGAATGCGCGCTGATAGGTAACCGATTCATGATGATACAACAGACTGTTTGAAAACGTATTTGCAATCAGTGCGCCATCGGCAGTCATCAGCTGTTTCGCCTCTTCGAGAAATTCGACAGTCATCAGATGTTCCGGAATGTAGTCTCCCGTGAAGGCGTCCAGGATGATCATGTCATATTGCTGCCCTCGCTGGGTAGCGCGTCGGATATATACCCGGGCATCGCTCACAATGACTTTCATGCGCTCGTTTTCCTGGAACGCGAAGTACTTCTTGGCAACGCGTACCACGGCGTCATCGATTTCGACGATGTCGATGCCGGCATTGGGAAACAGTTCGCTCAATGTGGTGGGAATGGACCCGCCCCCCAAGCCGATGACCAGGATTTTATTGGGTTTCGGATTAACGAGCAGGCCGGCGAACACCATGCGCACATAGGCGAACACCAACAGATTGGGATCCCTGAGATCGGTACAGGTCTGATTCTTGTCGCCCCTCTTTACTGAGAACACCAGGCAGCGCCGATTATTGGACTCCCTCACAACGATGTTGCGGTACAGTGACTTCTCCTTGTGAATGGTCTTGGCTGCAACCGTGCTGTGCATGCAACAGAAGACGCAAAGCAGGACAGTACCCAGTGTGTTCCCGTGGCGTGATTTGGTCATCATCTAGGTATTCAGCCAATATTGTTTGGCCAGTATTGCTGATACACCGGCGATCACGAGTGTCAGGCAAAGGGTCAGCAGGATCTGATCGACTTCGAAGTAGAGTACCAGATAGAACGAGGTGGCCAGGGTGCCGATGGCACTTCCCAGCGTCGATACAAAATACAGGGTGCCGGCAATCTGACCGCTGTGTTGCTGGTTTTCTACCAACAGTCGAACGGAGTAGGGCGCGATCATGCCCAGGAAGGCGGTAGGCAGAAAAAATAGTAGGGCCGAAACCAACAGTGATCCGTATCTCGGATCATCGATGGCTGCAAAAACCCGATCCATAGCCGCCTCACCCAGGTAGATGGTGGGAACCAGAGCGAAAGCGGCGCAGATGAAGAAGGACCCATGCCTGATCAGATTTGGATTGTTGAGGGACCACCTGCCGCCCAATAGATAGCCGACTGCCAGGGACAACATAAACACCGTGATGATGCTTCCCCACACGTAAATGCTGCTGCCGAAATAAGGGGCCAATATTCTGCCCCCGAGCAGTTCGATGGCCATGATGATGAAGCCGCTGACAAAAGCCAGCAGGAGAATCAATCCGTTGATCACGGTATTGTTGGCTGGTGAAACTGTCATGCAATGAGTGTTCTCTGCTGTGCGGCTGCTCAGAGTATACCTGAAGCTCTGATTCCATGAGAGAATAGTGTTCGGCAGAAATCCACGCCAGAGCACTGATGACGTGGGGAGGACGAGAGAACAATGCAGGCAAGGGCAACCATACTGGCGTTGATCCTGATCATGCTCGGGTGCGCCGATGACGCGGAAACACCAGCGGCAACCGGGTCCACGCCCGCGACACCCGGGTCAACACCAGCGACTCGGGACCTCAGCTTTGCCAACCTGGAAAAACACATCGAGATACTGGCGTCGGACGAATTCGAAGGTCGTCAGCCTGGGTCCGTCGGGGAGGAGAAGACGGTTGCCTACATCAAAGAGCAGTTCGTCAAGCTGGGCCTAAAACCGGGAAACGGCGACAGCTATTTCCAGACCGTTCCGCTTGGAGTATTGACTGCCGATGCATCGGTGCTCATGTCGATCAAGAGAGATGGCTACAGCCGCGATCTCAAATACAGCAGTGAGATGATGCTCTGGACCAAGCGTGTGGAGGCAGAGGTGTCTGTGCGCGAGAGCGAGATGGTCTTTGTCGGTTATGGGGTGGTTGCGCCCGAGTACGACTGGAATGACTATCAGGGCCTGGATGTGGCCGGAAAAACAGTGCTGATGCTGGTCAACGACCCGGGCTATGCCAGTCAGGACAAGCAGCTATTCACCGGCAACGCCATGACCTATTACGGGAGGTGGACATATAAATATGAAGAGGCTGCCAGACACGGAGCTGCCGGCGCCATCATCGTTCATGAAACCGGCGCGGCAGGATATGGTTGGGAGGTAGTATCCGGCAGTTGGTCCGGCCCGCAGTTTGATCTGATGGCGTCGAATGACAATGTACGGAACGCCGCCCGGCCGGATACGGTTGCAGTAGAGGGTTGGATTACCGAGCAGGTTGCTGAACAGCTATTCAAAGCTGCGGGCAGCGACTACGGGGAGATGAAACGGAGAGCTCTGCAGAGGAATTTCAAAGCCACACCCTTGCCACTGAGCATGACAGTCAACCTGGAAAATGACATCAGCAGATACGACTCCCGAAATGTCATGGGACTGCTGCCAGGGAGCGATCGGACGGCGGAGTACATTATCTACATGGCCCATTGGGATCATCTCGGCAAGGCTGAAGACCTGCCGGGCGATCAGATCTTCAATGGCGCAGTGGACAATGCATCGGGGACCGCCGCCCTGATCGCCTTGGCGGAAGCGTTTTCGGCAGGCGCTAAGCCACTGGCACGGTCGATCCTGTTTATGGCGGTGACTGCGGAGGAATCCGGTCTGCTGGGATCAGAATACTATGGCAAGCATCCCATCTATCCCCTCAAAGACACCGTCGCCGCAATCAATATGGATGGCCTCAATGTAGTGGGTCCCATGGCAGATGTGGTAGTAATCGGATATGGCAGTTCCGAACTGGAGCGATACCTGGCGGAAGCCGCGGCCAGGCAGTCGCGATATTTGGCTGCGGAGCCGTCACCCGAAAAGGGATACTTCTATCGTTCGGACCACTTCAACCTGGCAAAAGTGGGCGTACCGGTTCTCTATGCTAAAAGCGGCGTGGACAGTGTCAGCCACGGCCGTGACTGGGGCTTGGCGCAGATGGGCGACTATGTGGCAGAACGCTATCACAAGCCGGCTGACGAATATGACCCGAACTGGGACTTGTCGGGCGCCCGACAGGACCTGGAACTGTATTTCCGAATTGGCCAGCGACTTGCCGATGAGGACAGTTTTCCAAACTGGTATTCCAGCAGCGAGTTTCGTGCCATTCGTGACCGGTCCCGCCCGAATTAACAAATAACCGTTAACAATCAATAGGATAACGCTGGTTCCCGCTCGCTAACTGGCACCTCCATTTCTCAACTTGCCTCTTTTGTGCAACAATAGCAGATTGCTGAGCGGAAGATGCCGAAGCGGTTACCAACGACCGCGACCTCAATAAGACGCTATCTTGAATAAGATCAAATGCTCGCCGAAGGGCTGGGAGAGCGGTTGGCATCGGCTCGATCTTCCGCAGATGGATATGCAGGTAAGGTGGTTTGAAGTCTCTTTTAAAGCTCGTGCCCTTTGTCCGACCCTATTTCTTAAGGATACTTGCAGGATGTGCGGCGTTCTTTGTAGCGCGATTGTTTGAGGCCTCGTCGTTTCTACTCGTCGCTGAAGGAATCGATGCCATCGACATCCTTGACAGAGGCAACCAGGCCGCACGTGGCTACTCTCTCAAAACCATAACCGTCGGTATCATTGCAGCAGTGACGCTGCGATTCTTCTTCATCGTATTTGCCCGCCGTGCCATTCGTCGCGTCGGTATCTCGGTCTCCTTCGATCTCAGACAAGAACTCTACGCTTCGGTGCAAAAGCAGGGCAGTCGTTTCTTTGCAGGTATCGGCGTCGGGGACCTGATGATTCGTGCTATTCAGGATATCTCGTTGGTGCAGCGACTTATCGCCATGGGTCTGATACAACTGGTGATTATGGTTTATGCGCCGGTGATTGCGGTGACCGTGATGCTGTTCAAGTCACCCTCTCTTACCCTGTTGATCTTACCGGCGTTACCCTTGGTTTTCGTCTACGCCTGGTACATGTCCAAACAGCTGGCGATAACTTCGAGGGCGGTACAGGAAAGGCTGTCCGCCCTCTCATCTCACACACAAGAAAACCTCAGTGGCATCCGCACCGTGCAGGCGCAGGCGCAGGAGGATAATGAGATCGCCCGATTCTGGTTGAGCAACGATGCCTATGCCACGGCCTTCTATGCCCAGGCTCGCATCAATTCGTTGATGGGTGCCTGGATGCCGCTGTTCGCGTCCCTAGGTCACCTTGGCATTTTGGTATACGGAGGGAACCTGGTGCTGAGTGGGCAGATTACCATCGGAGAGTTGTTTGTCTTCTTCTACTTCCTCAATATGTTGCTGCAACCGATTCGTATGGCTGGTTTCTTCGTCACCTTACTGCAGAGAGCGGCCGTGTCCACGGATCGGCTCTATGAGGTATATGACGCAGTCCCGGAGATCGAAGATAGACCCACCGATAACACGCCGGCGGAGATCAGTGGGTCGTTTGAGCTGCGCAATCTCAGCTACACTTATCCGGGATCCGATGCGAGCGTCCTTGAAGGTATCTCCTTCAGCGTCGAGCAGGGCGAATCCATAGGCATCGTGGGACGGGTGGGGTCGGGCAAGTCCACGCTGCTGAAGCAGTTCACCCGCATGGTGGATACCAACCCTGGCCAGTTGTATCTGGACGGCCACGATGTATGCGACTATCCCCTGGCTCGATTGAGAGCCCAGATAGGCCAGGTATTGCAGGACCCCTTTCTATTCGGGGAGGCCCTCAGAAACAATATCAGCTACGACGATCCCGATCGGCATCTGGATCTGATTTGGGACTCCGCTGAGTCAGCGGCCCTTAGGGATACCATCGAGGAACTCCCGCAACAGATGGATACCGTTGTAGGTGAACGAGGCGTCACTCTCTCCGGCGGCCAGAAGCAGCGCACCACGCTGGCTCGTGGTCTCATCAGAGATGCGCCAGTACTCATACTGGACGACTGTTTCTCCAGCGTTGATACGGAAACAGAAGAGCATATCCTCAGCCGACTCAAAGCCATGCGCAAACAGAAAACCACCATACTGGTGTCCCACCGGGTGTCGACCCTGCGTCACTCCGATCGCATCATCGTGTTGGAGGAGGGGCGGATTGCGGAGATGGGTAGTCACGAAGAACTGCTAAGGCTGAATGGCATCTACGCGGAACTGGAACGGGTTCAGACTCAGGGCATTAGCAGCTCCGAGGATGGTGGCAGTGGCGAATATGAATTGTCCGGGTCACGTTGACCGGGTCACGCTGACCGCGTCGAGAAGCAGATGATGACAACCAGGGTTACGGAGCAGAACGACTGTGACTGATCTGAATCAGGCAACTGGGTCAGGCGCCACTGGAGCGCAGGACGCCGCCCCGCGTAGCGACGCCCGACGTAGCGACGCGCGACCTAGCGAGGCCCGACGAGACTACGCCATGTTTGATGCGGAACTGTCTGGCGCCGTGCTCAATATGCACCTGCTGGGCCGATTGATGGCGTGGCTAAAACCGTATCGCATTACGCTCGTGTTGAGCGCCTTCCTGATTCTGTTCACCTCTTATGTCGCCGTGATCATGGAGATCATTATCAGCCGCGTGCTGGTCGACTACATCATAGTCGGTGAACGGGACAGCCCCATGCCGGACCTTGGCATGATCGATCTGACTATCTGGTTAGAGGGTCGCTTGGGAGTCGAACCAATCTATGCCGCAGGTCTGATTTTTCTCGTGCTGTTGATCTGTTTCTCAGTGGCCGGCCACGCCCACAGGTTAACCCTGATCAGCTCAATCGTACGCTGTCTGCGCGACCTTCGTCAGGACCTGTTCACCCATATGGAAACGCGACCATCCTCCTTTTACGACCGGGTGCCCATCGGCCGCATCATGACCCGAGTTACCAACGACGTGGAGACCCTTTACGAGATGCTGCGTGGGATTGGCGGCTTGATTGGTGAATTCGTACCGTTCCTGGTTGCCATGATCATCATGTTGTCTACCAGTGTCAGGCTCACCTTGATTCTGTTGCTGCTGGTGCCGATCGTGGCGGTCGCCACCTTCTTCTTTCGGCGTGCCTCCCGCGAGGTGTTCAGGTTGGTGAGAAACAGCGTGTCGTCACTCAATCAAAACCTGCAGGAAAATCTATCCGGCATGCAGGTTGTACAGTTAAGCCAGCGGGAGGCGCACAATCTGGCTACCTACACCGAGATCAACAAAGACAATCGCCGATATGAATACAAGGCGATCAATCTGGGCACCACCTATGGTGCTTTCAATGACAGTCTGGCTTCAATGGGATTGGGGATCATTATCTGGTATGGCGGGGGCGAGGTCGTGCAGGATCAGATGAGTCTGGGTGGCGTAATCCTCTTTACCAGATTCATGCACATGCTGTTCACCCCTGTTGTCATGTTGGGAGAGCAACTCAACGTTCTGTTCCGAGCCATGGCGAGCGGAGAGCGGATATTCCAGGCACTGGATTGGGATGAACAGATTCACGAACCGGCGGAGCCGATCCAATTGCCACCCAGACTGAAGGGTAAGGTGGAGTTCCGCCACGTCAATTTCAGCTATGATCCTGATATACCCATATTGAAAGACGTTTCCATTACCATCCAGCCTGGCGAGAAACTGGCCATCGTTGGCCCAACCGGTTCCGGCAAGAGCACCATGATCAGGTTGCTCGGCCGATTTTATGATTTTGACCGGGAGCTGATTTTTCTGGATGACATCGATCTCAACGATCTGCACAGCCGTGATCTACGCAGCCGGATCGGTGTGGTGCTGCAGGACTTTCATATATTCTCGGGGACCATTCTGGACAACATTGCCCTGGGCAATCCGAACATATCCAGAGAGCGATCCATCCAAGCGGCCAAAACGGTCAACGCGCACGGGTTCATCAGTGCGCTGCCCGATGGCTATGAGGCTGAACTGGTGGAGCGAGGTGCAAATCTATCTCAGGGCCAGCGGCAGCTTCTGGCGTTCGCCCGCGTCCTGGCCGCCGACCCTGAAATCCTCATACTGGATGAAGCAACTGCCAGCATCGATACGGAAACCGAGCTGTTGATACAGGATGGACTGCGCAAGCTCATGGTGGGCAGGACCTCAATACTGATCGCCCACCGACTGCAGACCATTCAGGAAGCTGATCGCATCATGGTCCTGCATGATGGCGTCGTGGAAGAACTGGGTAGTCATGAAGAATTGCTGGCCCGCGAGGGACTTTACCACACCCTGCACGAACTGCAGTTTCAGGAAGTAGATGACACAGAATAATCGCGCAGCTATTCTCTTGCAGCCGTTATTGTGCTTACATGTGAAATCATGACTCCAATGAGAATAAATGTTGCCCCACTGCTGATGAAACGGTCTTTCCGCGTGATCATAATCGCGCTCGGTATCTTTGGAATCCCCCAGGGCATTGCCGAACAGTCAGAAAAAACTGAACTCATTCAAGAGCTTATCTCCTCGTCCGGACTGGAGAATCGGATCCTGGGGCTACCGCCATTGATCAACCGGATGATGGTCAGCGGGATCCTCGACGCTGGTGATCCAAACGAAGTCTCAGAGCCACTGCGCCATATCGTGACGACTACATTCCGGGCTTCATCCATAAAAGGCTGGTTGGCACGGGAGTTGGCGAAGAATCTGACCATGCAGGAGCTGAACAATACGGCTACGTTCTTTGACTCGCACCTGGGTCGTACCATCGTGCAATTGGAAATAGACGCCTCCCTGAAGGGCACATACACCGAGAGGACCAGTACCAGTCAGCAACTGCAGCAGGCCAATCGCAAGGATCCAACTCGTGCGCGGCTGTTTGAGAAACTGGACGCAGCAACCTATGGTTCAGTGATTGCGGTCAATCTCGCCGAGAATCTGCGTATGGGTGTTGGCAACTCACTACTCAGTGCCTCCCTGCTGTTCGATGAGGGCAGTCGAGACGGTCTGAAAGAACGGGTCGATGCCGCTCACTTTCGCCTCCGAGGCAGGATCACTCAGGAAATCTTCATTACCTATCTCTTCCTATTCGGCCAGATGAAAGATGAAGAACTGGCGACCTATCTGCAATTTGCCACTTCCAATGCCGGCAAAAAGTATTTTCTATCAGTTAAAGAAGGCATTGATCTAGCGCTGACTAATGCTTTTCAAACCACCGACAAGCTACTGGCGGAAAAGGTGAAGTCCGGCTCAAGTTCCTGATCTAGAGGAGCGTGGATTACGCCCTCGTTAGAAACCTTCCTTCATTAATCCGATCCTCGAACGAATCATTGTGAATCGCAGTCACGCGATATAGTTGCACCTTTGCCAGATTGTCGGGATGGTACCGAGCTCTGGCGGTGGAGGACGCACCGACCCCAACTCAGGTTCACGATTTCATTCACTGGCTTCACCATATAGCGAGACCGGATTCATCGATCCAGTCATGAGGTCAGGGATTGCCGGTTCATGGCAAACTTTGAATCGTTTGCTGGCTAACGAAAATCAGTACGGCGTGCGTGGCTTGATGACGGGCGGATTCGTGATAACATGATTGGTGGAAGAGCATTGTCCCCGGTGGGGCGCCTGGTCTTCAAAACCAGTGAGGTGCTGTAGAAGTGCCTGGCGGGTTCGACTCCTGCCTCTTCCGCCAGCCGCTTTCTTAAAGGGCCGTAGCAAATTTCGTCTATGTTCATCTCCTTTAGAGTAAGCCAAAATGTGC
>JASMJM010000073.1 GCA_030749725.1 Pseudomonadales bacterium | reverse complement strand
TCAAGGAGTCCCAGCACGCCCGGTTGGATTCCATGCTGGAGATGTCCGCCTCACTGCAGGCGTTAGCGCTTCAGACGGAGGATCACGCCGAAGCCGTGAGAGCGATCATCGAAAAACGCCCACCGCAATTCAAGGGAGATTGAATCCCGATTGGATTGTGAGGAATGGAGTGGCGATCAGGTTGGATTGGTCAGTTGTCCAGGAGGTCGTATTTCTTCAGGTACCCTCTCAGTTGATGGTAGGTGACTCCCAGAATCTCAGCCGTTTTCTTCTGATTGAACTGGCAGGTTGCCAGGGCGGATTCGATCAGTGAGATTTCATACTCCTGTATGGAAGTGCGCAGGTCGAGCGGGAATTCGACCTCTGCAGACGGTTGCCCGGCGCTGTCAGCCGAATTGGCTTCTGAGGCCGATGCCGCTTCAGGCGTAACGGATCTTGGCTTGATGCGAAATGGCGAATCAAACGGATCGATCGATATCTCGTCGATCAATTCGTCCGGTTCCTGGCAACGATAGACGCTCCTTTCAACCACGTTTTTCAGTTCGCGGATATTACCGGGCCAGTGGTAGCTGTGCAGGTCCTTGCTGGCTCTGTCACTAAAGCCGGGAAAATACTCGCGATTAAGATCCAGGGCCATATTCATGCCAAAATACTCGGCCAGTAACATGATGTCGTCCTGTCTTTCCCGAAGGGGGGGCAGGGTGATCACATCGAAAGCCAGACGGTCCAACAGATCCTCGCGGAATTTCCCCGCACCTGCCAGAGTTGGCAGGTCATCATTGGTGGCAGCGATCAGACGGACATCGGTGTTGATGGTTCTGCTGCCACCGACTCGTTCGAATTCACCATATTCGATGATCCTCAGCAGCTTTTCCTGGACCAGCGGCGACGTGGTGGCTAGCTCATCCAGAAACAGCGTTCCCTTGTCTGCTCGTTCGAATCGCCCCTTGTGGAGTTTTGCGGCGCCGGTGAAAGAACCGGCTTCGTGTCCGAACAACTCCGATTCCAGCAGGTTGTCGTTGATGGCGGCACAGTTCATCTTCAGGAATTCTTGATCCCATCTCTGCGACAGGTAGTGTAACCGCGCGGCAATCAGCTCCTTACCGGTACCGCGCTCGCCTACCAGCAATACCGGCTTGTTCAAAGGGGCGATCTGGGAGACGAACTCCAGAATCTCCAGGAACGATCTGGATTCACCGATCAGTCTTTCTGCATGTTGATCATTCGCCATGGGATTAGCCCTTCTAGCAGCTCTTCACGCAGTCCATGCGGAAGATTGAATTGGAGGTACAACTTGATAGCTAATATGTGGTTAGAACCACTAACACGGTGGTATTTCTCGCCATCCGGTCATCATACAACATTTCGATGGCTATAAAAAATCTTTATATAACAGTGGATTACGATTGCTCACCGAGCTGGCACAGAAAGTGTATCCAATCTTGCCAAGGATAGCTCAATCCGGATCTGGTTCAGATCGTTAGTCGGTAAGCATCCGTAAATCCAAGCGTAGAGAGGCATAGAACATGGGTATCTTTTCTAGATTTTCAGACATTATCAATTCCAACATCAGCGCGATACTGGATAAGGCAGAAGATCCCGAAAAAATGGTTCGGCTGATTATCCAGGAGATGGAAGAAACCCTAGTGGAAGTGCGCACTCAGTCTGCTAAAGTGATCGCCGACAAGAAGGAACTTCGACGTCGCTGTGATCATTTGCGTGAAGAGGGAGATGAGTGGGAGCGCAAGGCGGAAGTCGCCCTCAGCAAGGATCGGGAAGATCTGGCTCGGGCAGCGCTCAAAGAGAAAACCCAGGCGTCTGAGGCGGTTGAAGTCATCGATACCGATCTTGAGACACTGGATGCAAATCTCGAAAAACTGAGTGGCGATATCACTCAGCTGCAGCAAAAGCTGGTGGATGCGAAGAATCGTCAGCAAGCTTTAATCATGAGAGGCACGACCGCCACTTCCCGCCTGGGAGTTCGGCGCCAGCTTCACGATGTCGACATCGACGATGCTATGAATCGCTTTGAAAGGTATGAACGCAAGATGGATGACCTGGAGGGCGAGATAGAAGCCTACGATCTGGGCCAGCGTAACCTGTCCGATGAAATCGCGGATCTGGAATCAGATGAAAAGGTGGATGAAGAACTGGCCAAGTTGAAAGCAAGACTTGATGAAGAAAAGTCTTAACTAGTGTCCATCCACAAATAGGCAGAATTGGTGAAATCAATGCGACAGCGTACGAATGCTTACTGTAGAAACAATAGCCTGAGATGGGCACCCTTGGCACGGATTCTAAATTTGGATGAACAGTAACTAGCAGGTGTTGTCATGACTGGCGGACAGATAATTTTCTTTGTACCCATCGTGGTTTTTCTTGTAATCGTTGCACCCATCTGGATCATCGTGCACTACAAGAGCCAGAACCGCGTAGCTGGTGACCTCTCCGATGCAGAACGCATGGAGGTCGACGAGATGATTCAGGTAGCCAACAAGATGGCCGCACGAATCGAGACGCTGGAATCGATCCTGGATGTGGAAAGCCCGGAGTGGCGGGAAAAGCAGCAGTAACAATGGCTTCACTTTGCCGCATGCAGACATCCAGACCAATACATGCGGACATCCAGACCAAGACATACAGACATCCAGACCAATAGTGGCTAACAGACCTAACCGGACAGTGAGATCAGAATTGTGAGCAGGTCCGATCGAATTCAAAGAGATATGCAGAGAGCTGCCAGGAGAGCCAAACGTCTGGCAGAGAGGGCGGAACAGAGAGCCGGGCGTCGGGCGGATCGGGCCAGGAAAGCGGCCTACCGGGCTGAGGAGTTGGCCGATCGAGTAGCCAGAAGAGCCAAACGGCGTTCCCAGGAGTTGGAACGGAACATCGAGGATGTTGTGGATCAGGTGGCGGACAGGTGGTCCAGGAAGGCTGAACAGTGGATGGAAAGCCTGGATGGTGACCACAACGGTCACAGGCGCAGGAGACGAGCAAGCGCAGGTAGGATGCGACAGCCCACTGATCAAGCGGATGAGGATCTGAGCGCTCAGGCAGCCGGGGACGCGGATGCAAGGCAGAGGGCGGCAGGAGACGCAGGACCTGAAATGAGTAGATCTGAAAGAAAATACCGAAGACGACAGAGACGTGCAGCTAGAAGCAGCCGACGTACTGCCAGAAGACAGATGCGCTATCGCGCAGGTCTCTATAGAGATCCGGACCGGGCGAAAATTTGTGGGGTCTGCGCGGGATTCGCCGATTACTTTGGCATCGAAGCATGGCAGATGCGACTCGGTGCCATACTGGGACTGGTATTTATCCCGCAGCTGACGTTTTGTGGTTACTTCGTTGCCTACTTTTTGATGGATAAAAAACCCTATTACCGCAGAGCCACGGATCGGTTTGATCGGGCCGAGCGGCAATGGCAGAGCTCAGAGACTGATGAAGAAGAGGATCTATACGGCGTGAATGAGGACAAACATCAAGGGGACGAGAGTCATCGGAAACCGCGCATGTCCAATGGACTCGCGTTGCGTACAGCCAAGAGCAAGTTCACGGAGTTGGAAGATCGGGTTCGATCGATGGAGAGCCACGTGACATCATCGAAATTCGAACTGCAACGAGAGTTAAAGAAGCTGTCGGGAGAGAACTAGGTGTCTACCGTCACCAGAAGAGTGGGGCATTTCAAGGGCATTCACCTGGCAGGTCCGGGTCAACTGCATATCACGCAATCAGATCGTGAGTCGCTCACCATCGATGCCCCGAAGCATATGCTGCCCTTTATCGAATCAACCGTCGAAAACGGAAATCTCTTGCTGGGGTATCGCAGTCCCAAGATCGTTACGCTGCAGAACTGGCGTGAACAAGTGATTTACCATCTCACCATTGTGGATATCAGTGCGATCGTCCTGTCCGGTTCCGGCAGCGTATTGGCCCCTGATCTGGATACGGATGAGATCGAGTTGTGTAACGAGGGCTCCGGTCGGGTTGTAATCGAAGAACTCACGGCGGACTCCATGGCGAGCACCATTAGCGGTTCCGGTGAGATCCTGGTAGCCGGCGATATAGAGTCGCAGCAACTGCTCATCAGCGGCTCGGGCACCTATGATGCAGAAGGACTGATCAGCGACTTTGTTAGTCTCAAGATCTCCGGCTCGGGAAGTGCGACCGTGGCTGTGCAGCATGACCTGGATGTAGTGATAACCGGCAGTGGTAAGGTGCATTACACGGGCCACCCGGAAATCACCAAGCAGATCCTTGGTTCCGGCAAGATCACCCGCATGAAGAGAGCGAAATCTCAATAGAGTTGTAGGAGAACCCGGATGTTAGAATTGTTTGCCACAGTCTTAATATTAACTGTCATATTTGGTGGCGTCATCAATATTATCAAGGTCTCAAAAAAGTCTGGCGGTTCGAAGATGGACAGATCGCGAATGGAGGATCTGGAGATGGAGAACGAAGAGCTTCGTTCCTGGGTTGAAGTTCTGGAAGAGATCGTGACGGATGACAAGTACCGGCTCAACAAGGAGTTTAAGGACCTGGCCAGTTAACACGCGCGGGCCGCTAGAAATCAACCGGATCCGGAATCGATTCACTCGGCATCGCTTCTGAATTGCTACAGCATGATCTCGATGTAGTGATCACCGGTAGTGGTAAGGTACATTACATGGGTCACCCGGAAGTCACCAAACAGATCCTTGGATCCGGCAAGATCACCCGAATGAAGAAAGTGAAATCTCAATAGAGGCTGAGGAATTTCAATAGAGTCTGAGGAGAACACAGATGTCAGCGATAGTAGAAATGATGGGCGCAATCGTAATCCTCGCTGTTATTGGAGCTGGCGTCGTCAATATTATCAAGGCCTCAAAAATGCCTGGCGGCTCGAAGATCGTCAGATCGCGAATCGAGGATCTGGAAGCGGATGTAGTAAATCTGGAGACGGAAACCGAAGAGCTTCGCTCGCGGGTTGAAGTGTTGGAAAAGATCGTGACGGACGACAAGTACCAGCTCGATAAGGATTTGAAAGACCTGGCCGGCTAGTGGCCATCCAGACTTAGAATCCGTGCCAGGGGTGCCCATCCGAATGCGGCCCACTCAAGTTATTGTTTTTACAACAAACATTTGTACCCTGTCGCGTCAATTACGCCAACTAGAAATCAACCGGATCCGGAATCGATTCACTTGGTATCGCATCTGAATTGCTCTCGAAGTGAAAGCTGGTCGACCTGACCACCATCTGCTCCTCCCTTCTCTCATCAAAGCTACCACCGGTATATGCGCCAATTGCCTGCTTCCAGAACGGATGCGCGGGTTTATTGCTCTGCAGAACGCGAACGATCCAATGGCCGGGGAACAGGTCCCAGAGTTTCTTTGCGGCTTCCGTTCCGATGCCTCTGCGTCGATGGTTGCGAACGATAAAGAACTCCACCAGCTCCATCTGAGCGGTCGTCGATGGCATCTCCATGCCAAAACGCAGCAGGGCGAAGCCGGATAGTTTTCCGTCCGACCGAATGAGAAACGGATATCGATTGGGGTCCTCCCAATAGTGATCGAGGTACTGGTATTCGAATCGTCCGTCATCCCGGATCTGCAGGTCTTCAAATTCGGAGAAATCATGCAGGTAGTATTGCATCAGATTCTCAACGATCACCTTTTCCCTTGTTTTTGCTGAGCGAACGTTAACGTCCATTCTGTATCTCCTTTTGCATTTCAAGTACACGGTCGGGAAAATTGGTAAAAACGCCATCCACCTGGTCGGCCATCATTCTGCTGATGTCTGCGGTGTGGTTGACGGTAAAGACATAAACTTTCAGGCCGGCAGCGTGTATCCGCTGTACCAGGTCCGCATCTACCAGGCGTAATCCAAGATTGAGGGAGAACGCCCTCAAGTCGATTGCTTTGGCGATGCAGTTCTCAGCATCACGACTGAATAGGGCGCCTGTTCGAAGGCGTGGCTCTAACTGGCCGACTTGTGCGAGTTGCACGTGATCGAAGGAAGAGATCAGAAATTCAGCCGGGTCCCAGCCGGATGCTTCAAACTGATGCAGGAGATCGACGACCGGGCTGGCAGTGTGCTCACCTTTCAGTTCGATATTGATGCCCGCTCTGTGATCCACGGCACGGACGACTTCCGTTAACTTCGGAATCTGCTGACCCTTGCCAGCGTCCAGAGACCTCAAATATGCCAGTGTTTGCTGGACAACCTCTCCCCGACCGTTGGTTGTTCTGTTAAGGGTGTCGTCGTGAATGACAAGCAGCTCTCCCTCGACCTGGTAGACATCCAGTTCGATCCAGTCGCAACCCATGGCGATGGCGCACTCGAAAGAGGAGAGGGTGTTCTCCGGTTCGTATCCGCAGGCTCCCCTGTGGCCGATGCAGACGAACGGGATTGATTGCAGATCGAACGTGGATGACATGATCGACTCCGGATACGGCCCGGCAGGGTCGCTATCCATCTGAAGTAACGACGAGCGACCAGGTCCCATGGCGCTCACGCATGAATATACCATGACCTGATGCGTAATTAACCGTACAATGAAGTCGTTGCATAGGCCCGACCATCACAAATCCCAAGTATGAGCTATCAAGTCCTTGCCCGAAAATATCGCCCCCGTAACTTTACCGAGATGGTGGGTCAGGGGCATGTACTGCAGGCTCTTATCAATGCACTGAATCAAGACCGTTTACATCACGCCTATCTCTTTAGCGGCACACGCGGTGTAGGCAAAACCACCATCGCACGGATTCTTGCCAAGTGTTTGAATTGCGAGAAGGGGATCACCTCCGAACCCTGCGATCAGTGTTCAACCTGTATCGAAATCAATGAAGGCAGAAGTGTGGATCTGATCGAGGTGGATGCCGCATCCAGAACCCGGGTGGAAGACACGCGAGAGCTGCTGGAAAACGTGCAGTACATGCCGACCCGTTCGCGATTCAAGGTGTACCTCATCGATGAGGTGCATATGTTGTCCAACCACAGTTTCAATGCACTGCTGAAAACACTGGAAGAACCCCCGGAACACGTCAAATTCCTGCTTGCCACCACGACGCCTAAGAAATTACCCATTACAGTGCTATCCAGATGCTTGCAGTTCAACCTGAAGAATATGTCGCCTGAGATGATCGTTGGCAATCTGCAACACATTTTGACTGCCGAGAAGGTGAGCTATGAAGAATCCGCCCTGTGGCGATTGGGAAGGGCAGCAGACGGCAGCATGCGGGATGCATTGAGTTTGACGGATCAGGCCATCTCCTTTGGAGATAACACGGTCAGTGACAAAGACGTTGCTGAAATGCTCGGGTCCATCGATCAACGTGAAGTTTATCGCATACTGGATGCGCTGCTGGCCGCCGATGCCCGAGGGGTGTTGGCTCGAATCGCTGAAGTCGACGAATACACGCCTGACTATGCAATGTTGTTAGCGGATATGCAGTCGCTGTTGCATCGCATTGCTGTGGCCCAGGCGGTGCCGGACAGCGTCGACAACAGCCAGGGAGACCGGGATGCGATCATTGAGTATGCAGCCAAACTGTGTGCAGAAGATGTCCATCTCTTCTACCAGATCGGCCTGATTGGCCAAAGAGATCTGCCCCTTGCCCCCGACGCCAGAAGTGGTTTTGAAATGGTTCTGCTGCGAATGCTGGCGTTCCAACCAGAGTCGTCAGGGACAGTCGAGTCAGGTGAGGCAGCAGACTCTGGCGGGAAGGAACCTGAAGGCGTGATTTCTCCCGGAAGCATTGCTGGCCCCACAACTCATGTGTTAGATAAGAGCGAGTCTGCCGAACGCGTCGGCGAGTTGAGTGCGCCGGCAGACAATTCCATGCAGGACACGGGCGTCACTGAAAAGGCTTCAGCTAAGGTTGAAACGGCGCTTGAACTTGATAACGGTGGTTGGTTGACGCTGTTACCGCAGCTGGAATTGAAGGGCGTTACGCAGAACCTGGCTGCAAACTGTGGGCTGGTGGCGGTCGAAACAAACTGCCTGCAGTTTGTTCTAAGTGAGCAGCATGCCAGTTTGTGGAACAAGACCCACGAAAAGAGAATTGCGCGAGAGCTATCCGTGTATTTTGATCGCGAGCTCCAGGTGAGCATAGATATGGGCACGGTTGACATGCAGACACCTGCGCAAGATCAGCATCGGCAGAGACAAGAGCAGCAGGCGGCGGCTGTAGAAGCCATTGAAAATGACAAGAATATTCAGACTCTGTTAGATGACTTCAACGGCACTCTGGCGGGCAAGAGCATTTCTCCGCTGGGTGAGTGAGCTGGTTAGACTGGGAAGAATGTAATGAAAGGTGGCTTTGGAGACATGATGAAACAAGCCCAGCATTTGCAGGAAAAAGTCCAGCGACTGCAGGAGGAGATTGCCCGCACTGAGATCGTGGGAGAATCAGGAGCGGGCATGGTGAAGGTGGTCATGGACGGCCGTTATGACGTAAAACAAGTGACCATCGATGAGGAACTGCTCAACGAGGAGAAGAAGGTGCTGGAAGACCTGCTGGCTGCTGCCGTAAATAATGCCGTTAGAAAGATCGAGAAGAATCAGAAAGAGAAGATGGCAAGTCTCACCGCCGGTATCCCAATGCCCCCCGGTTTCAAGCTGCCGTTCTAGATCATTGCTTAGTTCGATTGAGATTGGTGAATATAAGTCCCCTCATTGATCAGTTGATTGACGCATTGCGCTGTTTGCCCGGTGTCGGACCCAAGACTGCGCAGCGTATGGTATTACACATCCTGGAAAGAGATCGAGCCGGCGGGACCCGTATTGCGCAAAGCCTGACGCAGGCCATAGACGGGGTCGGTCAATGTCGAAACTGTCGCATACTCACGGAAAACGAATTGTGTGAGATTTGCGCCAGCAGATCCCGCGATGAGACGTTGCTCTGTGTCGTTGAAAATCCTGCTGATGTATTGGCGGTTGAGCAGGCGGGAGGATTCAGAGGCAAGTATTTTGTATTGATGGGGCACTTGTCGCCTATTGATGGGATCGGTCCGGATGAAATAGGCATAGATCAGTTGTTAGCGCGCGTGCAGCGCGACTCCGTCAAGGAGGTCATATTGGCAACTAACTCCACGGTTGAGGGTGAGGCGACGGCTCATTACGTATCGGAACAGCTCAGGCCGATGGGAGTAGATGCCTCGAGAATTGCCCACGGCATACCGTTCGGAGGAGAGCTTGAGTTTGTCGATGCCGGCACGTTGGCTCATGCCATGGATGGAAGAAAGAAGATTTGACGACGGTTTTGGTTCCATAAGGGAAAGATAGGGTCACCGAATGCATGAATGATCCATCTCATGAAATTCACTATATCCAAACCGACGGGGATTTAAGAGATTCACTTGAACTGTGGCAGCAGCACCGGCTGGTCGCTCTGGATACAGAATTCGTCAGGGTGAACACCTATTTCCCCATCGCAGGTTTGATTCAGGTCAGCGCTGGCGGACAATCCTATCTGGTTGATCCCATCGCGGTACAGGATCTGTCGCCACTGGCCGAGCTTTGCACAAACTCGGCTGTCCTCAAGATCCTGCATGCCTGTTCCGAAGACTTGGAGATATTTCAGCAGCTGCTGAATGTGGTACCTGAGCCCATGTTCGACACGCAGGTTGCCGCAGCCATACTCGGGGGAAGTTACTCGCTTGGCTATCAGGATCTGATCAAGGACGCATTGGGCGTCAATATCCCCAAGGGGGAAACTCGTTCCGACTGGTTGCAGCGACCACTAACAGAATCACAGTGTCACTATGCTGCACTCGACGTCAGTTATCTGCCCCAGGTTTACGAATTGCAGCAACGAGAGCTGTCGCAGATGAAGAGGCTCGCCTGGGTGGCGGAGGATTGCGACCGGCTCGTCAGCCAGCAGCGAAAGCAGACCAAATCGGACGAGTATTACTTGAAGGTCAAATCCGCCTGGAAACTAGATCGCCGGCAACTGTTGGTCCTGCAAACTCTGTGTAGCTGGCGGGAAGAGATCGCGAAAAAGCTGAACAGACCGAGAAATTGGATCGTTGCCGAGCAGGCGCTGGTGGCAATTGCCCGGGAGCGCATAACGGATAAGACCGGTCTGTCTAGCAAAGCGGACATGACCCCCAGGCAGATCAGAAACTACGGTGATCAATTGCTGGATCTGTCAAGGGAAGCACGCCTGGTTCCGGAACATGACTGCCCGGAACTACTTGAACGGCCTGCGCCCAGGGAAAGCGGTCCGATGCTGCGATCATTGCGCGAACTGGTTAACAGTAAGGCTGACGAACTGCAGATCGTTCCGGAGGTGTTGGCAAAAAAAGCGCAACTGCAGGAATTGCTGAGATCGGGCAGTGAAGCAGGTGACTACAATTTGCCCTCGGCACTGCAGGGCTGGCGCAGGGATGTGATCGGCCAGGAACTGTTGATGGAGGTGCATGTCCATGACCGCTGAAGGAGGCTGAGCCCTGTGAAGGTGCTTTGCTCGGTATTCAAGAGCACCAGGCTAGATGCGATGTACCTGTATGTCGACAAGACCCAGGGGCTCAGTCGTGTGCCGAAAGCCCTGCTCGAGTCCTTTGGCAAACCGGTTCATACGTTGACTTTCCTGCTGCAGCCAGGCAGGAAACTGGCTGTAGAGGATGCTGACAAGGTGATGGCGAATATCCGGGACCGTGGTTTTCATCTGCAGTTGCCGCCTGGTCGTGAACATCCCCAGGCAATCCTGCAGGCTGCACTTGCTGCAGGAAACAGCAAGGCTCGCTAGTGTACTGTCCCACAATTACCTGGCCTTATTCGCTGGCCTATTTGGTCCCTGGACTTCGTTGCTCGTCCTTGTGGGTGCCCAACCCACGGCGTCCTCGCGCCTTGCCAGGAACAAAATATGCCGACCGAGTAACACCACTTAATTGCGGGACAGTACACTAGGAGCTTCTGTTTTGACTGCGTTCTGGCTGCGCAAATCTCTTGAGGAGATGACTGTAGACGAGTGGGAATCGCTCTGTGACGGTTGTGCCCGCTGCTGCCTGCACAAGCTGGAGGATGAAGACGATGGCGAAGTCTTTTATACCAGGGTGGTCTGCAGGTATCTGGATGAACAGAGGTGCCGGTGCCGCCGTTATCCGGAGCGACACACGCTGGTTCCCAATTGTGTCTGGCTGAAACCGGAGTACGTTACTGAGTTTCGCTGGTTGCCCGCTAGCTGTGCTTATCGCTTGGTTGCAGAGGGCAAGGATCTTGCCTGGTGGCATCCCCTCGTATCCGGGAATCCTGACTCCGTACACGAGGCCGGCATATCAGTTCGTGGTAAAATCCTATCGGAGAACTACGTACACCCGGATGGCATGGAAGAACATATTATTCACTGGGTCGAGTAGCGAAACTGCCGCCCACCTATGGGTGACCAGGCAGTCAGGAAGACGGAACAAATGATTGAACACTGGGATTACCTGATTGCCTGGATGGTCTATCTGCTTGCCGGTGCTGGATGCTGCCTTGTATGGTGGCGCCTAACCAGGGGGTTAACCAGCAAATCCTTACGGGATCTCCTCCGAGGGGTCGCCGTGGTACTCATATTCACGCCCTGGTTCGCAGGTGACTCGGATGAGTTTCTAGCGCCGGCTATCGTCGTATTACTGTTCGATCTGTTGCTGGCGGGCGTCAAGAATGGCTTGCAGGGCGGCCTCATTTTGCTGTCGATGCTGTTTGTGATGGTGCTTTTTCTGACGGTCAAGCTGTTGCTAAGAAAACGCCCTGTCGACTAGTGTACTGCCCCGCAATTAAGTGGTCATTATTCGGTCGGCATATTTTGTTCCTGGCAAGGCGCGAGGACGCCGTGGGTTGGGCACCCATAAGGACGAGCAACGAAGTCCAGGGATAAAATAGGCCAGCGAATAAGGCCACTTAATTGTGGGACAGTACACTACCCCCGATGGATTGGCTCGCGTAACAGATCCCTTGGCCCTTCGCTCAACGACCGTAATTCAGTGATATCCAGCGTAATTCTTTGATATTCAGGCAAATTCCCCACTTTTTTTGGGGGATGTAGCCGTTCTTCTGTGTGAATCACTTGATCTCAAAACGCTACCAAATTAAAGTACAGCCTCGTTATAACTCTCTCTTTAAAGTCACCTTTCTTCTTGGTTGTATAAATATGAAATTTGAAAGTACCAGTACCTACATAGCGACAGATGAATTACAGATGGCAGTGAATGCCGCCGTCACTCTGGAGCGACCTCTTTTGATAAAGGGTGAACCAGGTACCGGAAAAACAATGTTGGCAGAGGAGATTGCCAAATCTCTCAACAAGGAATTGATCCCCTGGTATATAAAATCCAGTACCAAAGCACAGCAAGGCCTGTATGAATATGACGCAGTATCCCGCCTTAGAGACTCCCAGTTAGGCGACGAACGTGTCCACGATATCAATAACTACATCGAGAAAGGCAAGCTCTGGGACGCCTTTACCACCGATGAAAAGGTGGTTCTGCTGATCGATGAGATCGATAAGGCGGACATCGAGTTCCCCAACGACCTGCTGTTGGAACTGGATCGAATGGAGTTCTTCGTCTATGAGACTGGCGAAAACATCCAAGCCAAGAACAGACCCATTGTGGTGATCACCAGTAATAACGAGAAAGAGCTGCCTGATGCCTTTTTGAGAAGATGTTTCTTCCACTACATCAGATTCCCGGATCGTGAAACCATGCAGGAAATCGTGCAGGTGCACCATCCGGATATCAAGAAAGAACTGGTTAAAGAAGCGATGGAGATCTTCTTTGATGTCCGCAAGGTACCGGGACTGAAAAAGAAACCGTCGACCTCGGAATTGATCGACTGGTTGAAACTACTGATGGCCGATGACATTCCTGAAGAGATATTGCGCAACAGAGATACATCCAAGGCAATTCCGCCGCTCTATGGCGCACTCGTGAAGAACGAACAGGATGTAGCTCTGCTGGAAAGGCTGGCATTCATGAACCGTAGACAGAGCGGTAGCAGCAAAGGATAAAAGACTATGCTGATCAATTTCTTTCTCGCACTTAAAAAGGCCCGCATTCCGGTATCCATTACTGAACTGCTGCATCTGCTGGAGGTCCTCAAGGCGCGCCTGGTCTATGCGGATGTAGATGAGTTCTACTACCTCAGTCGTCTGACCATGGTGAAGGATGAACGCTTTTACGATAAGTTCGACCAGGCTTTCAGCACCTATTTCAAGGGACTGGAAGATCTGGCCAGCTTAATCGCTGCCATGATTCCTGATGAGTACTTACGGCGCGAGTTTGAAAAGACGCTGACGAAAGAGGAGTTGGCAAAGATAAAATCGCTTGGTGGTCTGGAGAAACTGATCGAAGCATTCAAGCGGGAAGTGGAAGAGGCGGCTCGTGGCGAAGGCAAGGACAAGGACAAGGAGGGCAAAGGAGAAAAGGGCCGTGGCAGAGATGGTCAAAGAGGAGACAAGAAGAGGAGGGGCAAAAGAGCCTGGGATAAAAGGGATTACAAGGGTTACGATGCCAATGTCGAATTGGGCACACGGGGTCTCAAGATTGCGCTCAGAAGGTTGCGCAAGCTGGCACGAACCGGCGCCGAGGATGAATTCGACATCAATACCACCATCGATAAGACGGCAAAAAACGGTGGCTTGCTGGACATCATCATGCGTGCGGAACGAAAGAATACCGTCAAGGTATTGCTGTTGTTCGATAACGGCGGATCCATGGACGCCCATGTGAAAGTGTGCGAAGAACTGTTTTCGGCCGCGAAATCCGAATTCAAGCACATGGAAAACTACTACTTTCACAATTTCATCTATGACGGTGTCTGGAAAGAGCATAATCGTCGTATGAACGAACGGATGCAGACCTGGGATATCATGCACAAGTACACCCACGACTATAAAGTCATCATCGTCGGGGACGCGACCATGGCACCTTATGAGATCACCCACGCCGGTGGCAGTGTTGAGCACTGGAATGAAGAGGCGGGTGCAATCTGGGTGCAGCGGCTAATGGATACCTATGACAAGGTTATCTGGATCAATCCAACGCCTTATGACACTTGGGAATACTCGACCTCAGTAGCGCTGACCCGGAAACTGGTGGACGATCATATGTTTCCTCTGACCGTCAACGGGATTGAAGAGGGGATGAACTTCCTAACCAAGTAATTGTGGCGAAGGCAAGAACACTGAGGGGTGAAAGTGGTGAGCTTTCGCCCCTCAATTTATGCTGATACCACTCAACTTCTTGCCACTCGTTGTTTTTCACAACAGGCAGTTGTCGGAAATGCAGTCTGGCAGCGGTGCCTGTCCAAGATCAGTTTGTGATTCTTGCCTAATTGTTAACTCCAATTCTGAAGACTGGAAGATGTAACGCCAGTTTTCTACCAGGTAATCAAGAGTGCCTACCAAGATCACTTCACTGGAGAAAAAGATCAACTCCTGTATGATCCGGGACCGCTTTGAACTTCGAAAGAAGCTCAAAGGACTGCGTAGCAGTGACGCTCGCAAAGGCGTTGGCCAGTCCGCTGACAAGAAATCCCTGATCTCCCTGCAACGAGCACAAAACCTGGTCGATCGCTCAATGGCGAAGGTCGAAAAGAGAAGGCGACTGCTCGCTGAACCGAAGTTTCCCGCCAATCTGCCAATCACCGACCGGGTGGCGGACATAGAGGAAGCCATACGCAAGAACCAGGTGGTGATACTAGCCGGCGAAACAGGTTCCGGGAAAACGACGCAGATACCCAAAATCTGCCTCGGTCTAGGCAGGGGAGTGGTTGGAAAGATCGGTCACACTCAGCCGAGACGAGTGGCGGCGAGAACAGTAGCCAACCGCGTTGCTGAAGAGTTGGGAGTCAAGCTGGGGCAGGAAGTTGGTTATCAGGTTCGCTTCACGGATCAGGTGAGCGATAACACGCTCATCAAGATCATGACGGACGGGATACTGTTAGCAGAGACTCAGTATGATCGTTACTTGGAGGACTACGATACGCTGATTATCGATGAGGCACACGAACGAAGTCTCAATATAGATTTTCTGTTGGGTTATCTAAATCGTCTGCTGCCGAAGCGTAGAGACCTGAAGGTAATCATCACATCAGCGACAATTGACGTAGCCCGGTTCTCCCGGAGTTTCAACAATGCGCCGATCATAGAGGTATCCGGACGAACCTATCCGGTCGATCTGCTCTATCGACCGCTTCCGGGTGTTGGCGGCAAGGAAGCCGGCAGGGACACCGAGGAGTTGATGCAACAGGGGATCTTGGACGCGCTGAAGGAGATACAGTCTCTGGAGCGTCTCAACAAGGGCGACTCGGATGTGCTTGTATTTCTGTCGGGTGAGAGGGAGATCAGAGAGGTCTCACAGATACTGAGGAAAGCGCGATTAAAGGACACCGAGATATTACCGTTGTATGCGCGCCTCAGCGTGGTTGAGCAGAACAAGGTTTTTGAGAAGCACCGCAGTCGTAGAGTTGTATTGGCTACCAACGTGGCCGAAACGTCATTGACCGTCCCCGGCATACGTTATGTGATCGATCCAGGACTTGCCAGAATAAGCCGCTATAGCTATCGATCCAAAGTACAGCGCTTACATATAGAACCGATATCCCAGGCCAGTGCGGAGCAGAGAAAAGGACGTTGCGGCAGATTGAGTGATGGGGTGTGCATCAGGCTTTACTCCGAAGAGGACTTTCAGTCCCGACCTGAGTTCACGGATCCTGAAGTTCTAAGGACGAATCTAGGTGCGGTAATCTTGACGATGCTGACGCTGAATCTGGGTGACATCGATCGGTTTCCCTTCATTGAGAAACCGGATGCCCGTCGGATCAACGATGGCTTTCACCTGCTATCTGAACTGCAAGCGGTGGATGAACGAAAACGCGTGACGCGTTTGGGTCGAAGCATCTCCAAGCTACCAGTTGATTTAAGGCTCGCCCGCATGTTGATCGCTGCGGACCGCGAGGGGAGCCTCAAGGAAGTGCTGGTGATTGCCAGTGCCCTCGCCACACAAGATCCCCGCGAGAGACCACACGACCACCAGCAGGCTGCCGATGACAAGCATCGCAGCTTTCTCGATGACAATTCAGATTTTCTGGCACTGTTGAATCTGTGGAATTTCTTCGAAGAAAAACGCCAGCAGATGAGTCAGAACAAGCTGAGAAAATTCTGCCGGGAAAACTATCTATCTTTTCTACGCATGCGCGAATGGCGTGAAATTCATCGACAGCTGCATTTAGTGTGTGGCGAATTGAAGCTCAGCATGAACCGGCGTGAAGCCGACTATGGCGCAGTTCACAAGGCTCTCTTAGCCGGCATCCTTGGAAATCTGGGTGAGAAACATAGTGAGAACGAATACCTCGGGGCACGCAACAAAAAGTTCTTCATCTTTCCTGGTTCTTCCCAGTTTAAGAAGAGACCCAGGTGGCTGGTCGCTGCAGAGCTGGTAGAGACGACTCGACTGTATGCCAGGAATGTGGCCCAGATCGAGAGCGAATGGCTTGAACCCCTGGCTGATCATCTGGTGACACGCAGTTATTCTGACCCCCATTGGGAGAAGCGTGCAGGACAAGTGGTAGCCTATGAGCAGGTTGCGCTCTATGGCGTCGCCATCGTAAAGAGACGCAAAGTTAATTTTGGGCCGATTGATCCTGTTCCGGCCCGGCAGATATTCATCCAGTCTGCACTGGTGGATGGCCAGCTAAACACCAAGGCTGGTTTCTATCACCACAATAACCACCTCATTGAGGAGATCAACCTACTGGAAATGAAAACCAGGAGGAGGGACATCCTCATCGATTCGGAAGTCCTGTTTCAGTTTTACGATGGGTTAATACCAGCGCCCGTCTACGATGTGAATTCGCTCGAGTCGTGGCGCAGTGAGGTCGAGAACGATGATGAGAGGATATTGTATCTCGATAAAGAACAGTTGATGAAGAGAGATGCCCTGATTCCAGATGATCAGTATCCTGCTCAATTTACGTGGCAGAGTGTCACTCTTGATCTTGATTATCAATTTGATCCCCAACACGATGATGATGGGGTCAGTGTTAACGTCCCTGTTAGTATACTGGGCCAGGTCCCGAGCGCCCAGATCGAATGGTTGATACCAGGATTGCTGCGCGAGAAATGCATTGCCCTGGTCAAATCTCTGCCTAAATCCATTCGCAGGAACTTTGCACCAGCGCCACAGTTTGTAGATCAAGCTTTGCCGCAAATGAGCTATGACGGAAGGCCCTTGAGGGAAGTGCTCGGGGAACGATTGCAGCGATTGACAGGCGTTCGCATACCCATGGACGCCTGGCAGACTGAACGATTGTCGAATTATCTACGCATGAATATCCGGGTGCGGGACGACCAGGGCAAAGCTATTGGCAGTGGCCGAGACCTCGTAGAACTCGTGCAGCGTTTCTCCGCTGATTCGGAGCGCAGCTTCAAATCCCGACCCAAACACGCGGTGGAAAGAAAGGAGTTGGTTCGTTGGGATTTCGACGAGTTGCCGGAATACGTCGAAATTGATTCAGCCGGTGTCACCGTTCGAGGTTACCCGGCGATGATCGATTGTGGAAAGTCAGTAGCAATTGAGATCGGGGATGACGTCGAGTCAGCCAGGCAACTAACCGAAAGAGGAGTGTTGCGTCTGATCATGTTGGAGCTCGGCCAACAGGTCAAATATGTCAGCAGAAATATCCCTGAGTTCAGTCGCTTTTCGCTTTACTACTCGACGCTGGGAAGTAGTGAAGAACTGCTACAGGAAATGATCGAGGCAATCTTTAGATTTACCTTTGTCGAGAGCCAGACTATACCGAGGAACCGTGAGGATTTTGAGGAGTGTCTGGGGCGGAGACAGAATCTCGTCACAGTCACCAATGATGTTTCCCGTTTGGTTGGCACCGTTCTCACTGAACACAACAAACTGAGAGCACGCTTGGGTGATTTTGATTCGAACTCGTTCGCAGAAGCTGTGCAGGAGATCGAATCTCATCTGAATGGACTGATCCATCGAGGCTTTTTGCAGCAGATTTCCTACCACTGGCTGGGTCAATGCCCTCGCTATATTCAGGCGGACAGTGCCAGGTTGGAAAAACTTCAGGGCAGCTTGAAACGGGACCAGGAAAATAGACGGGAATTTGAGAAATACTGGCACCGCTATGAGCAACGGCGTGAAGAACTCGCCGGGAAAAACGACCCTGATTTGAAGACCTATCGCTGGATGATCGAGGAGTACCGAGTATCGCTTTTTGCCCAATCTCTGGGTACCAGCATTCCCATCTCTCCAAAACGATTGGAGAAGCAGTGGTTGAAAGTCGTTGGGTAATCTATATGCTGCACTTGCGGTCCTATTTAGAGTGTCATCTTATAACTGCTAATCTCAACTCGTTGAGGGTATTGGCATCAATGATCCACTGGAAATTCAGGATGTTTCGTAGAGGGTGCACGCTTGTTTCTGTACACACTGTGCTGATCCTGTTCACAGTCTCAATAAACGCACAAACGATCGATCCCCTGGAAGGCGCCAATAGAAAAACGCATGGTTTCAATGAACTGGCAGATCGAATCCTGTTGAAGCCGGTAGCGAAAATCTACGACAAAGCCTGCCCCGTATTCATTCGCAAGGGAGTTCGTAATTTCTTCAGGAACATCGATGACATCCATATTCTTGTCAACGATGCCCTGCAACTGAAACTGAGTGCTGCGGTATCGGACTTCGGACGCTTGCTAATCAATAGCTCGGTAGGATTGGGTGGATTGTTCGATCCTGCCAGCAAGATGGGCTTGATTAAACATGAAGAGGACTTTGGCCAATCCATGGCTGTCTGGGGGATTGGCCCAGGCCCATATTTCGTTGTGCCGCTACTGGTGTTAGCGGCAATGTAAAACTGACCCCCCTCGGCAACTGAAAACTGACCCCCCTTTCCATTAATCTGCACCTTGCAGGAGGTGCACATGTTAAATCAGGAAAGGTGTATGGAAATTCGCATACTTTACAAACAAGGTAAGA
>JASMJM010000072.1 GCA_030749725.1 Pseudomonadales bacterium | reverse complement strand
TGGTGGAAGAGATCTGGCCGATTGCAGCCAGGGGACGTTCCCAGTAACCTTGTACGCTGGTCGAATCTGCAATCACACGGTCGAGACCCCATGTCGAGAGAATCCAAAGACGCACCAGGTACGGAACCCGGGCATGAATCGAATGAGCCCACCGTTCTCTCCGGTCCCTGGTTCGAAGAGTTGGAAACTGGTGATCTGTTCACTGATGCGCCCGCCGTAACCGTCACGGAAGGTCACGCGGCGCTTTACCAGGCGATTTTTGGTGACAGGCAGCGACTGCCCCTGGATGCTCATCTGTGCGCTCGGGTAACCGGTTCAGAAAAGCTGCTGGTGAATTCAGGTCTGGTCTGCAACGTGGCCATTGGCCAGACCACCTATGCCTCCCAGCGAGTAATGGGAAACCTGTTCTATCGTGGTCTTATCTTTAAGGCGCCGGTCTATATCGGCGACACCCTGACGACCACGACCAAGGTGGTGGCGCTCCGACAGAATCGAATCAGGGAGGGACGTGCGGCCAGCGGCATGGTGGCTCTGGAAATAGGGGTGAAGAACCAGCGGGGAGGACAGGTGATGCTGTTCTGGCGTTGCCCCATGATTCCCTGTAAAGACCCGGCTGCAGACACAGGCAGACAGGATTCCTTCGATGAGTTGCCGCAGCAATTGACCCTGAGTGAGGTGACCGACGCAGTGCCGGACTGGGGGCTTAACGAATTTCGCGACCGGGTTCACGGCAATCATTTTACCGAGCTGGTCAGCGGCAGTAAACTCATCGTTGAGTCCAGGGATACCGTCACATCTGCTCCCGAGCTGACCAGAATGACGCTCAACATGGCGATGACCCATCTGGATGCAACCAGGAGCGTGTATGGCAAACGACTTGTTTATGGCGGTCACACAATCTCAATCGCCGCAGCACAGATGACGCGTGCACTGCCCAATATTGTAACGATTGTAGGATGGCGCAGTTGTGACCACAGCGCCCCGGTGTTTGAACAGGACCTGCTTCGCTCTGAAGTCACGCTCGGCGAAAAGTACGCCCTGAAATCTGGCGGCGGCTTGGTGGATGTGCAGATTGAGGTGTATGCAACCAGAGGAAGTGAAGCTCCCGAAAGCGGCGATGACATCAAAGTGCTCGACTGGCACCTGGTCGGTCTGTTTGCATAAGCGAAGTGGGCTTGTTCGTCTGCGTGAAGTTGTCCTGTGAGTGAAATCTCCTTGCTTCAAGTCGTACTGTTTGTGTAGGAAAATTCAATGAGTGGAATTCTCTCCGGTTTGCGGGTAGTTGAAGGATCCGCGTTCGTGGCTGCTCCTTTGGGCGGCATGACACTGGCACAGATGGGGGCCGATGTAATTCGTTTTGATCCCATCGGCGGCGGACTGGATCACAAACGTTGGCCCGTCACCGCGCAGGGCGACAGTCTTTTCTGGGCCGGCATGAACAAAGGTAAGAGGTCGATTCAGGTCGACCTGACCATACCGGAAGGGCGGGAACTGCTGACGGAGTTGATAACGGCTCCGGGAGAAGATAATGGCATCTTCCTGACCAATTTCCCCGAGCGTGGTTGGCTTGGATATGAAAGATTGAAAGCGCTTCGCGACGATCTTATCTATGTAAACGTGATGGGCGATCGACACGGTGGCTCTGCTGTCGATTACACTGTCAACTGTGCCGTCGGCTTTACCCATTCCACCGGCGCTGAAGGAAGCATCGAACCGGTGAATCATCTATTGCCGGCCTGGGATAACATTACCGGACAGATGGCTGTGGTGGGACTTCTGGCCGCAGAGAGACACAGGCGACTGACAGGGGCGGGACAACTGGTGAAACTTGCCTTGAAGGATGTTGCCCTGGCAACAGCCGCCCATCTGGGCAATATCTCCGAAGTGGTCATCAACGGCACGGACCGGCCCAAATACGGCAATTATCTATACGGGGCTTTCGGTCGTGATTTCGTGAGCTCCGACGGCAAGCGACTGATGATCGTCGGCCTAACGGATCGGCAATGGGCAGGCATCAAGAAAGCCATGGAAATCGAAGCGGAAATTGCACAACTCTCGGAAAGGCTGGCGCTCAATCTCGATTTGGAAGGGGATCGCTTTGCCGCCAGGAAGGATATTGCCACCCTGGTGGAATCATGGTTCAGCAACCATCCATCAGATTGGATTGAAAAGGTGTTCGATGACAACGGGGTGTGTTGGGGGCCCTACCGTACCTTCAAGGAGATGGTGGTGGAGGATAAAGATTGTTCGGAGGAAAACCCCATCTTCAAGCTGATGCAGCAACCGGGTATCGGGACATATATTGCCCCGGGTTCACCGTTCAACTTTAGTGGCGTGCGACGTCAGGATCCGGCGCCGGCGCCTCTTCTGGGGCAGCACACGGACGAGGTGCTGGCCGGCGAGCTGGCCTTGTCATCAGGGCAGATTGGCGAGCTGCACCGTAAGGGAATTGTTGCAGGTGGTGGAAACTAATCTACTCCGGGAACATCAAACCATTACTAGAGGAACATCAAACCGTTACTACGGGAACATCAAACCGTTACTACGGATAGATAGCGCAGTCTCGGCATAGTTGTCGGGGTGTGATCCGTCCGGTTGTTATGAGATCTAAAGAGACTCGGTTTGTGTTACAGTAGGCGCGTAAATAACCGCTGGAGAATCATGTAAGTGTTTGAATTAGTTAGGGCTGGCGGCTGGTTGATGCTTCCCATTATCGTCTGTTCCATCATTGCCGCTGCCATCTGTATCGAACGGTTCTGGACACTTCGTTCGAATCAGATCGCACCGAAGAATCTGTTTGCCACCGTCGTGAGTTTGATTCGCAGTAATCAACTGGATAACAAACGCCTTAGAGAACTCCGCATGGGTTCGCCACTGGGCCAGATTCTGGTCGCAGGATTGAACAATTCCCGGCGGGGCAGAGAGATCATGAAAGAAGCGATCGAAGAAGTGGCCGGTCAAGTAGTGCATGAGATGGAACGATATCTGAATCCGCTGGGCACCATCGCCGCCACTACGCCCTTGTTGGGGCTACTGGGTACGGTAATCGGCATGATCAAGGTTTTCGCTTCAATCAAACTGGAAGGTACCGGAAATACAGCAGTCTTAGCCGGAGGAATTTCAGAGGCGCTGATAACGACTGCTGCAGGACTTACCGTTGCCATCCCCAGCTTGTTCTTCTACCGCTTTTTTCAGCGTCGCGTTGATGATCTGGTGGTGGGGATGGAACAGGAGGCGATCAAACTGGTGGAAGCTCTGCATAGCGATCGTGGCGACAGGCAGGAAGGCAGAGAAAGCAGGGAGAGTAAAGAGTCCAAGGAGAGCGGCAAGAACGCATTTTCCGGGGTGGTTAGCTGATGAGATTCGCTAGAAGAGGGAAGGCAGAAGTTGACATCAATATAACGCCACTGATCGATGTGGTGTTTCTGCTTCTGATATTCTTTATGGTTTCAACGACCTTCACGAAGGAGACACACCTGTCCATCGATCTCCCTGAGGCGAGTGCTGATCCCGTCAGCGTTGTCAAGAATCAGATTGACGTGTCCATCTCCAAGGCGGGCCACTTCGCGGTGAATGAGGTCGCACTTGTCAACGACTCCCTGGAGACATTGAAACGTGCTATAGAAAAGATAAGTCAGGGAGATCACAGCGTACCATTTATCATAACGGCTGATGCTGCCACTACCCACCAGTCAGTGGTGAAGGCCATGGATGCTGCCGGGCAGATGGGTTTTGTTCACCTCGCCATCACCACCAAGAGCACCGCCGAGAGCGCTGAGATGGAGGAGTGATGATCACGGAACGGATCAGCGACTGGACGATCTACGCGAGATTATTGGGCTACGTTAAGCCCTGGTGGATCGCGTTTCTGGTCAGCGTGATGGGGTATCTAGTCTACTCCGGTTCCAACGCTGCCCTCGCGGAACTCATGAAGTACATTGTGGATGCAATTGGCAGCGGAGATGCTGCCGAGAGGATGCTGATTCCCGTTACCCTGGTAATTGTCGTCTTCCTTCGTGGCATCGGCTCATTTTTCGGCACCTACTTCATTACCTATGTGTCGGCCAACGTCGTGCACGCACTTCGTTGCGAACTGTTTGAGCAACTGTTGAAGCTGCCCAGCAGCTTTTATGACAAAAACGCGTTAGGCCATCTGGTGGCGAAGGTGACGTTTCACGTGACCCAGGTCACCGGCGCGGCAACGAACGCTGTCAAGGTGGTGATTCGTGAAGGGTTTACCGTACTGGGCTTACTGTTGTATCTGCTCTACAAGAATTGGCTCCTGACGATTATCTTCATTCTTGTCGCACCTCTAATAGCACTGTTAGTCAGCTTTGCAGGAAGGAGATTCAGAAAGATAAGTGAACGAATTCAGCATTCCATGGGTGATGTTACGCATGTCGTATCAGAGGCCGTTCAGGGGTACAGGGTGGTGCGCACCTTTGGTGGTGCCGAATATGAGCGAACAAGATTCCACAAGGTTAGTGATTACAACCGACAGCAGTCAATGAAGATGGTGGTGACCTCAGCTATCAGCACGCCAATCATACAACTGGTGATCAGTATCGCCATGGGATTTCTTGTATGGTTGGCTCTTGATCCATCTCTGATGTCGAATATGACAGCCGGTGACGTTATTGCTTTCATTACCGCTGCGGGTCTGTTGATGAAACCGGTTAGGCAACTGTCGGAAGTGAATGCCACCATTCAAAAAGGATTGGCAGCAGCCAAGGATATTTTCAATCTCTTTGATGAAGGAATTGAAGAGGACGAGGGCGAGACAAGCTTGACGCAGGTCAGAGGAGAAATCGAATTCAAGAATGTGAGTTTTGCGTATGGCCGGCAGACACCCGAGGTCCTAAAGGATATCAGTTTCACTGCCAGCCCGGGTCAAACGATCGCCCTGGTAGGCAGGTCAGGAAGCGGTAAGAGCACCCTGGCAAGCCTGATTCCAAGATTTTATTCACCCACACGAGGCAAAATACTGATTGATAGTGAACCCATTGAAGACTTGAGTCTTTTGAACCTACGCAGCCACATAGCGGTCGTCACTCAGCAGGTCACACTCTTCAATGACACCGTGGCGCGCAACATTGCCTATGGCAGCCTCGGGGATGCCGATCTGGCAGCAATCACGCGAGCGGCCAGGAAGGCTAATGCCCTGGAATTCATCGGTGAACTGGGAGAAGGAATGAACACCGTTGTGGGTGACGATGGTGTGCTTATATCAGGTGGTCAACGGCAACGGCTGGCATTGGCTCGAGCTTTTTTGAAGGACGCGCCGATTCTAATACTCGATGAAGCCACCTCGACATTGGATTCGGAATCGGAAAGACTGATTCAATCTGCCCTTGAGAATGTGATCAAGGGAAGGACCACGTTTATCATCGCCCATCGACTATCCACCATAGAGAGTGCCGATGTGATTCTCGTTATCGATGAGGGCAGGATCGTTGAACAGGGCACCCACAGAGAGTTGCTGCAAAGAAATTCGTTCTACGCGCAATTGCACAAACACCAGCTCGCCTCCAGTACTGATGACGATAGGTCTAAGGGGCAGGAGCAGGAGCGCAGCAAAGGATTGTTTCCTGTGCACTTTAGTCGAGATACCGGCATACCCTGGCGGTCCGAGCAGTTCAATCCGCTGCTCAAGGCCTGGTACAGCAATTCAGTTTGGGTGAAATTGTTACGACCCTTCAGCTATCTTTTTCAGCTGTTAGCCAGGAAAAGGCGTCAAGACTATATTCACAAAGCGAGTGAATTGTGGGAGCCGCCTGTACCAGTAGTTGTGGTCGGCAACATCAATATAGGCGGTACCGGCAAATCACCTTTGGTAATCTGGTTGGCGGAGCAGTTCAGGTCTGCCGGTTTCAAGCCTGGCATCGTCAGCAGGGGATACGGTGGCAATGCACCACAATATCCCTTTGAAGTAACGGAAAAGAGTGAGCCTGCTGAGGCCGGTGAAGAAGCCGTGATGATCGCCAAGCGCACAGCATGCCCGGTCGTTGTTGACAAAGACCGAACCAAGGCTGTGCAAACACTGCTTGAGAACAACGAATGCGAAATTGTAATCTGCGATGATGGATTGCAGCACTATGCGTTGAAGCGAGACGTTGAGATAGCAGTTCTTGACGGAAAGAAAGGGTTGGGAAATGGATTATGCCTGCCAGCAGGCCCCCTGCGAGAACCTCCCGAACGGCTGAGAGAGGTAGACTTTGTGGTGGTAAATGGCGAGGAATCCATGGACCTTCCCTGTACGGCAACCCATATGTCCCTGAAACCGGACGCTTGGGTCAATCTACACACTCAGGAGGAGTTGGCTATCGCAGATTGGCCTGGCAGCAAACAGGTTCATGCTGTCGCTGGCATCGGTAATCCCAACCGGTTTTTCGATACATTGAGGGAGTTGTCCTTCGATGTGGTAGAGCATCACTATGAAGATCATCAGATCTACCACGTGAGTGATCTTGTCTTCGGTGATAAACTGCCGGTAGTGATGACCGAAAAAGACGCGGTGAAATGTCGCTTGCTCAATCGGGAGCTGATGCACAATGACTACTGGTATCTGAAAGTGTCTGTGGACATAGATGATCAATTCATGCAACTGGTCATGGCGAGCGTACAGCGCGATGGCAAGTTGGCACGAACTGTGATTCTCGACGACAATGTCAAGCGTCAAAACTGGCATTGAAGAATCAACGAATGTATCAATCGAGTGAAATCGTATAGATGGATAACAAACTTTTGAGTATTTTGGTCTGCCCGGTATGCAAAGGGACCCTCAACTACAATAAGGATGCACAGGAATTGGTGTGCAAGGCAGATGGGCTGGCCTACCCAATTCGTGACGACATTCCCGTGATGCTTGAGTCCGAGGCCAGGAAACTCAGTTCGGAAGAAAAACTCGCGAAATAGAACAAGCTGTGGCTTTTAACGTCATCATACCTGCACGTTTCCAATCACAAAGGCTGCCTGGCAAACCCCTTATTGATATTGCTGGGAAGCCGATGATCCAGCATGTGTATGAGAGGTCCTGTTGCAGCGATGCTGACAGGGTTATCGTGGCGACTGACAGCGCCGAGGTCCAAGCGGCCGTGGAGAGCTTTGGCGGCGACGTGTATATGACGTCCGAAGACCACCCCTCAGGGACCGATCGCCTGCAGGAGGTCACGTCCAGGGAAGGTTACGACGATGAACAGATCGTGGTAAATGTCCAGGGCGACGAGCCGTTGATCCCGGCTGAAGCGATCAATCAGGTAGCGTCTAACCTGGCCGCGAGCACTGCAGAGATCGCTACCCTGTGCGAACCGATCGATCGCATCGATGATCTATTCGACCCCAATATCGTCAAAGTCATCACTGATCACGGTGGCCATGCCATCTATTTTAGTAGGGCGCCAATTCCCTGGTGCCGGGATTCATTCAGTGGGGCCCAAAAGAAGCTGTCGTCGATCTTCGTGCACCAGCGGCATTTGGGCATCTACGCCTACCGGGTCAAGGTATTGAACGACTTCGTGACCTGGCAGCCCAGTCCACTTGAGGTCACGGAGAGATTGGAGCAGTTGCGGGCCATGTGGCACGGCGCCAGGATTCATGTGGCCCAGGCGGTCGTGGCGATACCGCCGGGGGTCGATACGGAGAAAGACCTGGAACGAGTACGAAGGATTCTCGTCGACGCGTAGATATCGCCATCAGTGAGGGTGGTATTCGCCATCAGTGAGGGTGGTATTCGCCGTCAGTGAGAGTGATATCGGCGGGCAGATCGCGGCAAAAGCTTACATACAAAATCGTGCCGGCTGTCTAGCATTAGGAAAATGCTTCGATTCCTAATGACCATGAAATATCCTTTGAGACTGGTACTACTCCTCGCCTTCCACATTCCGCTATCCGTCTCGGCTGAGACAAAGCCTGAGTTGTTGTTGGCCAACGTCTATCACCCGGACATTGCTCTCGCGGATTATTGGGTGAGTGAGAAGCTCGATGGTGTTCGCGCGTACTGGGATGGTAAGCATCTTCTCTCTCGTCAGGGCAATCGCTTTAATGCACCGCGTTGGTTTGTGGCAGACTTCCCGGACCAGCAACTGGACGGCGAATTGTGGATGGGACGCAATCAGTTCGAAGTCGTGTCCGGTGCCGTGCGCAAACGAATTCCGGTTGAGCGTGAGTGGCGAAGGATTCGGTTCATGGTTTTTGATATGCCGAAGCATGGCGGTACATTTGATCAGCGGGCGGAGTCGATGAAGAAGCTGCCGGTGACAGCTTATCTCAAGGTCATCGAGCAATTTAGAGTTGCCAGCCAGGTCTTGCTCGAGACGAAACTGGATCAAACGATTGCGCTGGGTGGTGAAGGCCTGATGTTGCATCGGGGTGCATCCTATTATCATGCGGGGCGCAGTGATGACTTGCTTAAGTTCAGACGCTACCAGGATGCGGAAGCCAGAGTGATTGCCTACATTCCGGGCAGTGGCAAGTACAAGGGATTGTTGGGAGCACTGCTATTAGAGACGCCTCAGGGCATGCAATTTGCCGTGGGTACCGGTTTTACCGATGCAGTTCGCAGGAACCCACCCTATCTGGGAAGCGTAGTGACCTATAAGTTTTTCGGTAAAACGGTGAATGGGGTGCCGAGGTTCGCCAGTTTCCTGCGCGTCAGGGAAGGGCTTTCCCCAGTGGATATCGAGGGGCGGTTCCAACGCAGAAACCATCTAACTCAGCCCTTGCCGGCCGACGAGATTTGACGCAGGGCAAGGAGTCAGTCCGATATCTCGGACGGCCTTCCGGGTTCTGTCTAACGGGGCTGCATCCTGATCGATGCATCCAGCCGAATTGTTTCGCCATTGAGATAGCTGCACTTCACAATGTGAGCGGCCGTCTCGGCAAATTCCTCCGCATTACCCAATCGCTTTGGAAACTGGGTCATTTCGATCAGTGGGTCCCTGACCCTGGGAGGCGCTCCGGCCATCATGGGTGTTTCGAATATTCCCGGCGCCGATGGTCAAGACTCGAATACACTGCCTGCTTAGATCACGCGCAACTGGCAGCGTCATGCCGACTATGCCGCTCTTGCTGGCACTGTAAGCAGCCTGACCGATTTGCCCATCGAAAGCGGCGACCGAGGCAACATTGATTATTACGCCGCTCACCGTCTTCATTGGTGGGCTCGTTATTCTGCATCACCTCAGCACAGAGTCTGAGCGTGTTGAAAGTACCCAGCAGGTTTATGCGCAGGACAGTTTCAAATACATCCAGACGGTGTGGACCATCCTTGCTCACGGTTCTAGTAGCGAAGCCGATCCCCGCACAGTTCACATCGATGTGGATCGTACCGAAGGCATCCACGCATTTTTGGATGGCAGCCTTGACAGCTTCTTCACTGGCGACGTCGCCGGCAGCAAAGATGGCGTTGGCACCTAGTTCATCGGCGGCCTTGTTGGCGTTCTCTTCGTTTTGATCATACAGCAGTACCTTGGCGCCGGCAGCGATAAAGTTCTGTGCTGTTGCCAGACCCAAACCGGAAGCGCCACCGGTAATAAAGGCAACCTTGTCATTTAGATCCATGTTGATGTCCCCTACTGCTCGACGATGATCGCAGTGTCGCTGGAAAAACGGCAAGAATACACGTTAAGAACTGGCATAGGCAGCGCCTCAGCCGGTAAGATAGTCGATCAACCGGCGCAGGCAGTATGCCACAGCGGGCCGAAGCACGGCGGCGATATATTTGTTGATGATGGGCAACGTCAGTGTCACATAACATCCAGCAGAACTACTCCATGACGCACCTTAATACACTTGGCTTAAGTGTCAATGCTCGCTACTACGTTAAAGTGAATTCAACTGATGAACTTAAGCATGCCCTCATGTTCGCCCGAGACCGGTCGTTACCAACCTTTATAATGGGGGAGGGAAGCAACGTAGTTTTTAGTAGTGACTACAGTGGCCTCATAATCGGAATCTCGCTACGGGGCATTGCAGTAACAAGGCATGGCGAGGACGCGATCGTTGAGGCGGCTGCCGGAGAAAACTGGCACCGGCTGGTCGTATATTGCCTGGACCGGGATCTATATGGCCTTGAGAATCTTTCCCTTATCCCTGGTTCGGTAGGTGCCGCGCCAGTGCAGAATATCGGCGCGTACGGTGTGGAACTTAAGGAGGTCCTGTTGGATGTCAAGGTGCTGGACACAGATACGCTGATGGAGCGAAATCTAACGATGGCGGAGTGCCGGTTTGGCTATCGAACCAGTATATTCAAAGAGAGTTTGAGAAACCGATGTGTAATCCTGTCCGTACGTCTCAAACTCTCCGGTCGTTCAAAACTCAATCAGTCCTATGGTCAACTGCGACGCGAGCTGCAGGAGATGGGTGTGCACAACGTTGATGGACGTAGCATCGGCGCAGCGGTGTGCAGGATTCGGCAGAGAAGACTACCCGATCCGTTAGAAGTTGGAAATGTCGGCAGCTTCTTCAAGAATCCTATCGTATCGTCTGAGCAGTACGGTCAGCTGAAAAGTGATTATCCGGGTCTTGTCGGCGTACCCGACCAGATGGGAGAGGGGACAAAACTGCGGGCTGCATGGCTGATCGATCAGTGTGACTGGAAAAACAAGGGAGTTGGCGATGCGGCAGTGTCCGATCGCCATTCGCTGGTATTAATCAATAAAGGCAAGGCTAAACCGTCAGATTTCCTGCAACTGGCCGGCCGCATTCAGGATTCTGTTCGCCGCAAGTTCAACGTTGCCCTTGAATTGGAACCGACTGTCTGTTGAGAGTTCCGTTTTAGCGCATCGAGTGCCAGTCAATCTTCAGCCGCTGAATCGTCCGTGGCCAATTAGTCGACCGTTGCTGCTGCCTGATCGTGTTGCTGCTCTTCAGGTGAATTTGTCGGCCTGGTTTCGGACAACTAATCCCTCTTATTGCGTGGATCGTTCTTCGCCCTTCCTCTCTGGTCAGGAGTGAGGGTGGTCACTGCTACAGGTTCGGTAGTTTCTGCCACGGATTCAGCAAATTCTGCTACCTGCTCGGCAGAATCTGCTGAGGGCTCAGCAGCTTCTGCTACGACTTCGGCGGTTTCTGCTACGGCTTCGGCGGTTTCTGCTGAGGGTTCTGCAGCTTCTGCTTGGGTTTCGGCAGCTTCTGCTTGGGGCTCTGGAGCTTCTACTTCGGTCTCGGGAGCTTCTGCTTGGGTCTCGGCAACTTCTGCAACGGGCTCGACGGATTCCTCTACAGGTTCTCCAGTTTCTACTGCGGCAGCATCCACTGCGGCAGCATCCACTGGGGCAGCATCCACTGCGGCAGCGTCCACTGCGGCAGCCTCTGCAGTAACTGTTTCACTGGGATCGGCACCGTATTCCGACGGGTCGTCGGAATCCATCGATGGATCGTTCCCGGCCTGTTCCGCGGATCCTTGATTTCTGGGGTCGTTGGATGCCCGGCCACGTTGCGAAGCACGTTCTCGATGTTCCGACCGGTTGCTCTCGGTAACGGGCGAACTCTCCGCCCTTGGTGATTCGTTGGCCGCGGCTACGGGTGCATCAACGATGTTGCTGACATCGTTGTTGCCGGCATCAGCCTGATCGACCATCGCCTCTTCCGCTACAACGGTGGCAGCTTCTTCGCTCTGACGAGAAGGTTGTGGTTTTTCCGTTCGAGGACGACGACGTTGCTGGCTTCTGTGCCGATTACCTTGATTGCGCTTGTCTGAATCGTCTGACCTGTTCGAGCTGGCGCGTGCTGGAGACTGGTTCTTGTCCCTTTCTCTGTTTCCTTCTGCAGCCTTCTCTTTGTTGCTCTCTTTGGCCTTGTCCTTGCCACTCTCCCTCGATTTGTCCCTATGACCATCTCTTGACCTGTCCTTGTTTCCGTCTCTTGACTTGTTCCTGTTCCCGTCTCTTGCCTTTTCTTTCTGGCGCTCTCTCGACCTATCCTTGCCTGTTTCTCTTCCCTTCTCCCTATTCCCATCTTTATTGCTGTCACGGTTCGGTCTTCGATTGCGCTCTTCCTGCTGGCGTTTGCGCGGCGGTCGATTAGCGCGGTCGTTGCTACGATTCTTTCGGGTGTCGACGGGTTTCTCGTCTGTTGCCGAATCCGCTTCCGATTTCGCCGTTTTACCGGGTTTGAATAGGCTGTCTAACATCCGACTGATAAAACCGACCTGCTGGGGGTGCGCCCGCGGGGTGAGGGATTGCACCGCTGCCTTCTGCGGGGCAGCCGGTTTAGCTTCCGTGAACGAGGGTTCCACATTGCCAACTTCGGTGTTGATTCGATAGCTCGCTTCGCTGTTGTCGTCATCGTCCTGGGAGCGTATTCGTTCCACGCTGAAGTGCGGTGTATCCATGTTGGCAGAGGGTACAATGACGATCCTGACATCGTTTCTCTGTTCAAGCTCAGTGAGGACATTCCGCTTTTCATTGAGCAGATAGGAAGCCACCGAGAGGGGCAGGATCGCCCGGATTTGAGCGCTGCTTTCTTTCAGTGCCTCCTCCTCCATCAACCGTATGATAGACAGAGAGAGTGATTCTACATCCCGTATCGACCCCAGACCGTTACATCTCGGACAGACAACCCCACTGGTTTCCCCAAGTGAAGGTCTTAGGCGTTGACGTGACATCTCCAACAGACCAAACCGGGAGATGCGTCCGATCTGCACCCTGGCTCTGTCCATCTGCAGTGCGTCACGCATGCGGCTTTCAACCGTCCTCTGATTGCGTACTGCTGTCATATCGATGAAATCGATTACGATCAAGCCACCTATATCCCGGAGTCTCAGCTGTCTGGCAATCTCTTCACTGGCCTCCAGATTGGTCTGTAGAGCGGTTTCTTCTATGTCCGAACCCCTGGTCGCCTTAGCAGAGTTGATGTCGATGGACACCAGGGCTTCGGTTGGATCGATTACCAGTGAGCCGCCGGATGGCAGGCGAACTTCCCGCTGAAAAGCAGATTCGATCTGCCCCTCAATCTGATAGCGATTGAACAAAGGTACGGAATCCTCATACAACTTCACACGGGACTTGTACTGGGGCATTACCTGTTCGATAAATTCTCTTGCCTGCTGGTAGGCTTCTTCTGTGTCGAGGAGAATTTCGACGATATCGTCTCGGAGGCAGTCACGGATAGCTCGGATAATGACGTCACTTTCCTGATAGATCAGGAAAGGTGCCGCTTTCTCGGTAGCCGCCTTTGTGATCGCTTCAGACAGCTGGACCAGGTAATTGAGGTCCCATTGCAGTTCTGTCTGACTCCTACCGAGACCGGCGGTTCGAACGATTACTCCCATTCCATCCGGAATATCCAGTTTGGCGAGAGTCTCTCTGACTTCTTCTCTTTCGTCACCCTCTATGCGCCGTGAGATACCACCCGCACGAGGATTGTTGGGCATCAGGACCAGGTAACGTCCTGCCAGACTAAAGTTGGTAGTTAGTGCCGCACCCTTGTTGCCCCGTTCGTCCTTATCCACTTGGACGATAATGTCCATTCCCTCTTTGACCAAGTCCTTTATGTTGGGACGGCCATTGGTCTTGTTGTGGGAGGGGCTGAAGTACTTCTTGGAGATGTCTTTTAGCGGTAGGAACCCGTGACGGCTCGAACCAAAGTCTACGAAGGCGGCTTCGAGACTGGGTTCAATTCGGGTAATGCGTGCTTTGTATATATTAGCCTTTTTCTGTTCCCATGTTCTGTTTTCGATGTCTAGGTCATAAAGCCGTTGTCCCTCGACGACGGCAACCCGCAACTCCTCTGTGTGAGTTGCATTGATTAGCATTCTTTTCATTGCGATATCACTTTATTTTGGCGCCATCAGGCGAACAAAACTCAAATATCGTCAAATCGTTATTTGTCTTGAACCTTTACTTAGATTTCTCCCGGGTACACTCGAATGAATGTCTATTGATATCAATCAGAGAGAGCAGGCGTCTGTTGTCAGAGTCGTCTGCACTCACTGCTTAAAATTCGAAGATGACTGGTTCCAAAATAAACTGATTTGACCAGCGATTTGAACTGTTCGTATTGATCTGATCGCAGTTAATGTCTAAACCCAACCCTTTAGTTGGATTTTCGAAACTT
>JASMJM010000071.1 GCA_030749725.1 Pseudomonadales bacterium | reverse complement strand
TGATTGAGTGCGTGCCTGACCTTGGATAAATCCGCTCATCCAAAACTCCAATCTTGGAAAGTCAGATTATACCGTCACTGCGACTTTTCACACACTCTGGGCCACAACAAGATAGGCGTCACGCCCGTGATTGCTGTGTGGTTGCTGAGTTGACATGCACCAAAGCGGCATTCTATGGTGTTCGCTTTCAGCGGGCGTTTTAGCAACCCCACTCAATCAGGTGTTTTCATGAATTACGATCAAGCAACAGTCAAAGAGATTCTAAAGCAGGTTCAAAATGAAGGGCGCAGTGCACTAACAGCTTCGGAGGGCAAGCAGTTGTGCGATGCCTACGGAATTCCAACACCCGCGCAGCGCGTCGCGACTTCCGCGCAGCAGGCTGCAGATCTGGCCAAGGAGATCGGCTTCCCGGTCGTTCTGAAAGTCGAATCCAGCGATATCCTGCATAAGACAGATGCAGGCGGCGTGGTCACCGGTTTGACCAGCGTGTCTGAGGTGAAGAGAGCATTTAAGAGCATCAAGGCCAGCGCCAAAGCGTTCAACGCTTCTGCCAGGATCGTTGGGGTGCAGGTGCAGCAGATGGTCTCCGGCGCACACGAGGTAATCGTCGGTGGCACGACGGACCCAAGTTTTGGCAAGCTGGTAGCTTTCGGCCTGGGTGGTGTGCTTGTGGAGGTCATGCAGGATATCACCTTTCGACTGGCACCGGCGACCGGGCAGCAAGCGCTTGCCATGCTGGATGATATTGCCGGTGCCGAGATTCTAAAGGGTGTCCGTGGCGCCGAGGGGATCGATCGCCAGGCGCTTGCGGCCCTCATCGAGAACCTGTCTCACCTGATGCACGACTTTCCCGAAATCAGTGAGATGGATCTCAACCCGGTAATGGCGGGCAGCGACTCGGCCACGGCAGTGGACGTGCGTATCGTGACCGATTTCTCCCCCGCCGAAGCACGCTATCGTCCCTCTCAAGAAGAGATACTAACAGCGATGCGTCGCATCATGCAGCCGGATGCAGTGGCGGTGATCGGTGCGTCCCCCGAAGACGGCAAGATCGGCAATTCGGTCATGAAGAACCTGATCGATGGTGGCTACCAGGGGGCGATCTACCCCATCAATCCGCGTGCCGATGAGATCCTCGGCAGAACCTGTTACAAGAGCGTGCTGGATATTCCCGGCGCGGTGGATATTGCTATTTTCTGCATCCCGGCACGATTTGTCGCACAGGTTCTGGGAGAAGTGGGAGAGAAACAGATCGCCGGAGCGATTCTGATCCCGTCGGGATTCGCCGAGATCGGCGAGGATGAATTGCAGGCAGAGGTACTGCAGGTGGCTCGCGACAACAATGTTCGATTGATGGGACCGAATATCTACGGCTTCTACTATACCCACAAGAATCTCTGCGCCACCTTCTGCACCCCCTACGACGAAAAAGGTCAGGTTGCCCTCTCCTCACAGAGCGGTGGCGTGGGCATGGCCATCATCGGTTTCAGTCGCTCCAGCAAGATGGGCGTGTCGGCAATCGTCGGTCTGGGTAACAAGTCCGACATCGACGAAGACGATCTGCTTACCTTCTTCGAGCAGGATGACAACACCCAGGTCGTCGCCATGCATGTGGAAGATCTGAAGGACGGCCGCGCCTTTGCTGAAGTGGCAGAGCGGGTCTCCAAAAAGAAACCGGTAGTCATGTTGAAGGCGGGCCGCACAGCCCTCGGTGCCAAGGCTGCCAGGTCCCACACGGGTGCCCTGGCCGGCAACGACAAGGTCTATGACGCCGTGTTGCGGCAGAGCGGCGTAATTCGCGCGCGCAATCTCAACGATATGCTGGAGTACGCCCGCGGCCTGCAGATCCTGCCCACCCCGAAGGGGGAAAATGTGGTCATCGTCACCGGGGCAGGTGGTTCCGGCGTGCTGCTGGCGGATGCCTGTCTGGACCATGGCGTGCAGCTCATGACCATGCCGGACGACCTCGACGCTGCCTTTAAGGAATTCATCCCGCCGTTCGGTGCCTCCGGCAATCCGGTGGATATCACCGGCGGCGAGCCGCCCACGACCTATCGAAATACCATCGAGCTGGCGCTAACGGATGAACGCATTCATTCTCTGATCCTCGGCTACTGGCATACCATCATCACGCCGCCCATGGTATTTGCGACGTTGCTGAGCGAAGTCGTCGGCGAAGCCAGGCAGCGCGGCATCGACAAGCCGGTAGTCGTTTCCCTGGTAGGGGACGTAGAGGTAGAAGAGGCCTGCCGAATGCTGACCGAGCACAATATCCTGGCCTATCCATATACAACGGAAAAACCGGTCGCCGTCCTCGGGGCGAAGTATCGATGGGCGCGGTCGGCTGGATTGTTATAACGTTCATATCTGGATTGCTACAGCCATTATATACACGGTTAGCGGTATTAACCCGGGAGGTTTTATCAAGCTTGCACCTGTCGTCGGGCAGGTGCAGGGGCTTCAGTTAGGTGGGTTGAAGATGTATCTAGAGAAAGAATAGATGTAGTTCCCGTTGCATCCACAACTCGCGAACTGATTTACAAGTGGTATCACTTTTCTTCAGTACCTACCGCAGTCATCTGCAAGGTACAAGGTGAGAATTATGGACAGCTTCCGAGGTCTGGCCGGTGATGTGGTTTGCAGCTTCGTGCACCCTTCGACCATCTTCAAATCGATCCCCGTTCTGATATTCTTCATCGTTACAATCGGTGCGATCGCCTTCGCCCTGGACGATGTATTCCCCTTCGATATACTGTTGTCTCTAATGGTGCTCTCCTTTGCTGTTTCCCGCTTCGCTATTCCGGCCGTCAGCGGGGAATTCGATGACGGCTGGTTCAGCTCTTATAACTCCAACGCCAGCTCGCTGGCTTTCTCGACACGATATGTGGTGATCACGCTGATCTGGTCCGTGCCTTCTGCGGCCATTCTCTGGCTTGTCGCTACTTGGGGTGGTGAGAATTTTGCGTTCGATCTGAGCCCCATGTCACTGGCGCAATCAGGACTGATGGGAATTGTAACGGTGTTGTTGGGTCTGGTTTTCATCTTCGCACCGACCCTGGGATTCATAATCTGTACCGCAACCGATGAGATTGCAGATATGTTCAGCCTCGAGCTGTGGAAATACCTGCTCATCGAACAGAAAGCGGATCTCGTGGTGTTTTATACGTCTCTCATAGGTGGCGTGCTGATCTTCTGGCTGATCTATGCCCTGCCGCTCATCATCATCGTCATGGTTGGCGCCACACTTTCATCCACCGTGGGTGGCGTCCTTGGTGGCTTTATCATGAGCTTGCCATTAATCATGGCACCGGTTCTACTCGGCAGGCTGTGCGGCGCCCTGGTAAAGGGTGCAGCTCAGGAGGAGGAACCTGACACGACATCGCCACCAGAACCAGAGGCGACCCAGTCGGGAAGCCATTCGGGAAGCCAGTCCGAACAGCCGACTGCAAAACCATCACCGGCAGAACAGCAGCCGGGGCTCGCTCAATCGGGGCAGCCATCTGCACTCCGATCCGATACCAGTCAAGAGACTTCTGCACCGATGGCCGCCGACAGTCGGGCTGCGGTCAGTCAACCACGGCAGGAGGAAGAAGAGGCCGTGGTCCGTTATACCCCTAGTGACGAGAATACGGTCGCCAAGCTGCTGGAAAAAGTGGACAACGTCACTTCTCTACACATGGCGAACGCTCTCCTGCTGGCAAGAAATCGACTAAATGGTCGTCCCGACGACCCCTTTATCGCAGCGGAGTGCACCCTCCTGCTGGCCAAGTCCGACAACCTGACTGAGGCGGTCGAATCCGCAGCAAATGCCATCCCGCTGGCCTTGCACAACGAATTCCATGAGTTGGCCATCAGACTATATATGGCCTGCGGCAGTGAAAGGCGTCAACTGAAACTCGACAAAGGGCAGTGGAATGGCTTAAGCAGCGCTCTGATCAAGGAACATCACTATCAGGCAGCCGTCGTCTGTCTGCAGTCGAGCGGACTGGCTTCTGCGCAGAAATTGAAATCCATTGCTGACCTGGCCAAGAGCAATGGAAAAAGCAAACAAGCCTTGAACATCCTGCAGTTGCTGCTGAAGAAATACCCGAAGGCAGCCATCGTCGAGCAGGTGAGAGAGGAGATACGGTTACTGCAAGAATAGAGATTGGCTGATTCTCAAATGCAGCGAGACCACCATGCGTTGGGCGGTTTCGCTCAGACTCTCATAGCGCTGGTGTCAGTTTCTACGCAGTTGAGAAACGGCTGGATGTAGAATATCTTTGCCGGTTCGCGTATACAATCCTGGCCCACAAATGCATCACGTGATGCGTCGTACAGGATTGGCTTGTACACCGATCCCTCAGGAATGATCTTTCCATTGCTGTTTCGAAAGTACCACCTTCCTTCGAAGTTCTTATGAATGGTAAATCCCCCTTCGTGCAGTAGTTGGTGATGTCTGGAACACAGCAAGATAGTGTTAGCAAGGCTGGTCTCTCCCCCATCGATCCAATGCATCACGTGATGCGCATCTAACCACCTGTCATGGGTACAGCCTGGATAACGACACGTCTTATCACGGCTCAACAGTGCTCTCTTCAATTGTGGGGAAACGACTCTGTGTTTCCTACCCACATTGAGTGGGTCACCATTTTCGTCTTCGGTCACCGTAACCAGACTACTGTCGCAGCTTATGCGGCGGACCGATTCTATCGGTAACTCACTCTTACCACCCTCATCACGCAAAGCCGACTCATCGACGTGCACCACAACCTGGTAGTGATCCGCAGTTGAG
>JASMJM010000070.1 GCA_030749725.1 Pseudomonadales bacterium | reverse complement strand
CGGTTCTCGGAGTCGCTCGTACTTGAATTATATTCCCCCTCGGCAGCTGTGCGGTCACAGCTGCTCAGCACGCAAACGAAAAACCTGCAGGAAGCAGTGACCGCGGTCCTGTTTGACCCCAACCTTGACAATCTCGACGCGGCCCAACGAGTCTGGTTGAGCGCACATCAATCCTTTCTCGAAGCAAATTTCTATGTGTCTGCAACCAAGCCTGGTATGCCTAGTGCAGCGTCCGGCAGCGCAGGACAACTGCCCCATATGATCGACGCCTGGCCGATCCAGGAGGGATTCCTTGACTCTCTGCAGCTCTATCCCACCAGTGGCATCATCAACGATCTAACCCTTTCGATCGACGAGCAGACCCTCAGAAACCAGCACGGTATCACCGCAGCAGAGGAAGTGAGCTTGGGATTTCATGCCATCGAATTCCTGCTCTGGGCTCGACCTATTACCGACTTTCCAGTGCAGAGCGAGCTTACTGCAGACCAGCAAAACGATGGCCTACGCTTGCATCAGCTCAGTAATAACCGACGGCGAGAAACGCTGCGATTGATCGTCAAGTTGCTCCATGACGATATTGTCGGCCAAAATCAGCAGCCCGCTGCAGAGGCGCCCCAGCCAGCCACGGCAACCACACATAATTTGAGAGGAGCAATTCAAGCCTGTACCGAAGCTCTGCAGAGCATGCAGCGGGAGCTGCTGTTGCTGACGCCCGGGGATGAAGCAAGCGGACACTCCAGGTTCAGCAATAGCTCGGCACAAGATCTACTTACTTATATGCAAACCCTGGTTTTTGTGTATTCAGATCCGGGCCGCCTGCACGAACTGTTTGAATCATTGGATCCGGAATTGGCCAGCCAGTTTGCTACCTTGGCCAAGGCAACGCTGCAGCGACTCACCGAACTTGATGCAAAGCTGGACCCGTCGACGTTGCTGGAGCTCAACAGAAGCCTTTCCATCATGATCGATCACAGCCAGGAGCTTGAGTCCATGCTCGGATCTTGATGGTTCCTCAACCTTCATCTTCCGGTTGCCAGACGAGATCCGGTTCCCTCGCCGCCTTCACATCGTCTAGCCTTCTCACCGGCATCTCGAGAGGTGCAGTGGTCACCAGATCAGGGGTCAGTTGCGCCTCTTTTTGTATCGCCACCATGGCACGGACGAATCCATCCAGGTCCTCTTTGCATTCCGTTTCCGTTGGTTCAATCAAGAGACACTCAGGTACCAGTAGCGGGAAATAAGTGGTAGGAGAATGGTAGCCGTAGTCCAGCAGCCGCTTGGCAAAATCCATGGCGGTCACTCCCAATTCCTTGGACTGCCGCAAGAGCGTGACTACAAATTCGTGGCTCGCCCGGCGGTGGGGATAGGCGAGATCGAAGCCGGATTCCGCTAGCCGCTTTGCCATGTAGTTAGCATTCAAAGTGGCGAATTCACTCACTCGGTGCAATCCTTCACCGCCGAGGAGACGCGTATACGCATATGCTCTCAGCATTACGGCAGCGTTACCCATAAACGCTGACAACCGTCCTATGCTGTCGGGTAAATCGACTTCATCCATCCAACGATACCCCTCGGCATTTTCCTGCCTGCCCACCACCGGTATGGGTAGATATGGCGCGAGTTTTTCGCTGGCTGCCACGGGTCCTGCCCCTGGTCCTCCGCCCCCGTGCGGGGTGGCAAATGTCTTGTGCAGATTCATATGCAGCACATCAAACCCCATATCGCCAGGCTTAACCTTACCCAGCACTGCATTCAGATTAGCCCCGTCGTAATAAAGCAGTCCGCCCGCCGCATGGATCAGTTCGGCTATGGCTTTGATCTGACGCTCGAATACACCACAGGTGGACGGATTAGTCATCATTAGACCAGCGGTTTGGGGCCCCACTACCCTCTTTAAGTCATCCAGATCTATATCACCGTCAGAACTGACTTGTACCTCTCTGACCCGATAGCCGCACATGGCTGCGGTGGCAGGATTTGTGCCATGGGCCGCAGTTGGTATGACGATCTCCACTCTGTCATGCTGCCCGTTGTTAGCGTGATAGGCCCGGATCATCGCGATTCCGGCAAATTCCCCCTGAGCACCGGCCATGGGTGTCAGGGATACGAACGGCATGCCCGTGATGTCTTTCAGGAATTCCTGCAGTTCCCACAAACAAGTCAGCAAGCCCTGACTACAGTGCTCGGGTGCAAGTGGATGCCGGTTTGTGAACCCAGGCTGGTTGACAGCTCTATGGGCACCGCGTGGATTGTACTTCATGGTACATGAGCCGAGCGGATAGGGCTGGTTGTCGATCGAGAAGTTCTTATTGGAGAGATTGGTGAAGTGCCTGATAACCTGTAATTCCGATACACCTGGCAGCAATGGTTGCTGCTCCCTGAGGTGACTTGCCGGGATATCATCCACGGCGACCTTTTTGTCAGGATACTGCGCTGTGGCACTACGGCCGCTTTTTCCCTTCTCAAAAATCAGCATCTATTCTGCCCACTCTCCTCAAACCACAGCGTTCGCCAAACAGTCCCTGAAATCATCCAGATCCTGATCGCTTTTGGTCTCAGTGACATTAGTCAATATACAGTCCTCGAGTCCGCTGCAGGTCCTGCCCAAGCCATAGCCAGCTAGAATTCCGTCTTTCGCCATCTCCTGCAGAACCGGTCCGGCAGGTTTTGGCAATCTGATGACTATTTCGTGAAAGAACGGTCCATCAAACCGACAGGTGACGCCTTCGATGGCCGTCAGCTTGCTCAACAAAGCCGCCGTCCTCTCGTGGCAAGTCTGGGCAACCGCTTTTAATCCCTTCGCGCCGAGTAAGCTCAAATAGATAGTGGCCGCATTGGCGAGTAATCCCTGATTGGTGCAAATATTCGAGGTGGCTTTGGCTCGCCGTATATGTTGCTCCCTCGCCTGCAGCGTCAACGTGAACCCCTCGTTGCCATCAAGGTCAAGGGTTCGACCGATAATCCTGCCCGGTAACTGTCTTACAAAATTCTGACGGCAGCACATAAACCCGAAATAGGGGCCACCGGATGCGAGGGGTACGCCAAGAGGCTGCCCTTCTCCGATGGCGATATCTACTCCGTCTTCACCCCACTCACCTGGGGGTCGTAGCATACCCATTGCGATTGGATTGACGGCGGCGATGACCAGGGCACCGATGCCGTGAGCCCAATCCGTTAGCTCATCTACTGCATCCAAACCACCAAAGAAGTTCGGGTAGGAGATGACCAATGCGGTGATATCCTCATCGGCAAAAGAGTCCAACGACTCTGCCTTTGTTAAGCCGTCAGCATCCCCATAGGGAATCTCAACCAGCTCTATCTGCTGGTTCCTGACGATGTTTGCGCAGGTACTGCGGTAGAAGGGATTGATGTTTCCGGCAAGCAGGATCTTGCGGGAGTGCGACTTGCGGTTGGCTCGAACGGCCATCAGGGTCGCTTCTGCCAGTGCGGTAGCCCCGTCATACACAGATGCATTGGATACATCCATTGCAGTCAGATGCGCCATCATGGTCTGGTACTCGTAGGTCACCTGCAGTGTTCCCTGACTCGCCTCGGCCTGATAGGGCGTATAGGCAGTCAGGAATTCTCCTCTCGATATCAGCTCCAGCACGGCACTGGGGATATGGTGTTCGTAGGCGCCGGCACCTAAGAAACTGAGTCTGGTCTCGTCCTGTCTGGCTCTGGCCGCCATCTCGCGCAGCAATTCCATCTCACCGATTGCTGCCGGTATGTGCGCAAGCTGGTTCGATCTCAGCTCGGCGGGAATCTCATCAAACAGATCCTCGATCGAATTCACACCGATGGCTTCGAGCATTGTTCTTTCATCCTCGTCGGTATGCGGAATAAATGGCATTGTGCGATTCACCTCTCGTGCATTAAAAGCATAAAGCCACACCCGAGTGTGGCTTTACCGTCAGACCCATCTTCTGCAAAGAATCTTATCTGGTACTCCAACTACCTAGAATTGATGGGTTCAGAGCTTACCAGATGATCCAAGGCAAGGCACAGCCCGAAGGGAATGGCTAGTCCTTTTCAAGGGTTGTAACGCAGTATTGGATCACCTGGCAAGCTCCCTTCGGGCAAGCCGAGAAGCCGTCGTCCACGTTGTTGCGACTCTTGGAAAGGACTAGCCATTCCCGGCGAGTCGCGCCTAGCGGCCAACGGCTTCTCGACTTGCTGAACCCATCAATTCTAGGTAGTTGGAGTACTAGTGCTCTTCCTGCTCACACTTTGCCATGTAGGCAGCAGCGTCCAGCAGATTGTCCCAATCTGTCGACTCGATAGGTTCGATTTTGAAGAGCCAACCGTCTTCATAAGGGGACTCATTGACCGTTTCCGGCGCATCTTCCAGCTTCTCGTTCACCGCAGTGATCGCGCCGGCGATCGGCGCATAAATGTCCGCAGCGGCCTTAACGGATTCGATCACGCCGACTTCATCCTGGACTTCAACGGTTGCGCCGGCCTCCGGTAGTTCGACGTAAACAATATCACCCATAGCGTCCTGGGCGTGATCGGATATGCCAACCGTTACGGAACCATCGTCCTCCCGCCTCACCCACTCATGGGTTGCCGTATACTTGATACTATCAGGAAAATCAGCCATTTGAGCATTCCCCTTGACTCATTCAGTTTAGCGCTCAATCTCTGTAGACTTTCTTACCGTTCCTTACAAAAGGTGTTTTCACCATCCGGACCGAGTGAAGTACGTTACGTATTTCAACCTGCAGCGCTTTACGTTCGGTTCTTTCAATCCGTGCCAGGGCAATGGAATAACCCAAAGTGGGTGAGTAGGCACCGCTGGTGATCTCGCCAATTTTTCGATCCCGATGGACAACCGGCTGATGGCGTCGCATTACACCACGAGACTCCATGACCAGACCGACGAGCTTCCGATTGACACCGGTCGCTCGTTCCGCGGTCAGCGCCTGCCTGCCAATGAACTGGCGTGCCTCGGGTCGCCACGCGACTGTTGCCCCCATGTTCGCCTCGAGTGGTGAAGTGGTTTCATCCATATCGTTGCCATAGAGATTCATGCCGGCTTCGAGACGTAGCGTGTCCCTGGCCCCCAAGCCGATTGGTTTGACGCCACTGGCTACCAGATCGACCCAAAACGCGCTTACATTCTCACCGGGTAATATTATCTCAAGACCCTTTTCACCGGTATAACCCGTTCTCGCAATGAACCAGTTTTCCGCTTCCAATCCCTGGAATGGTTTCAGTCGATCGATTAATTCAGCTTGTGCAGGCGATACAGCGGTGCGCACCCGATCGAAAGCTTCCGGTCCCTGTACAGCGATCATTGCACAGCTATCTCGCTCCTTAAGCTCGACATCGAATTTCCCGACTTGATCCGCCATCCAGCGCAGATCCTTCTCTCGTGTGGCGCAATTCACCACCAGTCTGTATCCATCGCTGCGAAGGTAGACGATCAGGTCGTCCATCACCTTGCCTTCGTGATTCAGCATGGCAGTGTACAGCGCCTTACCCAATTCGTTTAGCTTATTGACATCGTTAGCCAGCAGATAGCGCAGGTAGGAATTGGCGTCGGCTCCCTGCACGTCCACCACCGTCATGTGGGATACATCAAAGACCCCGGCACCGGTTCTGACCGCCCCGTGCTCCTTAATCTGCGAGCCATAATGCAGGGGCATTTCCCATCCGCTGAAGTCGATGATCTTGGCACCGGATCTCTGATGTTCGGGGAATAGAATCGTTCTCAGACCCATGGCGTGAAACTAGTCGATCACAAGGAAGTGAAGAGCAGCTATTCTACCCATTTCGCAATTCTGGGGATAGAGACCGGTAGCACTTTAGTGCGCTGAGTGGCGCCGAATCTGTACTGCATCTCCGCTGGTCTTATGCTGTGGACAACAGGTGTTCGATCTCGTCGATCTCTTTCGGTATGCCCCTGGTAAGTACCTCGTTGCCGTCTCTGGTTACCAGCAGGTTGTCTTCGATGCGAATGCCCAGCCCGCGCCATCTGGCTGGCACCGGTTCAGGAACCTGGCTCCGGATCTCCTTCGGGACGCGCTTTACGTCTTTGGAGATGTAGATCCCAGGCTCGACCGTCAACACCATCCCCGCTTCAAAGATCCGCCATTCCCCGCCTATCTTGTATTCGCCGACGTCGTGCACGTCCATTCCCATCCAGTGTCCTGTCTTGTGCATATAGAATTGCTTGAAGGCCTCGGTTTCAATCAGTTCCTCAATCTCGCCTCTGAGCAGCCCCAATTCTACGAGACCCTCACATACGACTCTGACGGCAGCTTGATGCGGTTGATTCCAGTTATTACCGGGTCGAACCATTTCGATCGCCGCTTTCTGAGCTGCCAGTACGATTTCATAGATAGCCTTCTGCTGGGCGTTGTAGCAGCCATTGACTGGAAAGGTTCTGGTTGCGTCGCAGGCGTAGTATTGGTATTCACAGCCAGCATCGACGAGCACCAGGTCACCATCCTGCAGCATTTCGGCATTGCCTATATAGTGCAAGATGCAGCTGTTCTGTCCCGATCCGACGATGATGGGATAGGCTGGTGATCTGGCTCCCTCCTTCAGAAACAGGTATTGCAGTTCGGCTTCCAACTGGTATTCATACACTCCTGCCGCGGCTCGTCGCATGGCGGCTATGTGCGCCTTAGTAGTGATGTTTGCAGCCTGTTTCAGCAAGGTAATCTCCTGCTTGCTCTTGAACAAACGTAATTCATGCAGAAACTGTCCGAGCTGAACGAATTCACCCGGTGGTTCCGCACCATATTTCTTCTTGGACGAAATCGAGTTAACCCATTCGATGATCTTGTTGTCAAAATCCCGATTGACCCCCATGGCATAATAGAGTTTGTCTTTGCCTTCGATCATGCCCGGCAGGATTTCATCTATGTCCTCAATGGGGAAAGCATCCGCAATGCCATATAGTTGTCTGGCTCTGTCTGGTCCCGACAGGGGACCATTCCAACGCTCGAACTCCTCATCCCTTTCGCGACAGAAGAGAATACTCTCTCCGTGCTCTCTGCCCGGAACCAGCACAAAGACTGAATCGGTCTCGCCGAAGCCACTCAGGTAGTAGAAGTCACTGTCCTGTCTGAAGCTGTATTCCACATCACCGTTTCTATTCTTTGATTGGGATGCAGGCAGAATGGCTATGCTATTGGGTTCCATCAACTGCATCAGTTCCACGCGACGCCTGGCAAACTCACTGTTGGAAATTCGGGGCGCAGATCTCATCTGCCGGATACCTCGATAGGCTGATTCAATTGTGTGAGCGTGGCAAGTCGCTCAATCCAGATTCACACGGGTCTACTCGGTCAATCACCAGTGCTTGCCATCGATGCATGACACCTCTCCCCAGATGGGCAGCACCGGCAACCATTGTATGCATCCGATGTCGTTCCTTGCACCAAATCTTGCAGATTTTTTGGCGCAAATGTACAGGGAGATTCATTGACGCAGTCTTTGCAAGCGTTCTATAGTAGTTCAACGGCTGAATGCGGGTTAAATACATTGGAAATCAACGAACTGGAAGCGAAAATTGACGAACTTATTCAGCTCTGCAATGATTTGGAGCGCAATATAACTGTCCTGCAGACGGACAAACAAAGTTGGGCTGAAGAAAAATCCAGACTGCTGGAAAAGAATGATCTAGCCAGGAATAAGATCGAGGCGATGATCATGCGGCTAAAGGCGCTGGAACAAGATTAGCTGACTGCAACACTCATCTTTTTCTGACCGCAAGCGAATTGCCATGTCCGATGAAACACGCACGATCAATGTGACCATTCTGGATAAAGAGTATCAGGTCAAGTGTCTTGCCAGTGAAGTGGACGCGCTGCGCAGGTCTGCCAGCTATCTTGATCAAAAGATGAGGGAAATGCGCGACAAAGCATCGGTCATCGGTCTGGAACGAATCGCTGTCATGGCTTCTCTCAATATAGCCAACGACCTGCTTAAACAGGTCTCCAAGACTAAGAGACTGGTGTCCGGCACCGCGCAGCAGGTCACCGACCTTTCCACAAAATTGGACCAGGCGATCAGTCGAATTCGTCCGGCCGTCGAAACAGGCCCTGAAAGTAAGCCCGGTTAGGATTGCGTTTGGCCGGGCCGCGCTCGGCCGAACCGCGCTCGGCCGCCCCGCGTTCGGTCGCCAAGCCACAATTAGGCTATAATATCCGTTAAGTTCCCTGGAATGTTCGCCAGTCGATATTTCCTCGACCCTTTATGCGACACCCAGGGGTCTCTTGTCGGGGTTGTTGAGCAAGTCCGTTGATCGGAAAGCCTGATGCCCCGCAGAGATCACCGCCTTGAACCGCTGGGTTCAAGGATTTATACGGCAGCGGCACTCTGGGGAACTGGCTTTATCATGTCTTCGACCGGAACGCAAAAGAAGACACGATCCACCTATCGGAAAAAACGCCGGGCACTGTCCAAGCTGCAACAACGAACAGCAGCCTGGCAGGTGGCGACAGTCTTGATCAAGGAACCTGTTTTCCAGCGAAGCCGACGTATCGCGTTTTATGTTCCCAACGACGGCGAGATCGATCCCACACTTTTGCTGAACGCTGCTGTCTCGATGGGCAAGCACTGCTTCCTGCCAAGATTGAAGCCCGCAATTTCAACTGCCAATCGCCATCAACTGTGGTTTTTTGAGTATGGTCCCGGCGATCCGCTCTGCCTCAATCGATATGGAATACCTGAGCCCATACCGAGATTCGCCAAAAGGGCGCCTGCCGCCACTCTCGACCTGATCCTGTTGCCGTTGGTTGCCTTTGACGCCCGAGGACACAGGTTGGGGATGGGAAAAGGCTACTATGACCGCACCTTCTCCTTCATTGAGGCCGGGGTGGCCTGGCATCGACCTACATTGATGGGGCTGGCGCACGAATGTCAGCGAGCAGAACGGCTTGATGCCAATCCGTGGGATGTAAGAATGAACGCGATCGTAACCGACCAGGAAATATACACCTGCACGCCGTGATCGATTCGCTGATATTAGAATATCGAGTTAAACGCTATCCCTAGCCCAACCACTATGAAAAGTAGCAGCAGTATATCCGGCTTGTTCTTCACTTTGACTCCTTAGTTAACCAGTAGAGAAAACATCCTTGCTTTGCCATACAACAGTAGGGTTAACCTAATTCACTACGCGGTTGCTTCCATTCCAGTGGTTTTCCATCACATCGAACTGTATCTATGTCAACATGCTACTTTGAATCCTGGTTGAAGACTCACGCAAAGCGACGAACACCCAAGTAGGGCGATGAAGTGACCTGGCACACGAAATCGGTAATAAAAAGTCCAGCAAACCAGCCATATCGATCTAAGTGGTTAGGGGGAACCCACCATGGCGGTACTTGAAATTGTGCGCATGGGACATCCGGTGCTGCGCCAGGCTGCCCGGGCCCTCCTGGATGATGAAATTGGCGGTCGAGATATCGCCGAGCTTGTGGGAGATATGGTGGAAACACTGCACGCCAGCAGCGGCATCGGACTGGCTGCTCCTCAAGTCAATCGGTCCATCCAATTGGCTGTCATCGAGATTGTGGAGTCGGCCAGCCGTTATGGCGAGATAGACACTTTACCGCTGACGATCTTTGTTAATCCAAGCATTACTTTGCTCTCCGAAGAAACTGCCGGCCACTGGGAAGGATGTCTCTCAATCCCGGCAATCAGGGGCTTTGTAGAGCGACCCCAGCACATCGAGGTGAGCTATCAGGATCTGTGCGGCAAAGCTCACAACATGGTCCTGGAGGGCTTTCTGGCGACCGTGATGCAGCATGAATTTGATCACCTGGCGGGAACGCTGTTCATCGACAGAGTAAAGGATACCCGTTTGCTGAGTTTCGAGGAGGAGTATCTGACCTATCAGACTCAGCCGTAGGAGCATTCCGGAAATGTCGGACCACGAGAATTGTGGCCTTCCAACGACCACAACACAGAACCGCCAACCACCTTTTTCCCACACAATGATCACCATTTTCATCGAGAAGTGTTTAAACTTAACGATCACCTGAGCGCTCTCCATGAACCAAGACGAACTGAAGAAAACGGTTGCCGATGCTGCCATCGAGGTCATTGCAGAGCAACTGACCAAGGACTCGATCGTGGGGGTGGGCACCGGCTCCACGGCAGATTTTTTCATCGACGCGCTCAAAGAGATCAAGCACAAGTTCGATGGTGCAGTGGCCAGTTCGATCGGCTCTGCAGATCGGTTGAGAAAACACGGAATACCGGTCTACGAACTCAATGTCGTGAATCACATCGTCGTCTACGTCGACGGTGCCGATGAGTCCACGCGGCAACTGCAACTTATCAAAGGAGGGGGAGGCGCACTCACCAGAGAGAAGATCGTCGCAGAGGTGAGTGCAGGTTTTGTCTGTATCGTCGATCGAACCAAGTTGGTGGACAACCTGGGTGCTTTCCCCCTGCCCATCGAAGTGATTCCCATGGCACGAAGCCACGTAGCCAGGGAGATTGTAAAGTTGGGAGGAGAGCCCGAGTTCCGGGATGGCTTCCGCACTGACAACGGTAACCAAATCCTGGATGTTCATCAGCTGACAATAGAGGATCCTGCCAGCCTGGAAGGAACAATCAACAATATTGTTGGCGTGGTTGCCAACGGTCTGTTCGCGCGGCGCCCGGCAGATCTCCTGTTAGTAGCGGGCGATGATGGGATAACTGAATACAGGCATAACTGATCCGTTAGAGCCAACAATATCACTCTGCTCTGTCCCCAAAGCGATGCACATTACCGCGTTCCCGTTACCATTCAGCCCCTTTACTAAAGTAATTCGTAGAATAATCTCGGGCGCCTTATCGAATGACAGAAGTTGGATCCTTGTTGTACTATCCCCTTACATTCTAAGGTTTATGTACACATGGCTGAAGCAACCCGGTTGGACGATACCTTCGCGACCGAAGTGGCTGCCCTCGAAGATGGTAAGGGTATCAAACAGTGTCTCCAGTGCGGCGTCTGCTCCTCCAGCTGTCCGGTGCGAGCGTTGCTGCCAACGTTCGATCCCCGCAGGCTGATCGCCAAGATTCTGCTCGGACTAAAAGAGGAAGTGCTCGCCTCAGACGAGATCTGGTTTTGTGCCAGGTGTCAGCAATGCACAGCCAACTGCCACAAGAATATAAGGCCGGGAGACATCATCACGGCAGTTCGAACCCTGTCTCTTCGCGAAGGATACCGGAAAACGGCCGGCGCCAAACACACGCTGGCTTTCCTGCAGGATATGGCTCGTCATGGGGAACTCAACGAGGCAACGTTGCCGGTCAAGACCCTCGGGGTGTTCGGCACGCTGAAACTAATTCCCTATGGTGTTCAACTCCTGCTCAAAGGCAAGGTGCCCTCGCCACTGATCGGTTCGATCGACGACGTGAAGGAAGTTCAAGCCTTGATCGAAGAATTCGACGACTAAGGACCCGTAACCGAAATGATGAAGTACGCGTACTTTCCCGGGTGTGCAGCCAAAGCAACCACTACCGAGGCAGATGGGGCGACCCGCGCCGTCGCCAAGCATCTTGGTGTGGAGTTGGTGGAGTTCCCCAACTTCAGTTGCTGCGGGGCAGGGGTACTTCACGAGGAAAGACCGAACCTCAGTGCCGCCGTCAATGCACGCAATTTCGCCATCGCAGAGCGGGAAGGACTGGACATCGTTACGATCTGCAACACCTGTCAACTCACCATGCTCAAGGCCAAAAGAACGTTGGATGAAGACCAGCAGCTGCGGTCCCGGGTCAACAGTCGTCTGGCGGAATTCAACCTTGAATACAGCGGCAAAACTGCGATACGCCATCTGCTGTGGGTCCTGATTGACGATTTGGGTCTGTCCAACCTGCAGGAAAAAATCGAAAGGCAGCTTGCCGGGCTAAATGTAGCGCCTTTTTACGGTTGTCATATGCTGCGCCCCAAAGATCTGCTGGGTATGGACGATCCCCGTCATCCCGAGTCTCTCGAGAGACTCATCGCTGCTGTTGGGGCCACTCCGGTGGATTACTCGTCCAAGACAGATTGCTGTGGATTTCACGTCATGTTGGTCAATCAGGACGTCTCGGTGGCTCGCGTGGCAAGTGCCATGACCGAAGCCAAAGAGCATGGCGCGGACCTGGTGGTAACCCCTTGCACGCTGTGTCAACTGACGCTCGACTCCTATCAGTACCGGGCGGAGAAAGAAGCAAATACCGACATCAACATGCCGGTCATCCATCTGCCTCAATTGATCGGTCTCGCCTTGGGATTGGATCGCAAGGAGTTGGGGTTGGAACGACACCTGGTCGCCGTACCGGAGGAGTTGCCGGTTGAGTAGTAACAACGAACACGACAAGCGACGTATCGGCTGTTTCCTTTGCCGTTGTGGCGGCAACATCTCCGACGTCGTAGATCTGGATCAATTGAAGGAATTCACCGAGCAGTTGGACGACGTACAACTGGTGGAAATCAACTCGTTCACTTGCTCTGCGGAGGGTCAGGCCAACATCCAGGCTGCCATTAAGAGTCAGAATCTGGATGGGGTGATGATCGGTGCCTGCACGCCCCGTCAGTACGAGGAGATGTTTCGCGAGACCATCCAGGAAGCGGGGCTTAATCCCTTTACGCTGGAAATCGTCAATCTCAGGGAGCAATGTTCCTACCCCCACTTTCACGAGCGGGAACAAGCGCTGCACAAGGCCAAACTGCTGGTTCGAGGGGCGGCGGAAAAGGCCCGTCGCCTGATTCCATTACCCCAGTCGAGTATTCGCATCTCTACGGACACCGCAGTGATTGGAGCGGGAATTGCGGGCATCCACGCAGCGTCCACCCTGGCAGCCCTGGGTCATAAAGTCCACCTGATTGAAAGACAAGCCAGCGTCGGCGGTAACATGGCTCGCGTGGTAAAGATATTCCCCACCGACGATTGTGCTCTGTGTACCCTATCTCCTCGTATGGACGAAGTGAACAAAAACAGCAAGATCAACTTGCTGACCCATACGGAGATAGAGCATATCTCCAAGCTGCCGGAAGGACTCGCAATCCGCGTGAAGAAGAAGCCCAGGTACGTTATAGCCGAAGACTGCACCGGCTGTGGTAAGTGTACCGAAGTATGCCCGGTTGATGTTTACAACGATTACAATAAGGGGCTTCGCTCGACAAGGAAGGCAGCCTACAGAACATCGCCGTCAGCGGTACCCAATACTTACCTGCTGGATAAGCGTGGCATTCCGCCCTGTCGAGAGGGCTGTCCGATTTTTCAGAACCCTCAAGGCTACGCTACACTGATTGCCGCCGGACAGTACCAGCAGGCACTGGCACTGATTCGTCGCGACAATCCGCTGCCATCCGTGTGCGGAAGGGTCTGCCCTCACCCCTGCGAAGATCAGTGCAGCCGAGAACTGGCCGGAGGGCCGCTGGCTATCGCCGCGCTGAAACGGTTTGTCATGGAGCACCCGGCAAATGCCGCAGATCTGCAAGTTGCTGAGATCGAGAAGAAACCGGCAAAAGTAGCAGTAATCGGCGGCGGGCCAAGCGGCCTTGCATGCGCTCATGATCTGGCGCTGGCCGGTATCGACGTCAAGGTATTTGAAGCAGCGCAACGAGCCGGTGGCGTGCCAGCCATCAGTCTTCCCAACTACCGGCTGCCAGCGAATATCCTGCAGCGGGACATCGACTACATCGAGCGACTCGGCGTTGCCATCGAGACTGGAAGCAGGGTCAGTGGCACAGCGCTCAAACAATACCTGCGAGACTACGATGCCGTTTTGGTTGCCGTCGGCTTGCACAAAGACAAGTTTCTCCCCGTTCCCGGCTCTGAACTAGCCGGTGTATTGAGGGGCGGTGAATATCTACGGGACGTCAAGCTCGGGCACGACAGCCGAGCCGGTAACAAGATTGTAGTAATCGGCGGGGGCAACGTCGCCATGGATGTGGCACGGACTGCTTTGCGTAGCGGCGCGGAAGTTCAGCTGATCTGCCTGGAAACGAAGGCGGAAATGCCTGCCATCCGTTCCGAGATTCAGCAGGCCCTGGAGGAGGGGGTCGTGATGCACCCGCGGGCCTCACCGAAGCGTTTCATGGAAAAAAACGGCCGGGTTGGGGGCGTTGAATTCCTGGCGGTGGAGAGAATCGATTTTGACGAATTGGGCCGCATGAAGCCGGTGATCATGGAACGATCCGAATCCATCATAAAGGCGGATACTGTGATCTTTGCCATCGGTCAGGAACCGGATGTTGCCGACTTGTTCGAAGGTCTTGACGTTGAGCTTACGCCCTTCGGTACCATCGCCACCGATCCGGAAACCCTTCAGTCATCGGTGCCAGGGTTGTATGCGGGAGGTGACGCCGTGACGGGGCCGACCACCATCGTCGAGGCGATGGCCTTTGGCAAGAAAGCGGCCCGATGCATCGCGGACGCCATCGGCTATCCCATCGAAGATCTGGACGTGTACCCGAATCTCGACGTAGTTCCCATGGAGTTGGCATGGGACCTGGCACAAAAGGCGGGAGATACCTCGCAGCCGCGGACAACCACACCGATGCTGCCGATGGCGGATCGACGTGCCAGTTTTGCGCCGGTCGAACAGGCCATGAGCGAGGCCCAGGCAATAGCGGAAGCCAATCGCTGTCTGCAATGCGGGGGATGCAGCGACTGCCGGTTATGCGATGCGGCGTGTGAAGCGAAGGCAATCCAGTATGACCAGGTTGCCGAAACCGAAGAGCTGATCGTCGGCGGCGTGGTGGTAGCCACTGGATTCAAGGACTACGATCCTTCCAAACTGCTGTACGGATATGACCGCTATGAAAACGTAATCACCCAATTCCAATTGGCAAGAATGTTGGATCCTATGGGGCCGACGGAAGGAAAGGTCCTGCGACCGTCCGATGGCAGGACTGCCAGAAAGATAGTGATGGTGCAATGCGTGGGTTCCCGCGGCGATGCCCAGGGCAACAATGATATGCACGCTTACTGTTCCCGGGTGTGCTGCATGGTAGCCCTCAAACACGCCGGTCTGATTAAGAAAAATCTCGTGACCGATGCCGAGATATACATCTGTTACATCGACATCCGCGCATTCGGTAAAGGTTATGAGGAGTATTACGAGAGAACGCGAAACCAGGGCATCCACTTCATCAGGGGGTTGCCCGGCCGGGTCACGGAGAATTCAGCAAGCCGTAATCTTTTGGTTACCGTAGATGATCAGCTCACCGGTTCGCTGCTCAATATCGATGCCGATCTGGTGGTTCTCTCCACCGCTATGGAACCTGCTGACGACGTCGATACGCTGATCAAACAGTTGGGCATCCAGAAGGACGAATCCGGCTTTATCAAGGAGTTCCACCTGAAGATCCGCCCCACGGACACCTCGATCAAGAACGTGATGATCGCCGGGACTGCCCAGGGACCAAAGGACATTACCGACAGCATCGCCCAGGCAGGTAGCGCGGCCGCATCCCTGGCCGGCTATATCGGTGACGGTGAAGTGCTGTTGAATCCGCAGACTGCGTACATCCACATGGATCGATGTCGAGCCTGCGGACGATGTGAGGAGGCATGCGAATTCAGCGCAGTCAATGTGGCTGAGGGGGCCCTCTGGGCTGTGGTCGAGGCGGCCCTGTGCGAAGGCTGCGGCAAGTGCACGGCCATCTGTCCGACTGGCGCTATCGGTGTACACTCCGCCGAAGTGGAGCAGATCGAAGCGATGATATCCGGTTATCGAAACGAGCTCGCGGAACAAGCTGAATGAGTTTTGAACCCGATATTCTGGGATTCGCCTGCAACTGGTGCGGCTATGCCGGGGCGGATGGTGCCGGTCTGGCCAAGTTGCAGTACCCGGCAAATATCAAGATCGTGCGCCTGATGTGTCTTGGCAGGACAGAGCCCAACTTCATATTGAACGCGTTCGAGCAAGGTTATGACGGTGTAATCCTGTTTGGATGCCATATCGGTGACTGCCACTACGTCTCCGGGAATATCCAAGCGGAGCAGATCATCGTCGATATGAAGAAACTACTCGATACCCTGGGCCTTCGGGGCGAGCGATTACGCAGGGAGGAGACCTCCTCCGCGGAGGGTACGTTGCTGGCCAACTTGGTGCACTCCTTCCGCGACGATCTGGTGCAGATGGGACCCAGTCCCTTGAAAAAAGAAGCAGGCCAGCTGAGCCAAGTGCAACTCACGCGATAAGTTCATAGAATATGTCGACACAACCCGAAGATCTTCAGTGCATTCTGTGTAACAAGTGTACCCACGTCTGTCCCCAGAATATGGTAAACGAGAAGTTTTCACCACGGGGACTGGTGTTGCAGCTGCTGGCTGAAGGGAGTGTAGATCAATCCGCCATATGGCAGTGCCTGACATGTCTGAGTTGTCAGGATGTCTGCCCACAATCCACCAAGTGGGTGGACTATGTGCGCGATGCTCGGGCAGAGGCCAGGAGTGAAGAGATCTCCTTCTACTGCAAACACGGCAACATGCTGCAATCCCTGCAGCGCATGATGAGCAACGAGTCGTTGCAGCAGAACCGCCTTGCCTGGAGCGATGGCTTACAACATGCCAGCGAAGGGGAATACTTCTACTTCACCGGTTGCCTGCCCTACTTCGACAATATGTTCCCTGAGATCAACCACACGGCAACGGCCAAGGCTACGCTTAAGATTCTTAATCACGCCGGCATCGTCCCGGTTTTATCCAACAGCGAACGCTGCTGTGGCTACGAGAGCCTATGGAACGGTGACCGGGAAACATTCCTACGGCTGCTGAGACTTAACATCGAGACGATAGAAGAAAGTGGCGCGGACAAAGTTGTAACCGCGTGTGCCGAATGTTTCCAGACTCTGTCCAGCGACTATGCTGCAGAGATCGGTGAACTTCCCTTTGAGATAATTCACACAGCAGAGCTGTTCACCCAACTGCTCAGAGAGGGGCGCTTACATCTTAACAGTCCAATCACTGAACCGGTCACCTATCACGACCCTTGTCGACTGGGCAGGTACGCGAAAATCTACGATCAACCGAGAGAGCTTCTGGTGGCAATACCGGACATTCAGTTTTCAGAAATGGAGCAAGTGCGCGCCGAGTCGCTCTGTTGTGGCGTGGGCAACTTCTCCAATTGCGATGCCAACTCGAAGTTCTTGCAGCATGAACGATTCATGCAGGCCAAGCGTGCCGGGGCCGAGGTCATGGTGACCACATGTCCCAAATGTCGAATCCACTATTCCTGTTACCGCGATGGCAGGCCACTGGAAGAGATCGGCGACATCGAGGTCAAGGATCTCTCTCAAGTGCTCGCCGATGCCCTTGACTAGCGACATGGAGATAGCTGTGGGTGTGCCGATATGAATAGCGAACAGTTGCACGCCTTCGCCCGGCACCTGGAATCGGAGGGGATTTCTTTTGAGGTCGACGACACCACGGCCTTCATGTCGGATGCCTCCTTCCTCTCTCTCGGCAAACCGGGATTGGTCATCTTTGCGAAGTCGGAAGACGAGGTGCTGTCCGTAGTCGGCTTTGCCGCGAAGAACGCTATCCCGTTGACTCCACGTGCCAAGGGCTCCAGCACCGCGGGAGCGGCCATCGCTCCCGCAGGCCAGGTACTGCTGATGACGGACATGCTTGGCGTAGTAAACAGGTTCGGCAAGAGACTGGGGAAACGGGAGATCAGCTTCTACACTGCCGATGGCACCGAGGTCCCCCCGCAGCAACTGCAGGACTTTTCCCAGCAAGAGGTCTACGCACGGGTGGGGGCTGGGCTGTCGACGGGTGAGCTGGACAGTTACCTGACCTCTTTCGGCTGGCACACGGCTGTCGTTCCATCCAGTGGCTGGAGCACCATCGGTGGCAATTTCTCGACCAATGCCGGGGGCAATGGCACACCCAAATATGGGACCTTTAAACAAGTCATCAACCGCATCAAGCTGATCACATCCAGCGACAACGATGCCGGTGCCGAGGTCAAGATCGTCACGGATCGCGATACCATCGTTGCCATGGGGGGTGGTCAGGGTCTCTTTGGGATCATCATCGAGCTGGATGTGCGCATCGTGCCCGATCTGGAAGACGCCGAGATCTGCTCTGTTATCTGCTACAGCACCACCGACGATATCGAAACCTTGGGTGACAGCATCGGTGCCTTTATGGCGGACATGCAGGAAGTCTGCGACCCTGAAATCGCCGAGTTCATGATGGTGGATAGCGGTATCTTTACTGCCGACGATCCCCTGCTGCACGACCCAGAGATTGCACCTCTATTCGACTATCCGGATGACCAGTACCGCATGCTCACCATGTACCTGGGTCAACAAGCTGAGCTGCAAGCCCTCAGAGGAGTCGCCGATCAACATGATGGCATCAACTATGTGGAAGTCAGCCATGGGGCATTCACGAAGATGCTCGACCTGCGCAAGGCAGCCACGGGCAAATCACCTGGTCGTGTAGCCCTGCCGGGGTTCGAGGATATCTATATCAAAGACCCTAACTATCTGGGTAAGGTGCTGAAGGCGATCTTCACCATCACGGCAGGAAGACTGCCCGGCAGGCCGATCGGCCACCAGTATACAGGCGGCGTGGTAGTTCACTACCGGCCCCAGGTTAAGCCTACCAGAAGCGAATACAGCAAGGGTTGGCAGCTCACCCAGGAGCTCAATCGGGAGATCTGCTCTGACACCTACCAGACCGTCAAGAGGCAGGAGCACGGCCTTGGGCTGGAAGTTTACTCGTTGGCTTCACCGGCAGAGCGAGATAAAATAATCAAACTGAAGGAGCAGTTTGATCCTGCCAATATCTTCCAACCCCATTTCATAACAGAAACTCCAACGGTTAACTTCATCGGCGCCGCCTTGCAGGGTCTCAAGGCATAGGGTTTCCACAAACGCAGCATGACAAAATTGTCATTGGACAAAACAAGCATCAGAATCCTGCTGCTCGAAGGTATTCATCCGTCAGCTGCTGAGAGTTTTCTGAAGGCGGGCTACAGCAACGTCGACTGTGTGGAGCGTGCCGACAATCTGAGCGAGGCCCTTAAGGGCGTTCATATGCTGGGCATTCGTTCCGGAAGCCAGTTGACGGAGACCGTTCTCGCCAGCGCTAACAGATTGATCGCCATCGGTTGTTTCTGTATCGGCACCAATCAGGTCGATCTCACCCAAGCCTTGATTCGAGGCATTCCGGTATTCAACGCCCCGTTCTCCAATACCCGCAGCGTGGCCGAACTGGTTATTGCAGAAGCCATCCTGTTGCTGCGCGGGATACCGGAGAAGAATGCACTCAGCCATCGCGGTATCTGGCAAAAATCAGCCAGCAACTCGTTTGAGATCAGGGGTAAGACGCTGGGCATCATCGGCTATGGCAACATCGGCTCGCAGATTAGCGTGCTGGCGGAGTCCCTCGGCATGCGGGTCTTCTATTACGACATCGTGTCCAAGCTGAGTCTTGGAAATGCCGAGCAGTTATCTTCTCTGTCTGAGCTGCTTGCCGGCAGCGATATCGTCAGCCTGCACGTACCGGAAACTGAATTGACCAGGAACATGATTGGATCCGAAGAGCTGGCAACCATGAAGCCGGGCAGTATTCTACTGAATGCATCCCGCGGCACTGTGATCGATCTGCAAGCCCTGACGGAATCCTTACGCTCCAAGCATCTGCTGGGAGCGGCCGTCGATGTGTTCCCACAGGAACCCAAATCCAACGCTGAAGAATTCGTCTCGACGCTCCAGGAATTCGACAACTGCATCCTGACCCCTCACGTCGGCGGGAGCACGCTGGAAGCGCAGGAGAACATCGGCACGGAAGTAGCCACGAAGCTGATTAAATACTGTGATAACGGTTCCACGATCTCATCGGTTAATTTTCCCGAGGTGGCACTTCCAGCACATCCCGGCAGTCACAGGATTCTGCATATCCACGAGAACATTCCCGGCGTGCTATCCGACATCAACGGCTTCTTCTCCGAAAACGGCATCAATATCAACGCCCAACATCTGCAGACCAACGAGCGCGTTGGTTATGTGGTAACCGATATCAGCCAGGAATACAGTAACCTTGCCCTGGACGAGCTAAAAAACGTTACGGGAACCATCCGCACCCGCATACTCTTCTGATAAGCACCAATTGTGTGGGCGCTCTCAGAATAGAGAGTCCATCAGATCAAACATGTTGCTTCTCAGAGATTCCGATTCATTCACAAGTTGGTGTCGGCCGTCGGTCAGATAGTGGATGGTCAGGTTAGGAAACTTCTCTCGCACCACCTTCATGTTGTAACGCCAGTCCACAGTATGGTCATCGGTTCCCTGAATCACGGTGATACTCAGCGAACTCGTTGGCAGGCTGTGAAATTCCCTGATCCACACCTTAAGCGCGGTAACCCAATGCATCGGCAGGATGGTCGATTGCAGCGAGTCCCTGTTCCTCAGAAATTCCAGAAACGCGTCATCGTGGGAATTGATATTGAACGTTCTCTTCCGCTGCCTGAAGAAATACTTGCCGACGGCGTGCATCCATTTGCCCATGCGCCATCCGCTGGGGTGTACCAGAGGCGCCAACACCACAATTTGGTCAAAGGGGCAGCTTGCAGACGAGTACCGGTTACGCAGCAGATGCGTCATGATGATCGCACCAGCCAGGCTCTGCCCGACGATATGCCAAGGTCTGGCACAATGATCGTCGCAGCTTGAGAGACAGTGCGTGAGCACCTCGACGTATTGATCGAAGCTATCGATGCTGGTGCGCTGACCGCCGGAAAGGCCGTGGCCTGGTTGATCGTAACTGACGACCGCATAGTTTCTGGTCAGGAAGTACTCGATCAGGTGGGCATAGATACCGACATGATCGAAATATCCATGCATGACGAAGACCGTGCCACGGGGACTGTCCGGCTGGAAGTAATGCAGTGCGATGTTGAAATCGCAGTCCGGAAGACAGCCGAAGCGGTGCTGGACGTCGATTCGATCCTCGAAGTCGATGCCATAGTAGCGAAAGTAGCTGCGTGTAGGGTCGGAATGCTCGATGGGGCCATCAAAACTGAATGGCTCCAAGTCGCGCCTGAGTTGGTCCAAATCCACCGTCGTGACTCAAGAAGGCGGCAAGTGATCTACTGGATTTGAGGATCCAGCGTACCGCTGGCATAGCGCTGCTGTATATCGTCCAGGGGTATCGGCTTGATTTTGGACGCCCATCCCGCTGTATGAAAAGCCTCATAACGGGAGGTGACGATGCCTTTCATCGCGATCAACGTTTCCGTCAAGAATTTACGCGGGTCGAATTCGGATCTATTCTCTGCCAAAAAACGGCGTATGGCACCGGTCGATGCCAGTCTCAGGTCGGTATCGATATTGACCTTCCTGACACCATGCTTTATCCCTTCTTGAATCTCTTCCAGCGGAACACCATACGTTTCCGGAATCTCGCCACCAAACTGGTTGATGACCGCCAGCCACTCCTGTGGCACGGAGGAGGAACCGTGCATCACCAGATGGGTATTGGGCAGCCGCCGGTGGATATCCTTGACCCTGTCAATCGCCAGGATATCGCCGGTGGGCGGACGGGTGAACTTGTATGCGCCGTGGCTGGTACCGATGGCAATTGCCAGTGCATCCACTGCTGTTTTTGTGACGAAGTCCGCTGCCTGTTCGGGATCGGTCAACAACTGCTCTTTGCTCAGCGTGCCCTCTGCGCCCACCCCATCCTCCTCGCCAGCTTCACCCGTCTCCAGAGATCCGAGACATCCAAGTTCACCTTCCACCGTGACACCACAGGCGTGGGCCATCTCGACCACCCTGCTGGTCACGTCGACATTGTACTCATAGCTGGCGGGAGTTTTCTGGTCGTCCAGCAGAGAGCCATCCATCATCACCGAGGAAAATCCGAACTGAATCGATCTTTGACAGACAGCAGGGGAAGCGCCGTGATCCTGATGCATGACCACCGGGATGTCCGGAAACTCCTCGATGGCTGCCAGTATCAAGTGGCGCAGAAAGTTTGCGCCGGCGTATTTTCGCGCACCGGCAGATGCCTGTACGATGACCGGGCTGTCCGTCTCCTGCGCTCCTTCCATGATGGCTCGCATCTGCTCCAGGTTATTGACATTAAATGCCGGTACGCCGTAGTCGTGTTCCGCTGCGTGATCCAGCAGTTGTCGCATGCTCACTAACGCCATCACTGTGCTCCCTTTGGGCTCACGCCCTTAGCTTCATTCATTTGCGCATATCTCTGCTGCAATATCTCCACTGCCGGCAGGACTTTTCCCTCTACAAATTCCAGGAATGCACCACCACCGGTGGAAATGTAGGAGATCTTCTCTTTGACACCATATTTGTCGATGGCAGCCAGGGTATCACCCCCGCCCGCAAGCGTGTAGGCGCCTGCGTCTGCAATCGCATGGGCGAGGGCCTTGGTCCCCGACCCAAACTGGTCCTGTTCGAATACGCCCAACGGTCCGTTCCATAGGATCGTGTTCGCCGAACCCACATCATCTGCAAACATTGCAGACGAAGCGGGGCCCACATCCACGATCATGTCATCCACCGCAACTTCGCCAACGGCTTTCACTGTGGCTTTCGCGACAGGTGATATCTCTTTGGCAACGACTATATCCCGCGGCAGAGGTATCGCCACCCGCTGCATGAGTGTGCGAGCGGCTTCCAGCAGATCCTTTTCATACAAGGATGCACCGACTTCGTAGCCGGCTGCAGCCAGAAACGTGTTGGCGATACCACCCCCAACGATCAGCTTCTCCACTTTGGATGCGATAGCATCCAGAACAGTCAGCTTGCCGGAGACTTTCGATCCCCCCACGATCGCCAACATCGGCCGCAACGGATTGCTCAAGGCGCGTTCAAGGGCTGCCAATTCGGCAGATAACAGGGGGCCCGCGCAGGCAATGCGAGCATACTGAGCCAGGCCCTGCGTGGATGCCTGTGCACGGTGGGCAGTCGCGAAGGCATCCATTACGAATACATCACACAGAGCAGCCATTCTTCTTGCCAGCTCTTCACTGTTGCTCTTCTCCCCCTTATTAACACGCACGTTTTCCAGCAAGACGATCGCCTGCTGCTGCCAATCACCACCGTCCAGCCAGTCTGTGACGAGGGGCACGTTGCGATTCAGCAGCTCACTCAACCTGTCGGCCACCGGCTGCAGCGAGAACTGCTGTTGCTTCCCTATTGGGACACCCTCGTCCGGTCTGCCTAAATGGGACATGACCATCAACCTGGCGCCCTGCTCAAGTGCGTATTGGAGGGTGGGCAGAGCTGCGCGAATGCGTGCGTCGCTGCTGATCTGGCCATTTTCCAGAGGAACGTTTAGATCTTCCCGGATGAGTACCCGCTTTTGCTCGAGGGGCAGATCCTCCAAATTGAGTACCGTTGGTGTCACCGCATCATTTCCCTTGCTAGCCGATTAAATCTTCTACCTGAGCGACAATATGTGCCGCGGTAAAGCCAAATTCCCTGAACAGCTCACCACCCGGCGCGGATTCGCCAAATGAGTTTATGCCGACAACACGACCATCGAGCCCAACCCACTTGTGCCAGTAGTCCCCCTGGGCTGCTTCGATGGCGACGCGATTACGTACAGCCGCTGGCAATACCCGTTGCCGATAATCCTCAGGCTGGGATGCAAAAACATCCACACAAGGTAAGGAGACCACTCGGACCGGCACCCCCTTGTCCTTCAGCAGCCGGGCGGCTGCCACGGCCAGATCGACCTCGGAGCCGGTGGCTAACAGGATAGCTGCCGGCGTTGCGTCGCAATCCTGCAATATATAAGCGCCCCGTTCAATGTCCGCCAGCTGCTCGGTGGTACGATGCTGATGCTGGAGCGATTGGCGTGAGAGGATCAGAGCGGTGGGTCCTTCCGATCGCTGTACGGCAAACTTCCAGGCCACAGACGTCTCTGTCCCATCGCAAGGTCGCCACACGGACATATTCGGGGTAGATCGCAAATTCGTTATCTGCTCGACCGGCTGGTGAGTCGGTCCATCCTCGCCCTGTCCGATGGAATCGTGGGTGTAAACGTAAATACTCCGAAGCTTCATCAAGGCCGACATGCGCACTGCGTTACGCGCATACTCCATAAACATGAGGAAGGTACCGCAGTAGGGAATGAATCCGCCATGCAAGGCGATTCCGTTCATGATGGCGGTCATGCCGAACTCCCGGACGCCGAAGTAGATATAATTGCCGGAGGCATCTTCCGCAGTCAGAGCCTGGCTGCCCGACCACATGGTCAGATTGGACCCGGCCAGATCTGCCGAACCACCAACCAGTTCGGGAAGCAGTGGCGAGATCGCTTCGATGCTGTTCTGGGATGCCTTTCTGGACGCAATGGATTCGCCTTGCGACTGGGCACTTTGAATGTAATCCGCCATGTTCTCGCCCCAGTTTTCGGGAAGTTCACCTCTAAGGCGTCTCTCATACTCAGCTGCCAGTTCCGGAAATCGCTGCTGGTAGCGCGTGAATTGATCATTCCACTCTTGTTCCGTCCGATCGCCACTGGATCGATGATCCCACCCCTCGTAAATGTCGTCAGGAATCTCAAAGGGCCCATATTCCCAACCTAACGATTCTCTGGTTGCCAGCACTTCAGCTTCGCCCAAGGGCGAGCCATGTGCCGAAGCTGTACCTGCTTTTGTCGGGGAACCAAAACCAATCTGGGTCCTACAGCAGATCAAAGTGGGCTTCCCCGTTTCTTCTAAGGCACTCTTCACCGCCACTGATATGGCCGCCGGGTCGTGACCATCCACACTACCAATGGCCTGCCATCCGTAGGCTTCAAAACGCTTTACCGTGTCGTCTCGGAACCAGCCTTTTACTTCACCGTCAATGCTGATGCCATTATCGTCGTAGATGCAGATCAATTTACCCAACCCGAGCACACCGGCCAGGGATGCCACCTCATGGGAGATTCCTTCCATCAGGCAACCGTCCCCCAGAAAGACATAGGTGTAGTGATCCACGATGCTGTATTCCACGCCCTGCTCGGCTCTGTTAAATTGTTCAGCGAGCATTTTTTCAGCTATCGCCATACCAACACCGTTAGCAAATCCCTGTCCCAGTGGCCCGGTAGTCGTTTCAATCCCGGGAGCATAGCCATACTCGGGATGACCCGGTGTCTTCGAATGGAGTTGACGAAAACGTTTGATCTCCTCAATGCCGAGGTCGTATCCGGTCAAGTGCAGCAGCGAATAGAGCAACATTGAACCGTGACCATTGGAAAGAACGAACCTGTCGCGGTTACTCCAATCCGGATTAGCGGGGTTGTACTTGAGGATATCATTCCACAGTACCTCGGCGACATCCGCCATCCCCATGGGGGCGCCTGGATGACCGGAGTTCGCTTTTTGCACAGCATCCATGCTCAGTGCGCGGATTGCGTTTGCTAGTCTACGACGGGAACTCATGCATGGATTCCTTTTCTGGTCGATCCCCCTTGTTGCGTTCGTTACGTTTCTGTAGAGGGTTTCTGTGGCGAGATTCTCTCCTCGGTATTGTCTCCCAGCCTAGGCTAATCATCAAACTTTCCTTGCGTTATCCGCAGTCGCCCTGTGGTTTTGCTCGGCCTGCTGTCTGAGAACGGGTCAATGCAAGGGCAGAGATACACTGTGCAAATTTGACTTCTTATCGTTAGAATGGCGGCTCCATACATTCGGCCCCAGCCGGATCAATCCGATTCAGTACTTAGATGGAACAACCATGAGCGACAGGACCCTTTTTACTTCCGAGTCAGTTTCCGAAGGCCATCCCGATAAGATGGCTGATCAGCTTTCCGATGCCGTATTGGATGCGATTCTGGCCGAGGACCCGGAGGGCCGAGTCGCGTGTGAAACCATGATTAAGACCGGAATGGTGATCGTGGCCGGCGAGATAACCACGGATGCTTACGTGGACCTACAGGAGCTCTGTCGAGGCGTTATTCTCGATATCGGCTACAACAGCTCCGACCTCGGTTTCGATGGTGCTTCATGCGCCGTTATCAATGCGATCGGCAGTCAGTCACCCAACATCGCCATGGGAGTCGATGAAACAGACGACCATGAACAGGGGGCAGGCGACCAGGGCATGATGTTTGGCTATGCCAGCAACGAAACGGACGTCTTCATGCCCGCGCCAATCACTTACTCCCACCTGCTGGTCAAGCAACAATCGGTTGTGCGCAGGAGCGGCAAGCTTGCCTTTCTGCGGCCGGATGCCAAGAGCCAGATAACATTCAGCTACGACGAAGCAGGAATTCCCATCGGTATAGAAGCGGTGGTTCTGTCAACCCAACACGATCCGGATGTCTCTCGGCAGGATCTCGAAGAAGGGGTCATGGAGGAGATCATCAAACCTGTGCTGCCGTCAAACTGGCTGAGCAGCGATACAAAATACTTTATCAATCCTACCGGCCTGTTCGTAATCGGCGGTCCGCTCGGTGACTGTGGTGTTACCGGGCGGAAAATTATCGTCGACACCTACGGTGGCATGGCGCGACATGGTGGCGGTGCATTCTCGGGCAAGGATCCATCCAAAGTGGATCGCAGTGCCGCATATGCAGTCAGGTATGTGGCTAAGAACATCGTTGCCGCCGGAATAGCCGACAAGTGTGAAATCCAGATCTCCTATGCGATCGGTGTAGCGGAACCTACTTCGATCAACGTCAATACCTTCGGTACCGGCAAGATTTCGGATGACCGGATCGTGACATTGATACGGGAACATTTTGATCTGAAACCTAAGGGCCTTATCGACATGCTCGACTTGAAGCGACCCATCTACAGGGAGACTGCTGCATATGGCCATTTCGGTCGTGAAGATGTGGACTTCCCGTGGGAGCGGACCGACAAGGTGGATCTGCTGAAAGACGCAATCTAGAGAACCCTAACATTGAATGACAACAAGAACTTCAGCTTCGAGTTTTCCGCCCCTAAAACAACTGCCGGCGTCGATCAACTGAAACGGGCCCATGGGAGACTCAGCAAGCTTGCCCCAGATTTCTTCTCGGTAACCTATGGCGCGGGAGGCTCGACAAAGGAAGGTACGGTGCAGACAGTCCTTGATCTCAATGACAGTGGTTCCGAGGTCGCACCCCATCTCTCCTTCGGCGGCAGCGCCCCGGAGAAGATCGTCGATCTCCTCAATATGTATAAGGAAAACGGCATAAACAGAATCGTCGCCCTAAGGGGGGACGTTCCTTCCGGCATGGGTAGCCTGGGAGTTCTGCGCTATGCTAATGAACTGGTCGAATTAATAAGATCCTCGACCGGTGATCACTTCCACATAGAAGTTGCCGCCTACCCCGAGATTCATCCCGAGTCGCCCAACGTCGAGAGCGAATTGAAATACTTCAAAATCAAGGTGGATGCCGGCGCTGACAGCGCCATTACGCAGTACTTTTACAATGCCGATGCCTATTTTCACTTTGTCGATCGCTGCTCGACACATGGTATCAATATCCCCATAGTCCCGGGCATTATGCCGATAGTCAATTACACGAATCTTGCCCGCTTTTCCGACAATTGTGGTGCCGAAATTCCCCAATGGATAAGAAAGCAGATGGAGAGTTACCATAACGATAAGAAAAGCGTGCAACAATTTGGCGAAGAGGTGGTCACCAGACTGTGCGAAAAGCTACTCGAAGGTGGGGCTCCAGGATTACACTTCTATACCTTGAACCAAGCTCTTCCCAGTATTCGCATTTGGAAAAACCTCAACCTGGATGCGAAATGATTTTCGCCGCCCTGGCCAGTACGTCGGGGGCGGAGTGGTTTACAGTTTAGTCTGACATATCCAGGGTAAGAGTGAGAACGCACCGCTTTCTTGGTGATTTACAGTCCAGTCTGACATATCCAGGGTAAGAGTGAGGACGCACCGCTTTTTTGGTGATTTACAGTCCAATCTGACATATCCAGGGTAAGAGTGAGAACGCGCCGCCTTTTTTTAATTTACAGTCCAGTCTGACATATCCAGGGTAAGAATGAGAACGCGCCGCTTTTTTGTCGAGCAATCCTTACAAGACGGTAGAGAAACAACCCTGGGATCTCGTGTATCCAAGCATATTTCATCCGTTTTACGCCTGCGTGCAGGAGATGAAATAACCCTGTTCAATGGCGACGGAGGTGAGCATTCAGCCGTTATCACCAGGTTGATCAAGAAGGACGTTGTCGTACGGGTCGGCGCCCGCCGGACTAACAAGCCGAACTCACAACTCGTTACACACCTTGGTATGGTCGTTATCAAAGGTAGCCTGATGGATTACAGTATCCAGAAGGCAACAGAACTTGGCGTCAACGCAATTACGCCGCTGCTGAGCGAACGCTGTACCGTGAGACTCTCCTCCAAGCGACAGGCTAATCGATTGAATCACTGGCAACAGATAAGCTTGAGCAGTTGTGAGCAGTGCGATCGAAACTACCCACCGGCACTGCACCCCATAGCCAGTTTGTCAACATGGATGGACGGCGTCGAAGCCGATCTGAAAATAATCCTATCACCGCAAGGGGATGGTGATTTCGCCACGACTGAAGTGATTCCACATTCGGTGGTGCTACTTATCGGCCCCGAAGGCGGATTCACCGACCCCGAGCTAAGTCACGCCAGCCAAGCGGGTTTTCTGCCGAAGCGACTCGGGCCCAGGACCCTGCGCGCTGATACGGTTCCCGCCGCGGCCCTGACCCTGGTGCAATACTTGTGGGGTGATCTGACAACCGGTTAGTTGAATGAGGCGTTCACTTCTTCCAGCTTCTGCTCGATATAATCCAAAGCCGGAATAGTCGCTGCATCTCCCTTATACAATATCTGCTGCAACTCGGTCGGGCGGGTCTCTTCGCCTGTGTCGATCAATTCGTCCGGTACAACCCTAACCAATTCAGGCTCTACTTGAGCAACTAAGGCAAAAAAAGGCAGATCCGGCCCGGATATTCCTGTACATATCACCAAACTTGCCGAAGCAACGCTGATCAGGGAAAAACTAGCTCTTTCATCAGTCAGTATCTCAAACGAAATCACTGGGACTTCCAGACCGCGCCATCCCAATATACCCAGGTACCAGTCCGGCCTATCCTGGCGTCGTTGCAGGGGTTCATAGGGGATGATTTCAGCTATCGAATGCCTGGGCAACAGCAGATTCGTCTTCTGCAAAGTGATCACAAATATTGGCAGATGTTTGATGGTTTTTGCCATTATCGGATCAACTGTTCGAGTCAGCTAACACATCTTCTATGGTGCTGAGAAGAACTTCTTCCTGGAAAGGCTTACCCAGGTACTCGTTCACGCCCAGCTCCTTTGCCTGTTGCTTGTGTTTCTCCCCAGTCCTGGAGGTGATTATGATAATCGGTAAATGCTTGAGTCGCTCATCTCTCCTGACGGTTCTGAGCACCTCGAAACCGTCCATTTTTGGCATCTCTATATCCAGCAACACGACATCCGGATAACTGTCCTGCAGTTGACTGACGGCGTCGACTCCATCTTTGGCTACCATCACATTCCAGCCTTGCCGTTCAATTATTCGGGATGTTACTTTCCTAACGGTGACAGAATCATCTACCACCATGACGGTACGAACGTGTTGACCTTCGTCTACCTCCTGTTCTTCCGGTATGTGATCCAGTAGATCGTGAGCATCACTGGCTCTCACCAGAGCCATGACATCCAGAATAATGACCACACTGCCGTCACCCAATATGGTCGCACCTGAAACCCCACCTATCTTACTAAGCTGCTGCCCCAACGATTTAACCACTACCTCCCTGCTACCGATCACGCTATCAACCTGTAAGGCTACCGCATGATCACCACTACGCGCCAAAATCACAGGAAGGGGTGAAGTCTTGCCGGCGAGATTCGGTGTATCGGATCTGGCCAGAATCTTGCCCATATATTCCAGACGATAGGGTTGTCCGGCATATTCAAACATGGGTGCGTCCGGTTCATAGTAGGCTTCCAGCTCGTAAGGGCTCACCCTGACAATTCCTTCTATGGTGTTCAGCGGCACCGCATAGGTCTCTTCTTTTACTACCACCATTAAGGCCCGATTTATGGACACTGTGAACGGAATTCTGATGGAAAACTCAGTACCGACACCTAAGCTGGAATCAATGGTTAAGGTCGCACCGAGCTGTTTTAGTTCGGTGTCCACCACATCCATCCCCACGCCACGACCGGAAATTTGCGTGAGGCTCTCTGCGGTGCTGAATCCTGCCTTCATAATGAATTGCAGAATTTCCTGATCGGACAGATCGCTGGTCTCGGACATCAAACCCCGTTCGATGGCCTTGCTCTTAATCTGGTTTGCGTCGATCCCGCCACCATCGTCACTGATCTGCAGGACGACATAGGCTCCCTCTCTGGAAAGCCGCAAGCTAATGCGGCCAACTTCCGGCTTACTGGCTGCCTTCCTCTTCTCCACGGATTCGATGCCGTGATCCACCGCGTTTCTGAGCATGTGTTCCAGCGGCGCTACAATTCTTTCCAATACATTCCGATCCAGCTCACCCTCGATGTTATATGCGTCGAACCTGACTTTCTTGCCGACTTCAGCGCTGATTTGCCTGGTGACGCGGCGCAATCTGGGCAGCAATCTGGAAAACGGTACCATTCTGGTTCTGGTGAGACCCTCCTGCAAGTCATTGCCTACTCTTGTCTGTTGCAGGAGCAGCGTTTCTGCATCACGGCTCGTATCCAACAGCGTATCTTTCAAATCCAGCATGTCAGAAACACCTTCCAACAGGGATCTGGATATCTCCTGGAGCAGGGTGTAGCGATCCATCTCCAGTTCATCGAATGGCGCGTCCTCGTCTACGTCTCCATCGTCTTCTTCTTGACGCTCCCGTAAGACCGATTCTCTCGATTCAGTTTCCATCTCCAGACGACGTATCTGATCCCGCACTCGTCTGACCGTCATATCCATTTCATCTAACGATTCGACGAAGTTGCTAATCTGCTGTTCAATTCGGCCTCGAGTGATACTGGACTCGGTTGCGAGGCTAATCAGATCTTCCAGCAGGTCGGCTGAAACTCTGATCATCTCTTGAGGAGCGGCTGGAGTCGACGCTTCGGGAGCCGCTGCTTCAGGGGCTGATTCCTGGGTCGGTTCGGCCTTTGTCACGGGGGCCTGCTCAGCAACCGCGGTCGGCGCAGGTTGCCGTGCTGCATCAGTTCCTGACGGTCTTGTCGGTTCTGTACGGGCAGTTGCAGCAACCGGCGCTTGTCCATTTCGGACCCGTGCTGCCAACTCTCCAAGAGCTATCTCTCCTGCGGCTAAGCGTTTATATATCTCAACTCGCCGCACCACTTCGTCTTGACGTCTATTGAGATCAGCGAAGAATTCGTCATCCACTGGTGCAGACGTTTTCTGAAATTCGATGAGGAGTGATTCAAAATTGTGACTGTATTCACCCAGACTATTGAGACCGGCCATCCTTAAACCACCCTTTACGGTGTGCAGGTGCCTCAGCAGATTCTCAAGATGGACAGGTGCATTTCGATTGCTGTTCCATTCGTGAATGCTCTGATCGATGCTCTCCAGCAATTCATCTGCCTCTTCAAGGAAGATTGGTAGAACATCTTCATCTACTTCATCTTCGGGTTCCGTCGGCTGCGATGTGTCGGCGGGTGCAGATTCCTCAGCAACTTCGGGTCCCGTTGCCTCTGCAGGTTTTACATCGGCAGTTTCAGCCACAGGCGCTTGCACAGATCCGACCAGGGTTGACACATCTTCGGCAGCAATCTCTCCGGCCGCTAAGCGTCGGTATATATCTACTCGACGGACGACTTCATCCTGGCGTCTGTTCACATCAGCGAAGAATTCGTCGTCGACGGTTGCTGATGTCTTCTGGATGTCGATCAGAAATGTTTCAAACCTGTGGCTGTATTCGCCCAGACTATTGAGACCGGCCATCCTGGAACCACCCTTTACGGTGTGCAGTTGTCTCAACAGATTCTCAAGGTGCTCAGGCGCACTTCTGTCGCTGTCCCAGTCATGGATACTCTGATCGATGCTCTCCAGCAATTCATCCGCCTCCTCGAGGAAGATTGGCAGAACATCTGCATCTACTTCATCTTGGGGCTCGTCAGGCTCTTCGGGCGCTTTAGGTTCTTCGGGCTTTTTGGACTCTTGTTCATCGGCCTGTTGATCCAGCTCATTTCGGATTCTGGCTTCAACTTTTGCGATGAGATCATGGGCAGGTTCGATTTCACTGCCATCTTTTATATCGTTTAGGAGATCTGCAAACCGGCTTCTACATTCTTCAAACAACTTTACGTCTGACTCCGTGCCAACGAGCTTGCTCGTGCTAATCCGTTCACACAGTTGCATCACCGGCGCACACATGGCGATGAATGCCGTTACTCCTGAAATCTCTGCAACACTTCTTATCTGATTTACGTGGTGATTGAGCTGCTCCAGGTCCTTCAGGTTATTGACATCTTCATTCCATTTCTGAATCGCCACTGCCATATTGTTTAGGTGGTCCCTTGCATCCAGAACGAACTGTTTGGTTGCATCGATCTCTTTTTCGATCGACTCTTCGACAGGCTCTTCAATAATCTGTTCTGCCTCTTCTTCAATCGGTTTTTCGATCGGCTCTTCGATTGGCTCTTCAACAATCGGCAGTTCTTCTAGCGCTGTTTCTTCTACCAACGGTTCTTCAATGGGCTCTTGAATGAGGGACGTCAAATGTTCCAACACCGATTCATCCAGACTAAGCTCCTGACCGGCGGCGATCTGGTCGAGTAAATCCAAGATCGCTTCGTGCCCGCTCTGCAGCGCTTTAAGGACCGCTTCTGTCGGGGGAGATGACAAATCAAGATGAGAGTGCGCCTGCAGTAAGCCCTGCACTAGGCTATGCAATTCCTGCCTGCCGGACTGCTCAGCTGTTTTATCAAGCAGCTTTAGCTCTGCTTGCAGCGAAGTTAATTCATGATCCTCCCATCGTGCCAGTAACTCGGTGGCGTCAAGCAGCAGATCGATTTCGTCAAACCTGAATGGTGTGACTTCAGAGTCGACGGTTCTGTTGTCACGATCAATGTCTGTGATAATTTCACTGCGAAGATTGGCCAGATTCTGCAGGAAGTGATCGGTCCCCTCTACCAATTTACTGGGATATTCCTCTATATCCCCCAGTGCAGTGCCCACTAACGCCGTCCCCTGTTGTAGTAGATCGAGGAGGTCGTTTTCGATTTTGATGTTTCTTCGATAAAGCTGATTCGCCAAATTGTCCAAGGGGTTGGCGATCTGTGCCACGCTGTCGACCTCTGCCATGGCGGCGCTTCCCTTGAGCGTATGCAGAGCCGCCAGAAGTTGCTCGGAAACGGCCAGCGGGCCCGCTTGGGCCTGTTCGAGGAAGGCCTTTAGAACTGCCAGATGATCCGCAGCTTCCTCTCTGAAGATCTCAACCAGCTCATGATCTGTCTCCGCATCGGGCGGCTCCGCTCCTTCCTCTGCTTGAAGGTCGATCTCGGTTGTCGATGGCTCCTGTTCGGTTGGTTCGTCACCTAACGACACCTCCACATCGACTGACTCCTCACCTACCTCCTCTTCCAGGTCGCGCTCCGTGAACGCCGAGTCTTCTGCAGGTTCCTCTTCTACCTCTGCATCCCCAGGCTCTTCGACAAACGTAAGATCCTCTAGCTCTGGTTCCTCTTCTACCGGCTTTTCGATCGGTTCTTCGACAATCTGCAGTTCCTCTAATTCTGGCTCTTTTTCTGTCGGTTCTTCGATCGACTCTTCGATTGGTTCTTCGACAATCTGCAGGTCCTCGAATTCTGGCTCCTCGCCTGTCGGTTCTTCGATCGGCTCTTCGACAATCTGCAGTTCGTCTAACTCTGCCTCTTCTGCTACCGGTTCCTCCCAC
>JASMJM010000069.1 GCA_030749725.1 Pseudomonadales bacterium | reverse complement strand
CCACCCCCAGTGCCAAGGCGATGTCACAGGCACCGGAAGCCACGGCGTAGACTGCACCCCGGAACGCTTCCGAGCCGCTGGCGCAGAAGTTTTCGACCCGGGTGACAGCGATATTGGGCAGTCGCAACGTGGTGGACAGGGGCAGACCCCCTTTACCAACGTTGATGTCCTCAATATGCGTGGAAAGCCAGGCAGCATCGATTTGGCTGGTGTCGATGCTGGCATCCTGCATCGCCTCTTCATAGGCCTCCACCATTAACTCCTCCGCCCCCGCGTCCCAGCGTTCACCGAACTTGGAACAACCCATGCCGAGGATTGCCACCTTGTCTTTGATTCCAGTTGCCATAATGATCTCCTGCTGCAAGTACGATTTAATCTTTACCCTTATAGATTGATTTTACAATCAGTTTCCCAGAATGCTTGTGGACCGATCCAACGATGGATCCCGGTCTCAAGGATGGTTCCGCGCTCAATTCACAACCGGTATCGCCTTCCAGAAATAACGGATGAAACCCCTGCGTTGATCGAACTCCTTGATGCGAAAGACCATGCGCACCGGCATGCCGACCTCGACTTCACCCACCGACACATCGGTAAAATTGGTCATCAACCGTCCGCCATTGTCGAATACGATCATGCCGTAATGGGAGGGTGGATCCTTGGTATAGGTGAGATAATCAGCGGACCAACTCTGTATGCGGGCAGTCTCCTCCACAAAGCTGTACGGCTGCTGGGAATGGCTGGCATGGCACTGGGGGTTCACACAGATATCCTGACGTGGAAACTGCGCCGTACCGCACTGCTCGCACTTACCACCCACCAGGCCAAGAATCATATCCCGCTTGCGGTACAGGACGGTCAGTGCCGTCTTGTTGTCCCGTTCCGCACGCATGCCCTTCTCCTGAACCAACAGCTCGTTGAAACTGAGAAACTTCTGATAGTTATCCCCATCCCGCTTGTCCTCAAGGCAGCCGCGAACGCCCTTGCGTACCTTGAAATCGGCGAGTTTGTCGGTAGCCTTGAACAGCAGCACATCACAGCCCTGCCCAAAACCCACCAGCATGATCCTCTCCCCGGGGGAAACGTCACCTTCCAACAGGTGCAGCAGCATGACCAGCGGATGCGCTGCGCCGGTTTCCCCACACTCCATATGCAGGTTATTGCGGATCGCATCTGCGCTGATACCGGCGCTCTTAGCGATGTTCTGTACTGCCCTGCCAATCGTGCTGGGCATCACGAAGTGGTCGATATCGGCGGCAGCCAAATCGCTCTTCTGAAGTGCCTTGGCAATGACGGGGGGCACGATCGTCTGGTAGCCCTCGTCACGAATCCATCGCTCTTCCCAGTTATAGTCGAACTCCTCGTGTTCGCCGCGAAAGTGATCGACAAAATCGACCGTGCGTGAGTGCCCGCCCATGAACTCCAGCAGCAGATTCTCCTGACCGATGCGGATCGCAGCAGAACCATCACCATTGTTAGATTCCTGCGGACTGGCCGCCTTGCTGCGGCGATGATCCGAAGCGATCACCATCGCATCTGCATACGACTCGCCGTTGACGGCTGCCAAAGCCTGCAACAGCGCAGACGTTGCTACCCGTTGCGACGCGGTGACATCCAGAACGGCGACGTCCTCGTCCAGACTCAGTGCAGTGGTTATCACGCCAGCGTTCTGTCGATCTTTGAATGGCAGCGTGTTGGACGCAAAGTAGACGACATCGGGATGTGCGCCCAGGTCATTTGAATTGAGACAATCGCGCACTGCTTCGACGCCCATGGTGATGGCATCTTCATCCCAGTTGCACATGGATCTGGCTCCCTTCGCCTTGCCAGCCGCACCTGGATCCGCCCAGCTGTGTGCGCCCGCAATCGCTGCCCTGGTCAGCCTCAGTTTGGGTATGTATCCCCCATATGCAGTAATCCCAATCATATCAACTCCCTTTCCCTTAATTGACTTTCCAATCCCCAATAATGGTATCCGCTCTATCTTAACCCAGACCGTTCAGTCGCAATGGGTAATCTTGAAGAACAAGCCGCTGCTCCAGATACCCAGCCAGGTTTCAGCATCTACCTCCCTGGCAACGGCAAGTTCCATGACCTGGTAGTAAACGCTCCGCGCCAGCAGAGCTTCCAGACGATCACGAACCAACAGGTAGGGTGACGGCTGCTGCGTATCGGCATCTATTTCGAATCGCAACGGATGCTCTGCATCCAGCACGACTTTGTCCGCCACATTGGTGGTAAAGGTAAGCACCTGCTCCTCGCCGCTTCCCTCGTTGTCCACTAGAACGCAGTGAAAAGGTACGTCGTCAACCTGTAGCCGCCACTTCTCCACGGGCGTTACCAGGTAATAGCAGCCGTCACTCTCTCGCCTGAGTATGCTGGAAAACAATCGCACTAAGCGCTGCCGGGTGATGGCTGTACCTTCGTGGAACCAGGTCCCACTGCGACTGATTCTGATATCGATGTCGCCGGATAGGGGTGGGTCCCACAGATGCACGGGTGGCAGATCCATATCCTGGATGGACTCCAGTTCCCCCAGCAGTGAATAAGGGATGGTGCCGTTATCAGACATGCGAGCGTTTCCTCTCGATCAACCAGGATCATACAGGACATCACTTTCCTGGAGAATGGTCCCGCCAGCAGAAATTGCGCACCCCGCCGACCGGACCTCACGGATCGGTTTTCTACAGCGGTTTGGTCACGGGAAGAGTAAGGTCACGAGAAGTGTAGAGGACGAAGGGTTGTGTCGGATCGCACCGGGCACCCCCGGCTACGCGCCCCCGGCTAGGCGCCCCCGGCTAGCCCCCAATAAGCTTCATCACAGTCACCTCTCCCTTAAAGGCGTCCTGTTTATCACCCAGCGCATTCACCAGCATATCTTGCAGCGCGGGCAGACCTCGATGTCTGGGTAGATCCAGCAGATCACCGATGAAGTGCCTATTGTTATTGCTGATGCAGCCATAGAGATAGCCGTCAGACGAAAGTCTCAGGCGGGTACAGGAGGAGCAAAACGGCGCGCTCTCATTGGCGATAATGCCAAAGAATCCCTTGCCGGGAATCTCGTATCTCACGGAGGTAGAGTCAAACGGTGCGTCGGTGCGCTCGAATTCATAGTGTTCGCGGATCATATCCAGTATTGATTCTCTGGGGAAAAAGTCCGCCTGAAAAGCGGCATTGTTTACCAGATGACCCATTCGCATCAGCTCGATGTAGCGCAATTCTATGCCTCGCTCCAGACTGTATTGCAGCAGCGGAACGATATCGCCACTGTTCTGGGATCGCAGAGGCACCATGTTCAGTTTCACCCTGAGACCAGCTTCCAGCATCAGATCGATCCCCTCAAGCACGCTGGCCAGGTCGCCACCTGATGCAATCTGGCGAAACCGCAGTGGGTTTAGGGAATCCAGACTTATATTGATGCGTTGAATGCCTGCATCGACGATCACGTCTCTCTTTTCCTTCAGAAACTGGCCATTGGTGGTGAGACTGACATCCTGCAACGGCAGCTTCATCACAGCAGCCAGAAACGGGTCGAATTTATCGGTAATCAGCGGCTCGCCGCCTGTGATCCTCACCTTGTCAATGCCGGCGGCTTCGATCAGATAGCCTACCGCCGCAATCAACTGATCTGCCGACAACTCATTGCTCGCCTTCAACAATCGCTGGCCGTTGGCGACACAGTAGTTGCAGGCGTAGTTGCACGCTGCAGTGAGACTAACTCGAAGACTACGGAAGCGTCTTCCCTGCTTATCGACTATCACGGTACTGATGGGTCTCTGTAATGGTGAAAACCAGCTCGATCTGATTCGATCGATAATCCAAGATGCCAAGCTTACTACAGATTGGCGCTGGTTCTACTGAAATCCGTTCACGAATGTGGATTATAGGGCATCATTAAGACTAAGCTAAGCACATTGGCAAAGATCCAGCCGTTCTGCGTTAGGGTCTCATTGAGAAAAAGCTAAGATTGGCGAAGATTCAACCGTTTACTGCGATGTTGAGTGGAACGAAGACATGGGTGTGATGAATTTCTTAGCTAGGCCGATTATCAGTTGGCTCAACCATGAGAGCACCGTACGACCATTTCCCCTCAGCGACTACGAGAGAATCCGCTACGAATTGAAGCAGTGCGATGTATTGCTGGTGGAGGGCCGCACCCGTGTCAGTGACGTGATTCGGCTGATTACACAGAGCCCATGGAGCCACGCTTCGCTCTATATCGGTCGACTACACGACATAGAGGACCCTGACCTAAGAAAAATAGTGACACACCACTATAGCGGTACACCCGAGGATCAGCTGGTTGTGGAGAGCCACTTGGGTAAAGGCACCATCATTCGCTCCCTGGAAGCCTACTGCAACGATCACACGCGCATCAGCCGACCGTCCGGCCTGTCCTACAAAGACTCGCAACAGGTCATCAGATATGCCATCAGTCGACTCGGTTCGGATTATGACGTCCGCCAGATCTTCGACCTGGCCAGGTTTCTGTTTCCCTGGTTTATGCTTCCACGCAGGTGGCGCTCGAGTCTGTTCAGACGCCGTCCCGGAGGATCGACCCGCACCGTCTGTTCAACCATGATCGCGGAAGCGTTCGGTTACGTTCAGTTTCCCATTCTGCCCCTGGTGAAACATTCGGGGGATGCAGGGGACGCAGGTGTGCAGCTGTTCAGGCGCAATCCCAGACTCTGTACGCCAAGCGATTTCGATTACTCTCCCTATTTCGAGATCATCAAATATCCCTTTCTGGACTTCAACTATCACGTTGACTATCGACTGCTGCCCTGGCACGGCAAAGGAGACTTGACCGGAGAGGAGATGGATATCTATGTGGATCCCTCCGATCAGCCCTCCCGGGAGGAGGTAGATGAAGCGATAGAGCAAGCGGTACTCGGTAGCGAAGAGGAAGCGAACCAGAACGGCCAAGAGCAGACCGGCGAAACTGCGGATGAAGTGCAGGACACCGCTGCAGAGCAGGACGAAGCACTAGATTCCCCGGACCCGTCCGCCCCCCCGCAAGAACCGTTAGACCAGCCATCCGACCAGTCGGAACCCACCGGTTCAGACGTATCGGGCCCTCCTTCCTGAATAGAAACGGCTTAACAGCTAATTCTATTGGTCGCGACTTGCCGGAACCTTACTAATCTTCCCTTTGCGCTGCGAGCAACTGCTGCAATAACCTGGCAACAAAGTTCTCTGCCCAGAATATCTTCTTCGATCCCTTCACCAGCACCTCATCGCCGGCCCGAAAATGACCGGACAGCTCCACCACATCCAAATCCCGGCAGGATTCGACGTGCTGCCAGCGCTTGTCCGGCGGCAACCGATCCTGGAGGTTTTTCATCAGAGAACCGACCGTGATCACCTTATCTATACCACCACAATCGGCGGCGAGATCAGCATGCAACTCGGCACCACTGTCTCCCAATTCAAGCATATCACCGAGTATGGCAATCTTTCTCTTTGCCGATGAACGACCGAGCAAATCGAGAGCGTAGCCGACACTGGCAGGATTGGCGTTATAGCTGTCATCCACCAGGACCATGCCATCGACCCGATGCCTGTTCCCTCTGCCGGGGGGCAGTTGCACCTGACAAAGGCTCTCTGCTGCGCCGTGCAAGTCAGCAGAAAGGGCCCGCACCGCCGCCAGGGTGGCCAAACCGGTCAAGACCCGATGCCGGCCGCCCTCCGCAAGCCGAAACTGCAATGCATCCCCGGAACTGTCAGCCCTTACCGCCCAATCATCCCCTTCCTCAATCCCAACGCACCTGACATCGCCAACTTGTGAAAAACCGAACGTGATCACCTCGCCGTGCTTTGAATCGGACAGATCCAGATCGTCCGGTACGACCAGAATTCCGGCGCTGCCCAACCCCCTCGCGATGGAGAGCTTCTCTCTCCTGATGGTATCGATACTGTCGAAAAAACCCAGATGAGCCGGCAGCACATTAAGCACCAGCGCTACATCCGGCGATACCAATTCAGCCAGGGGCGCAATCTCGCCCACGTGATTCATACCGATCTCGAAAACGGCGAACCCCGCATCCCGCGGCATGCGCGCAAGGGAAAGGGGTACCCCCCAATGGTTGTTCAGGCTGCCCTCAGACCCGTGCACGACCCCCTGTTCCCCGAGCACATGCTCGATATAGACACGTGCCGTTGTCTTGCCGCTGCTCCCGGTAATCGCCACGACCCGGCCACTGATTCGCTTTCTGGCAAATCGTGCCAAGTCCCATAACCCATCCAGCGTATCCCCCATGCGCAATTGAGGAACCGCGCTGTCAACTTCCCGGTCCACCAACACAGCAGCAGCTCCGGCAGCAATCGCACCGGCCAGAAAATCATGTCCATCCCGAGCCCCTTGAAAGGACGAGTGGAACCTGGGACCGGGATCACCGGACAGCGCAACAAACAGATCGCCTGCCTGCAGTGTACGACTATCGATACTAACCCCACTGATATCCGGCCCAGCATCGCCCACCGCCAGCCCCAATGCCACATTGAGTTCCTGCCAAGTCCACAAGCTCATCAGAACACCATGTAATTCATAAAGGGAATTATACAGCCGCAAGGCCTTCTTTCATGCCCACACGGCACTGCCTCATGGTTCTTAACCAACTCCGCAGCCGCAACTCAGTTTGGCCCACTACCAAGCTACGATACCGGGTCTGGGAGGGGTTTCCTCTTCCGGGACCATTGGCCGCAGGGACGCGGCCACTGAGCTTACAGGGATGTACCCGTCGCGTGTCCCGGAAGAGGAAACCCCTCCCAGACCAACCGACTCCCAGAATGAACCCAACTACATAAAACTCACCAGTCCAGTCAAAGAACACGCTAGATGCCTAGATACTCCGCTGTTGATCGGAAGGAATCAATTCCCGAACCATGCGCATGGCACTTTCACGACCCTGGTAATACCCGGACACATACGTGACATTTTCCCATCCAAGCCTCTCGTAGAAAGCACGCGCGCCCCTATTGCGCGCCCTCACCTCAAGATAGATCTTGGCAATACCCGCATATCGAGCCGTTTTCTCCAGCCACTCCAGCAGCACCCGTCCCGTGCCGGAACGACGCTGGTTGGGTTTAACCGCCAGCAGATTGAGATGGGCGTGATGCTCATGATATTCCATGATGCCAAACCCGACTGTTTCAATGTGGCTCCTGGCCACCAGGACAACTGCCTCCGGATGATTGATCATGGCTGCTATCCGTCCGGCGCGCCAACTCCAACCCAATCCCTGCTCCACCAGATCCCGAGACATGCGCGCAATGGTGCGCACATCCGAAAAACGGGCCAGCCGCAATTCAATTACCTGATTCATTTGGCAAACCTGGATGGGCTGCCCCTGAGGGCCGCTATCTATTTGTTTCCCGTTGGGATCTCGTTGAACGGAACTTCCTTATCCACTCTGATATCCTGTGGCAGCCCCAGCACCCGCTCAGCGATTATATTCATCATGATTTCATCGCTGCCACCGGCAATCCTACCGCCGGGGGAACCCATATATGCGTTTTGGAATTGGCCGCCATACGGACCCGCCTCGGGACTCAGGGAAGCGCCCACCATCTCCATCAGATCGATGCAAAAAGATGCTATCTCCTGGGATTTCTTTGCGCTCACCAACTTGCCAATGGAGTTTTCCGGTCCGGGGGTGTCGCCTCTGGAGAGAGCCGATTGGGTTCTGGCAAACGTGTATTTCAGGCCGCTCTCCTTGCAATACCAGTCCGCCAGTTGATTGCGCACGGCGCGGTCTTGTGTGGCGGGCGCGTCGTCGATCTGCAGCTCCGAAGCCAACGCGTAGGCACCCTCGAAGGAAAGCAGACCAGGGCCGCCGCCGGCAATGGCTGCCCTTTCATTCATCAACGTGGTCATGGAGACGGCCCAGCCCTCTCCCACTTTACCCAGTCGTTGGGAGTCCGGGATCCGTACATCGGTGAAGTACACTTCGTTGAAATTGGAATCGCCACTGATCTGCTTGATAGGCTTGATCTCGATGCCCGCCGATTTCATATCCAGGAAGAAATAGGTGAGCCCTTTGTGCTTGGGTACGGTGGGATCGCTGCGGGTAACCATGATGCCGTAGTCACTGTAGTGAGCACCTGAGGTCCAGATCTTCTGGCCGTTGATCACCCAGTCATCGCCGTCCCTTACGGATCGGGTTGTCAGGGCTGCCAGGTCCGACCCGCCTGCCGGTTCGCTGAATAACTGGCACCAGATATCCTCGCCACTCGCCAGCCGAGGCAGGTATTGCTTCTTCTGCTCCTCCGATGCGTATTGCATCATAGTGGGTGCCGCCATTCCCTGACCTATGGTGAAAGCCCCGACAGGAACGCTAACGCGCCCCTCCTCCTCAGAAAATATGGACGATTCCACCGCACTCGCACCCCTTCCCCCGTATTCCTTCGGCCAACGCAGACACGCCCAGCCTGCCTGGTACTTCATCATCTGCCACGCCTGCGCCCTTTCAATCGGATCAGTGGCCTTTACATCTGCCATCTTCGGGGCGTTTTCCTCCAGCCACCGTCGCGCTTCCTGTCGAAAATCCGCTTCTTGTTGAGTATCGTTAAAGTCCATGACTTGCTCCTTTCTGATTCTGTTGGGGACGGGCAGCTATGCAGCCGCCTTTTGCGCCTCTATACGAGTGATCAACCGATCTTTCCAGAAGGATTCACTGCCAATGTTCACCGCCAGCAGCTTGTGACGCCGGTAATAGAGATGGCAGTCGAACTCCCAGGTGAACCCCATGCCACCATGTATTTGAATATTCTCCTCAGCACACATCTTGAATGCCTGAGTGGCACTCACTCGTGCGGTTGCGGCCGCGACGGGCAACTCAGCGGCGCGAGTGCTCAAAGCCCAGGCACCGTAATAGCAGTTGGATCTAGCCAGTACGCAAGCGACATACATCTGTGCCATTCTGTGTTTGAGTGCCTGGTAACTGGCGATTGGACGTCCAAATGCATACCTTTGCAGTGCGTATTCCTTAGCCATATCCAGACAGGCTTCGGCGCCTGCCACCTGCTCGAAGGCGTACAAAACGGCGGCATGATCGAGAACCCCGGCAAGTAGTTGGAATCCATCTCCGGCCGTGCCTAACAGGTCCGCTTCGGCAGCGGTAAAACTTATCCGCGCATGGGAGCGGCTTGGATCCATGGTTGCGACGGTCTCACGCTCAACGCCGTCTCCGTTAAGGTCCACTAGGTAGAGAGAGCAGTCATCCCCGGACTTTGCCAGCACCACTGCAAAGTCGGCCAAATCACCATCGGCGACCATCAACTTGGTTCCGGTGAGCTTTCCTGTCGACACGGTAGACTGGATACTGTTTGGACTCAGTGACCCCGCCTGTTCAGCCAGGGCCATGCAACCGATCGCTTCGCCCTGTGCCAGTTTTCCGAGCAAGGCCTCCTTCTGTGCTTCGGAGCCACCCAGTAGCAGTGCTTCCGTGGCCATATAGACCGACGAGGAGAAGGGCACAGGGGAGAGGGCACGACCCAGTTCCTCTGCGATCACGCAGAGTTCCAGCTGACCCAATCCGAGGCCGTGATATTTCTCCGGGATGGTTGTAGCTGTCCAGCCCATGGCGGCGATGCTGCGCCACAGTTCAGCGTCATGTGAGCTCTCTCCCTCCAAAACCTGCCTGGCCACCCGCAACGGGGACTTATCTGCCAGGAAGCTCTTGGCCTGGTCCCGCAGTAGATTCTGTTCACTGGAAAATTCAAAGTTCATGGTGTGTCACTCCAATGGTTTGCTAACCTTCATATGCCTCAGCTCGTTCTCTCAGAATAAACTTCTGCACCTTGCCTGTAGAGGTCTTTACCAACGGCCCGAAGATGACTGTTCTGGGGATCTTAAAACGGGCCAGATTCTCGCGGCAGAATTCGATCACCTCATCCACGGACAGATCGCGCCCCTCCTTGACGGTGACGAATGCACAAGGATGCTCACCCCACTTCGGGTCGGACTTCGCGACCACCGCCGCTTCCAGTATCGCGGGATGTCGATAGAGAACATCCTCCACCTCGATACTGGAGATATTTTCGCCGCCACTGATAATAACATCTTTGGAACGATCCTTGATCTGGACGTAACCATCCGGATGCCGTACCGCGATATCTCCTGAATGGAACCAGCCTCCTTTGAACGCTTCCTCGGTAGCCTTCGGATTCTTCAGATACCCCTTCATGACGACGTTACCGCGCAAAAAAATCTCTCCCAGGCTCTCGCCATCCCAGGGCACCGGCTGCAGACTAAGGGCATCTGCCACCATCATGTCTTCCGATAGCTCACACGGAACTCCCTGGCGTGCCTTGAGAGTACATCTCTCCTCAAGGGGCAGCGTATCCCACTGGCTCTGCCAGGCGGAAACCACCATCGGACCGTACGTTTCAGTCAGACCATAGACATGGGTCACTTCGAACCCCAGTTGCTCCATCCCTTCGATGACTGCTGCCGGTGGTGCTGCGCCAGCCGTCATTACATTCACTTTGTGGTCAATTCCGGCTTTCAATTCATCCGCGGCATTGTTGAGGGTATTGAGGACGATGGGAGCGCCACAGAAATGGGTTACCCGGTTCTTCTTGATGGACTCGAAGATCGCGTCGGCACGCACATGACGCAGGCACACAGTGGTGCCGACCGTAGCCGCCACCGACCAGGGAAAACACCAACCATTGCAGTGAAACATGGGCAGCGTCCACAGATAGACTGGGTGGTGCCCCATATCCCAGGTGAACGCCATGTTGATCGCATTCAGATAGGCTCCCCTATGGTGGTAGATCACGCCTTTGGGATTGCCGGTGGTCCCGGACGTGTAATTGAGTGAGATGGCGTCCCACTCATCTGCTGGCATTTGCCAAGGCTCCTGCTCCTCCCCCTGGGCCAGGAAATCCTCATACTCTATCTCGCCCAGGAATTCACCCTCGTCAAAGAGGGGATCGGCCACGTCGATCACCAGGATCTCCCGTTCGAGTCGCGCCAGCGCCTCCTTGACCACTCCGCTGAATTCGCGATCGGTCAGCAACACCTTGGCTTCCGCATGGTCCAGGATGAATGCCACTGTCGCTGCATCAAGACGAGTATTGATGGCGTTGAGCACGGCCCCAGCCATGGCTACTCCGAAATGCACTTCAAACATGGCCGGTATATTGGGCAGCATTACAGCGACCGTATCGCTGTCCGCCACTCCACAACCCCTCAAAGCTGATGCCAGGCGGACGCAGCGAACGTACATCTCAGACCAGGAACGTTGCATGTCGCCATGAATGATGGCGGGAAAGTCGGGGTAGAGGGTGGCCGACCTCTTGATAAAGCTGAGGGGAGACAGGGGTTCGTAGTTGGCTCGATTCCTGTCCAGATTTGTATTGTAGATATTGGCAGAATTCATGCTTTCCTCTGTTTGATTCAGTTTGTGCAAGTGATATCCGGAATGCGGAGCACCGATTGCGGGGCACCGAATGCGAGGCACAGCGATCAGCGAACCACCAGGTCCCGAACCGGTCCCGAATCGGTACCGACGCCCGGCATAGCAGCAACGTAACGGTACCATTTTACGATCCATGAATCACTCTCACGGCAGTTTCCTTGAAGGTACCCCCTGGAGCCGAACGTTGCTACGGCAGTCTGGTATGATGCCATCTGCATTTGGACCGGTAGACGGGAATGAACAAGATCGAAGTCCTGCTGTTCGACCTCGGTGGTGTATTGATTGAACTCAGCGGCGTGCCGACCATGCTTGACTGGGCGGGCGAGTCTTCTGAGGAGGCTATTTGGCAGCGATGGTTGTCTTCTGCCACCGTGCGGAGATTTGAAGCAGGTGAGTGCAGTCCAATGGAGTTCGCCCTCGGCATGGTGGGCGAGTTCAGTCTGCCGGTCACTGCAGAAGAATTTATCCAGGCGTTCACCCATTGGCCTAAGCTACCCTTTAGCGGCGCCGTGGAGTTGCTCAGCATGTTGCGGAGCTCCTACACCGTGGCGTGTCTGTCCAATACCAACGAATTACACTGGAATCGTTTCTGCGAGGAGTCGGACCTGATGCAGCAGTTTCATCACAGCTTCCCATCCCATCTAACCGGAATGCTGAAACCAGACCGGACGGTCTTCGAGCATGTAACCACGGAATTGGCCATCGATCCCTCCAAAATCCTTTTCTTCGATGACAACCAACTGAATGTTGATGGCGCGCGAGCAGCTGGATTGAGGGCACTGAAGACCATCGCCTGCGACGGCGTAAAGACGCATCTGCAGGCCGAGGGAATATTCCCGTGAAGTGGTCGGTGCTGCCGGAGATCCATCTCCTGTCGACGCGATCCAGCGCAGGGCAACTATGATAGGATTCACTTCTGCAAAGGGGTGGCCACTATGGGAAAAATTCTGAAAGTTATCTGGCAGAGCATCACAGTTGCCAAGCAGATCGTCGGAAATCTTCTTTTCCTCACGCTTGTCGTGGTGCTACTGATAGTGGCGTTGACTGGCAAGGACGAAGGCGTTCCCGACAGTGCGGCCCTAATCCTGAACCCGAGTGGGATACTGGTCGAACAGAAGACGGCGATCGATCCCATCAATCAACTCCTGTCCGGCTACAGCAACCAAGAGAACGAAACGTTGGTGAAAGACGTTCTGGACGCCATTGAACAGGGCAAGGAGGACGCCCGAATCAAGCTGATGGTCCTCGATCTTCAGAGTCTACAAGGCGCTGCTCTCAGTAATCTTCAGGAGATCGGGAAAGCGCTTACTGCCTTCAAGGAATCAGGCAAGGAAATCTATACCTTCGCTGCCAGTTACGATCAAAGCCAGTATTATCTGGCCGCTCACGCTGATCATCTCTATCTCAGCAGACTCAGCTTCGGTGCTTTCGGTGTACTGTTGCAGGGATTCGGCAGCTATCCCACCTTCTACAAGAGTGCACTCGACAAGCTGAAGATTCAGATCCACACATTCAAAGTGGGCACCTACAAATCATTCGTCGAACCATTTACCCGTGACAGCATGTCGGATGAGGCAAAGCAAGCAAACAGTGAACTGTTGGGCATCCTCTGGGACGAGTACCGCGACGACGTAACCGGGCTGCGAAGTATCACGGCGGAAAGTTTCGATCGCTACAACAATCAGTATGATCTGCTGCTCAGGGAAGCTGCCAACGACGTAACTCAATTGGTGCTGACCCAGGGCTTAGTGGATGAATTGAAATCCCGACAGGAGTGGATCGATGAACTGACCGAACTCGTCGGCAAGCAGGGCTCCGGTTTCAGCAGCATCGGCTTTAGAAGCTACCTCGCCGATGTCCGACCGCCGCTGCTCCTACCAAATCCAGCCAGCGACAAGGTCGCCGTCATCGTCGCCAAGGGTATAATCCTGGATGGTGATCAGCCGCAAGGGACAATCGGGGGTGAGTCGACCGCCAAGCTCATCAGGCAGGCAAGAAATGACGATACCGTGAAGGCTGTCGTCATGAGAGTCGACACTGGCGGCGGCAGTGCCTTCGCGGCGGAGATGATCCGTTATGAACTGGCAACGACCCAGCAGGCGGGCAAACCGGTGGTGGTCTCCATGGGCGGTGTCGCCGCATCCGGTGGCTACTGGATATCGGCAGGGGCAGATCGCATCCTGGCAGCCAACACAACCATAACCGGATCGATCGGCATCTTCGGCCTGCTGCCAACCTTCGAACAGAGTCTGGACGAACTCGGTATTCACTCGGATGGCGTCGGCACCACCGCCTTTAGCGGTGCCATGGATCCCTTCCGGCCGCTGCATCCTATGCTGCAGAGAACCATGCAGCAATCCATCGAATACGGTTACCGCAAATTCATCAATATCGTCGCGGACGGGCGCAACATGACGCCCGACGCAGTCGACGCGATTGCCCAGGGACGGGTCTGGTCCGGCAAGACGGCGCTCGAATTGGGACTGGTCGATCAGATCGGCGATCTTAAGGAGGCCATCCAGGTTTCCGCTGAACTGGCAGGACTGGATGAATTCGAAGTGATCTATCTGCAGAAGCCGCTGACTGCCAGAGAGCAGATTATTTCTCAAATGCTACAGAGCAGTTTGAATATCATCGGCGAACGGACCGGTTCAGCGGTATCGATTCCGATGTTGGACGATATCAGACAACTCGCCAGGATGAACGATCCTCACGGTCTTTATCTGCAGTGCCTGACCTGCCTGGTGTTCTGATTCAGCTTCCATGCCTTCGGACCTTGCCACATGCTGAAGCATCAACAACTCACCGAGAGTCGCATAGCCCAGGCCGGGCGTCGCATACGCGATACGATTTACCGCAGCCCGCACCCCCTGTCCGCCAGCTACCACCCTTCGGAGGAGCCACTCACCTTTAAGGAGGCGCAGGGAAGACGATTTCAGCCCATCGCCATGGAGCAGGAATGGGGCAGTAACTTCAGCTGTGCCTGGTTCCACCTGTCGGGCCAGGTTCCGCTCAGCATGCGCGGCCAGTCAGTCGTGGCACTGGTGGATCTGCAGGGGGAAGGCTGTGTATTCGACCAAGGCGGCAATCCCTGGCAGGGCTTAACAGCAAGGCACGACGACCGCCAAAGTGGTCTGCTGGGGCCAAAGAAAGAGATCAAACTGTACCGGCCATGTCGCGGTGGCGAGGACATATCGATCTTCATCGATGCCGGTGCCAATCAACTACTGGGCGGTAACCGGGCCTGTCACTTACGACAGGCGGAAGTGGTGGAATTCAACGAAACCGCCTGGCACCTGTATCATGAATATCGATTCCTTGAATTGACCATGCTGGAATTGCATACAACGTCCAGGCACAGGCAGCTAATCCTGCGCTGTCTAAACGATGTATGTAATATGCTGGGTAAATATTCGGCAGGGCAAATGAACCAGGCGAGACGGCGCCTGCAGGATGAACTGAAGCGGCCCGCCAGGGATTCTGCCCTGCATGTGTCCGCCATCGGGCACGCCCATATCGACGTTGCCTGGTTGTGGCCCCTCAGAGAAACCGTTCGCAAATGCGCCCGCACCTTTGCAACGGCGTTGCGGATGATGGAGGAATATCCCCATTACAGATTTGGCGCCAGCCAGCCACAGCTGTATCAGTTCGTTAAGACCCACTACCCCAAGCTGTACCGTCAGATAAAAAGCGCTGTCGCTGCAGGTCGCTGGGAAGTTCAGGGCGGCATGTGGGTGGAGAGCGACTGTAACATCCCATCAGGTGAATCGTTAGTTCGGCAGATACTTCACGGCAAGAGATTCTTCATGCAGGAATTTGGCATAGAAGTGGATCATCTCTGGCTGCCGGATGTTTTCGGCTACAGCGCTGCACTGCCGCAGATTCTGAAGAAGAGTAGGATAGACTACTTCACGACCCATAAACTCAACTGGAACCAATTCAACCGCTTTCCCCACCACACCATGCAGTGGCGAGGACTGGATGGAACCGAAATCTTCGCACACTTCCTGGCCGGGAATGGCTACAACGTCTCCTGTACACCCCACGACTTCATCAATTTTGAAGCCGAGAATCGTGATCCGGACAGATCTGATCACGCTCTGTGTCTGTTCGGCATCGGCGACGGCGGCGGCGGACCTGGTCGCACCCATATCGAGTGGGCCCAACTCGCTGCGGATCTGGAGGATCTACCCAAGGTAACGATGGAATTCGCCAGGGAGTTCTTTGCCAAGGCGCAGGCCTCAGCCAGGGACCTGCTCAGCTGGGACGGTGAACTCTATTTCGAGTACCACAGGGGAACCTACACGAGCCAGGCCCTGTGCAAAAAGATGAATCGTAGGATGGAATTGCTGGCACGGGAAACGGAGCTGGCCTGGAGTCACCTGCCATTGCGTCGATATCCCGCCAGGTTACTGGATAAGGTCTGGAAGACTATTCTGCTCAATCAGTTTCACGACATTATTCCGGGATCCTCGATTGGCAGGGCGTATGCAGAAGCCCACCTTCAATATGAGCAGATTGAGCAGACCCTCAATGCCCTCCTTGTGAAGGCTGATGCAGCCTGGATCAGATCGGTGGATAGCAGAGCCTTCCAGAATCCATGGCTGGTTCGAAATTCCCTGTCTTGGGATCGACAGACGGTTGTCTACATTCCAAAGTCCCGCAGCAGAAGGTGGCGGGATAGTGAAGGCGTCCAGTTGCTGAGCCAACCCACAAAAGGGGGTATGTTGGTCCAGGCGGTTGTTCCGGCCATGGGCCATATCCTGGTCGAAAATACCAGATCGGCTCCGAGCGCACCAACGCCCCCAGATATCGAGGTTTCAGCCCGTCAAATGGAAAACGATCTGTTACGCCTGCGTTTCGCCCGGGACGGCAGCCTCGACAGGATCTACGATAAATCGGTAAGGCGTGAAGTGTTGGCTGCGGGAAAAAGGGGCAACCGGTTCTGTTTATTTGAAGACCAGCCGCTCGCCTTCGAAGCCTGGGATATCGATGCCTTCTATATGGAAATGAAACCCAGCCACCCGGCGCTGGTTGCTTCGACGGTGGTGCAACAGGGACCGCTGCGTTCGACCCTGTTGCAGGTGTGGGAAGCGGATCGGTACCGGATAGAGCAGAAGATTTCGTTGTCGCGCAACAGCCGACTGATCGAATTCGATACCCGCGTCGACTGGCGTGAGGCCGCTCACATGCTACGCGTGGAGTTCCCCGTCAACATCAGGGCGACCGAGGCCCACTACGAAATCCAGTTTGGTCATCTGGCCCGGCCGACACATATGAACACCAGTTGGGATATGGCGCGATTTGAAGTAGTGGCGCACAAGTGGGCGGATATCTCCCAACCTAACTACGGCGTCGCAATCATCAATGACTGTAAATACGGACATCGAATTCACGACAATCTGATCAGCCTAAACCTGTTGCGCAGCCCTAAAAGCCCGGATCCGGACGCCGATATGCACGTGCATGAGTTCCGCTACGCACTAATGCCCCATCCGCGTGATCACATTGCCGCACAAGTCCCGCAGCGGGCGTATGAATTCAACGTCCCGGCAAGAGCGGTAAAGACACTGCCTCAGCGCGGCCCGACGCCAGCCAGCTACAGCTTGATGACTGTGGATGCGAGCAATGTCTTTATCGACACGGTCAAGAAATCGGAAGACGGCAGAGATATGATCCTGCGATGTTATGAAGCTCATGGCATCGACTGCACCACAAAGATCAATTTCAGTTTCTCGATACGCGAAGTGGATGAAGTGGATATCCTGGAGGATAACGGCAGGTCACTACCGCTTCGGAACAATCAGGTGAAATTGACGTTCTCTCCTTTTGAGATCAAAACCCTTCGTGTCCGCAATTAGCTCGGACTTCCACTCCCCCCTGATCAGATGTTAGTACTCATCGGCCGACACCCCTTCCGGTGATGCAGCGTTTCCATTCAGGTCTCATTCAGTTGAATTGGGCTACATTAAGATGCATCCTAAAACGGAGCGCAAACGATGAAAGAGACAGCGTTCAGTCTGATGGCAATTCTATTGCTGATCGTCCCGGTCGAGCAGCTCTACGCCGACGGTCGAGACGGCGGCCATGACCGCCATCGCCATGGAACCTATCGGATCCGTAGCCACAACGACGATCGCCACGATGCTCACGCAAGGGTGGTCATCAGGACTCGGGTGGTCCACCATCGCGACGGTGACACTCGCTACGTAAGGTACCCAAGTCGCGTAAGCCGACACCGAAGGAACCAGTATCCTGTCTATGTAAGCGAATACTCAGATCATGCCAGCCGACATCGAGGCAGCCATCACCACCATGGGCATGACGACCAAGTGCACAATCTTCTGCTTGGACTAGCCATCGCTACCCCCTTGGTCCTGCAGGCAAATCACCGGCACCACTCAAGACATGGTGTATATGGCAGGCGATATCGCCACTGATGCGACCGGGCTTGGATGCAATCGGTGACGTCAGACCTGCGGCCGAGCTTTCTACCTGGTCTTAGTCAACGGATGGTCATCTGGCAAGGTACGTGAGATCCACAGTACCAATTTGTGCTTCATATTGGGTTCGTCTTCCTGATCTTTGGCCAGCGGTTGCACCAGTTGATCGTGAACCAACAGTCGATAGATATACTCGATCCTCTTCTTGGAGGAATCGGTGGGTTCGAACTGCACCACGCCCCTTTTCTCCGCGTAGGTAGTGCCCACTCGAATTGCCTCTTTCAGCAGCTTTGCTTCGTTTGGTAGTTTCTTCATCGTCTGCACCCACACGCCAGCGTTCTGACAACGATCGTGATACAGGTAGTCTAACAGTCAGCTCTTGGCGCCGATGTCAACTCTGATATCACGGATGAAGTTAGCCCAGGCCTCGAACTCCGATGGCTCCCAGATTGAAGCGATAAAGTCGTCAGCAACAGCCGCAGTCCAGTTTAGTTCTGCCATCGCATACAGGGAATAGAAAGCTGTCACTCGGTAGTTGGCGGCACAGTGAATCAAAACCTTCTTTCCTTGCAGTCCATCCATCAGCTTACAGAACGCTTGGAAGTCTGCTCTGGTTGGCTGGGTAAAGTCCACCGGCAGATGATAATAGTCAATCCCTTGCGCCTTGACGAAGGCCCTTTCATCCGGCAGTGAGTATCTCGGGTCGATGGTTGCGAGATTGACGACAGCTCCCAGACCCTCTGCATAGGCGGCCTTCAACTGATCTTCGGTAGGCTGACCTGCCGTCGTGACCAGTTCATCCACCTTCTTATAGTTGTAGATGACGTCACTGCTCATCTGTTCGCCTCCTTAGTGGGGGTGTAACGAGGGTCTGAGCGCAGGAAATAGCACGCACGCTACCGCGATCATCAGCCACGCCGATGATCCCCAACCCCCGCTTCGACAGCCGAGCCGATCATATCAGTATGCATGACCACCAGGACGCGCCCTAACAGTTTGATACTGGCAGATCACGGCTTGCTGGGATAGCAAGCCGGAGCAATTTGCGTGATCACGGGACGTGCAATTGCGCGACTGGACCGGAAGATTTCCAGTTCAATCCTTCAATGACTCGAAATGGTAGAATCAATCGAGTAATGTTGGGATCATCGATACCGGGTTGATGGACTCAGCAACAAAAACAGGGCGCCTTTCCAAACCCGTTCGATGAATTGATTAAGCGGGCGTTACGTTTTCTGCCTGCGGACCCTTCTGGCCTTGGGTCACTTCCATCGTGACTTTCTGACCTTCATATAGTGATCTGCGGCCTTCACCGTTTATGGCAGTGTGATGTACAAACACATCCTTCTCGCCTTCACGTTCTATAAACCCAAACCCCTTTGCATCGTCGAACCACTTGACGGTGCCGGAAACTGTTTCACCTGACATAAATCCTAATTCCTCATGTTGCCAACCTGAATTGGCTGTACTAAAAGCTAACCTCCCTCGAAGGTTGGGCGAATCTTACTACATTCAAGTTATCAATGGCTATAAAACAACAAGGAAAATGTTGATTGGCGCCAATTAAATCGCCCATGAACGGCTAGATCCAGTAGTTTTAGAACAGTATCCCGCCAACCGTGCTCGCAGCAGCGTTTCGAGTCGCAACCGGCATCCGCATCGCCGTTGATGCCAGCAAGAAAAACAGCCGATTTCGGCAGAGTTTGTATGGTAACGAGCATCACTTTTTTGTTTTTCGCGGGGGCGCATCGGGAGAACGCAGTCGCGTATCCAGCTACAAAGACTGTCAAGTTCTACGGAAACTGCCCTAAAACATCCATATAAAGGCGCACGTTCCAATGGATAGCTGCCACACTCTCTAGAATTGCCAACAATTCATATGCAGCATCGCTTCGGGGTCATATTAGTGTAGCCGCTTCCATAGACAAGCAGACTCCACCATAGGGAAGGCACTCTTCAGATTGACTACGTTGCTGACATCGGCCCGAACTCAGCCTGCATGCCGCAAAGCAGCCTGAAGAGCGATCGCTATCGCAATTGTACTATCCTGCATGCCAGAACTGGCTCAATGCGCCCGCCAATTCATCACGGCTGTCCACGAAGTTGGCTGTCCACTCATCAGGGTATAGTTTTCGGTATCGATAATGGGCAAAGCGCTCGTCAATCAGACAGATGACGCCCCTGTCCTCCTTGCTGCGGATCACCCTGCCCGCTGTCTGCAGTACGCGATTCATTCCCGGATACTGGTATGCAAACTCGAATCCACAGCCGGAATCGGCAAAGTGCTCCATGATCAGGTCATTTTCGATCCCCAATTGTGGTAATCCAACGCTGACGACCACCACGCCGATCAGACGCTGACCTTCCAGATCAATCCCCTCGCCGAATATTCCCCCCATCACAGCAAAACCCACCAGGGTTGCAGTGCGATCAGGCTGCAACTGGTGGAGGAACTCCTCTCGAGCCCCTTCACCCATTTGTGGTGTCTGCATCAGGACCTCGACACCGGGAAACCGTTCTGTGAAACGAATCGCCACCTCTTGCAGATAGCGATAGGAGGGAAAGTACACCAGAAAATTCCCCTTAGTGCTGGTTGTGACCTCTGCGATCATATCCACCACTTGTGCATAGCTGGATTGTCTATGTCGATAGGTGGTTGATATTCGACGGACAACATATACACCCAGGTTTTCACTGGGGAACGGCGAAGGCAACCGGATCGATTGAGCATCCTCAGCTGTACCCAGCAGCGTCCGATAGTAATCGTCAGGGGTCAGCGTGGCGGAGAAGAGAATCGTAGACTTGCCGCGCTCAAGACCCTCTCGCAGCAATCTGGCCGGATTGATGCAGTAGAGCGTGATCTTGACCGAGACCCTCCTTTTGTAGCCGACTGGCTGCAGCAGGGACACGAAGTGGTCATCAAAGAGTTCGGCCGTTCTGATGAACCTCAAACTGTCAAAGTAGAATTCCAGTAAGTCATCGTGAAATGCCGTAGTTTCGTTTTCTGCCAGCCACCCCTCTGCAAGCTTGCAGAAATCTGTTAAGGCTCTGATGAGATTGTCAGGCGGCTTCTCAGAGACCAAATGGCCAACTTCCTGCAGGGCTTCACGCCCGTCCTTGAGGATTGCCAGAAAGGCCCTGTTTACTTTCTCCAGTTTCTTTGCCACCAGTGGCAGTGAACCGGCAATGGCTCTCTTCAGTGTCATCAGGCTGTCTTTCTCCAGCACCGCGGAGAACATCTCCCGGCCCCGGTCGACCAGATTGTGTGCTTCATCGATCAGAAAAGCATAATTGCCGCCGTCTTCATCGAAAAATCGCCTGAGATAAACTGTTGGGTCGAACACGTAATTGTAGTCACAGATAATACAATCCATCCAAAGTGAAAGATCCAATGAAAGCTCAAACGGACAGATCTGATGGTGTTCAGCTCGCGCTTCGATAACCGTCCTCGTAACGAGATCGTAGCCAGCCAGTGTATCCTGCACGGCAGGTTTGTTCCGGTCATAATAGCCCCGCGCATAGATACAGTGTTCAGCGTCACAGGGGGCACCCGGAGTAAAGCAAATCTTTTCTTTCGCAGTGAGGGTGATGGCTTTGAACCGTAGACCCTTCCCGTTCAGCTCAGTCAACGCTTTTTCCACCACCGTTCGGCCGACGGTTTTGGCGGTGAGATAGAACACCTGGTCGTGAAGTCCCTCTCCCAAAGCCTTTATGGCCGGAAAGAGAGTTGCCATGGTTTTGCCGATGCCGGTGGGAGCTTGTGCATAAAGTTGCGACCCGCTCAGCATGGCGCGGTAGGCACTGACAGCCAGTTCTCGTTGACCTTCTCGGTACTCCCCATAGGGAAACGTCAATGCCGCAATGGAGGCATTGCGACATACTTTCCATCGAAACTGTGTTTGCAGCCACTCCAGATAGGCTTCCACCACATGCTGATAGAATTCCTCAAGCTCAGGTAACGAATAGCACTGCTGCAGTTCGGTGATTTCGCCGTCATCCAGATTGAGATAGCACAGCTGCACTACCATCGCTGCAAGATCATGTTGAGCAGCGTACAGATACGCATAGATCTTCACCTGTCCCCAATGCAATAGCCGATTCACATCGGCAAGTTCTGAGAGTGGAATCCGCAAGGTCTTGATCTCCTCGATCATTACAGGTTGCGAATTGGTGAAGAGGCCATCGATGCGGCCACCAATCTCCAGCCTGAAGTCCTCAGTTTCAGACACCCCCTTGATGGTTACTTCAGACTCATAGCCTGGCGGTCGGCTTCTCTGGATGCGCCGATGTCCAGCCATCCCCTCGAGGGCACTTCCTCTTCGGCTGAATCGAAAATTTAGATCGCCACTTCTTAAGACCTGCTGGATCAGGTTCCCGACCGAAACCTTGTAGGTCACCTTTCCCGCAATATCGTCGACCTGACCGTTCATGACCATGCCACGTTCACTACGCGATACGGTATGCCGAACCGTTCGAAGGCACGGATCCACCGTTTCTGGTTGTCCTGCAGTCGATCACCGGGACCCTTGACTTCCAGGAGCTGATAGGACCCGCAGTCAGGAAACAACACCAGATCCGGAAACCCGGATCGGTTGTTGCGAAGATCCCACAACAGGCGCTCGAACACATGGGCGAGATGGCTTGCTGGAATTCGCTGCAGTGATAACTGCAGAATCTCCTCGCTTAAGACCTGCCAGTGCACGAAACGGTTGGCCACTCCAAGCTTTTCTGCGTAGGTTTCGTGTAGAACGTCCAGCCAGCGGTCAGAGTTTTTCATCTCCGCGAGGCGATCCGTGATCGCCGTCTGCCGCGCGGATTGAAATGCAGGAGTATAAAGATCGGTGGGACTGCTCTGGTAACGATTAAAGAAGGCCCCTTTCACGGACATAAAGATGATGTCCCAGAATGCCAGACCGAACAGCCCCAGAAACAGATGGTTTTCAACGTAATAGCAGCGACTGGCGTGGTTGTCATAGTAGGTACGCACACTCTCTTCCACCCGCACTGCTTCGTCATGTGGCAGGCTAACCAGTAAGCTGTTGTTGTCATCCAACAGTACCGGTGACAATCCCTCGCTCACCTCGAGTCCGATCTTTTTCTGTAGGCCGGGCATAAAGCGTGTGGCAAATTCCAGTTCCGCTTCGTCTGCAGGATCGCCCTGTATGCTTTGGCATAGTGCGTAGGACTGTGGCAACAGCGCCAGCTTGCGGAGAATCCTCGCACTTCGCTCCCGGGCCGGCGGTGCGGAGGATTGCGCATAGACAAGCAGTGCATTCGGGTAATCCTGCTGGCGTTCAAGTTGCCTGCCAATTCGGTTCAAGATGCGGTTCTTGCGGCGGATCAGGGTGGTTTCCTGTTCCGAATCCGGCAGCAGCGCAACGATCTCAAGAAGCGCTTCCCGGTCATTCTGCTCCACTGCTGCATGGCTGCTTTCGTTCAGTTCATGCAACAGCAGGGTTTTGTCTACCACTTCGCGAAGTTTGAACAGGCGTGCGTCCGCTGAAATTACATACTTTTCATAGTTCAGCAGGCCTAGATCCGTGAGTACGAATTGGGTCAAGTCCTGGCTCAGATTACCGAAAAACAACAACCGATAGAGTCGCAGATACTCCATCATCAACGGTCGATAGATCTCAAAGTGCAGTTGCGGCCGTATATCCACAGCGGCCGTATTAACGCGATCCAACAGATCAGAACGCGGCAAAGTACCAATGGCTGTTGTCTTGTCGCCTATCAACGCTACTAGATCGGCTTTGGTCAACAGTGCCAGAATTACACTGTCGTCTTCGTCCTTCCCATGGTCGACAAAATTCCCTGCCAGCAACTCTCGAGCTGCTGACGGGAGATCCAGTATTTCGGCATAGTGCAACTTGTCACTTCGAAACAGTGGTCCGCGACGGGAAACCAGACGAACGTAGAGACGTTGTGCATCCAGCGTGAGGTCGATGAACCTGTCGGCATACGCAGTTTCTTCAGCCGTCAGGATATCCGCGTATTGCTCACGCACAAAATCCAACAGTGCAAGGAAATTGTCGCGGTAGTAGCCAACCGGCAGATCTACAGGTACGGGCACAGCTTAACCGCCTGTGCTGGGGGAGCGTTTGGCGAGCGTCATGGGAAACACTGTATCATGGTACTGTAAATATGTACAGTTGCACGACATGACCGCAAGAAGATGCCGCTTCACCACAGCCCGATCCGAACGGATACCACGAGTTCAGCATCTGGTTGAGAAGTTGCTTACCAACGATCTAGTTATGTTCTGAGACTAGAGAAAAGATAGCCAGTCAAACGGCCAAGTGTTTTACATCTTCCGTTTGAAGGTTTGTTTGATGCCGGTCATCTCGTCTGTCTGAACCATCACATCGCTGGATAAGAACTCGACTCGTCGTGTCTCAGGATCCTGATATTGGAAGATGATCAGGTCTCCTTCGAGGCTGTAGGGCACAGGTGCATGGGGTGCTATAGCGACGGTGGTGGTCGTATATTCAAATGCAACCTGAAATCCTGCTAGATCGGCGTGCCAGGTTCCTACGATGCGTTCCTGAATCTTCAAGGGTGTTGCTGTACAGGCACTCAAAAGCACGGCAACAAACAGCAGTGACGGCAGTGTTTTTGAACGCTCCATCCTGTCTACTCCAGGTTATCGACCTACTCACATATCCAATCGAGACGCCAAACGGCCAAAATACTACTTGGGATCGACTTTTTTTGCCAGCACCTTGTATTCGCCAGATTGCCGGCGGTATTGCGTTCCCAGACTCGGCCTCGGATCTCCCCAACTCGACCGAGTGGCCGGGTTCCACGTCGTCTTAACCTCTGGCTTACCGTGAAGTGGTCGTCTTGACCTCTGGCCTACAGTGAAGTGGTCGTCTTAACCTCTGGCCTACAACGAAGTGGTCGTCTTAACCTCTGGCCTGCAGTGAAGTGGTCGTCTTAACCTCTGGCCTACAGAGAAGTGAAAGCAGCTTCGCCCGCAGGCCTGCTTGCTGAAGTTGTCTGCACCATTGCGTGCTGCTAGTCTACAGTATCCAGCGGGATCGTCAGCATGCAAAAGGCAGTCATCATCAGTGCAGGTCACAATGGCCTGGTTTGTGGTTGCTACCTGGCTCGCGCCGGGATGGCAGTCACCCTGCTGGAGAGGTGTCACCTGGCAGGCGGATCGGCAATTACCGATGAATTCCACCCTGGCTTCCGCAATTCCGTTGCCAGTTACACGGTGAGCCTGCTACATCCCAAAGTCATCCGCGATCTGCACCTGTCCGACCACGGCCTGCGGATCATCACCCGACCCATCAGCAACTATCTGCCCCTGGCTGACGGCGATGGCTTCCTGCTCCATCCTGATCCCGCAAAAGCCCAACACGAGCTGGCACGTTTCTCCAAGAAGGATGCAAGCCAACTACCCGTCTATTCTAAAATGCTCGATTCCGTGGTCGAGCTGATGCGTGGAATAATGCTGCAAACCCCGCCCGCTCTGGCCAACGCGGGCGTTGGCGACATTCTCGGTACACTCAAATTAGCTCTTCAACTGAGAAAACGATCTCTCCCTGAGAGACAGTCTCTGCTCAACCTGTTCACAAAGAGCGCCGGCGAAATACTCGACGGTTTTTTCGAGTCCGACCCCATCAAGGCAGCGTTGGGATTTGATTCCATCGTGGGCAACTTCGCCAGTCCCTACACCCCCGGATCTGCCTATGTTCTCCTGCACCATCTGTTGGGAGAAACCAATGGCAGGAAGGGCTCCTGGGGACATGCCGTGGGCGGCATGGGATCGATCACACAAGCCATGCTGAGGGAGGCGGAGGAGCTTGCCGTTGATGTCAGAACCAACAGTAGTGTGACCAGAATAAAGATCGACCATGGGCGGGTGCAGGGCGTGGTACTGGAAGATGGCACCGAGATCGCTGCCGATATCGTCGTCTCCAGCGTCAATCCCCAGATTCTGTTCTTGCAGTTGATCGAAGCGGATCAGCTGGATCCGACAGTGTTGACTCACTTCAATCGTTACCAGAACTGTTCAGATTCCTTTCGCATGAACGTAGCTCTTGCGGAGTTACCCAGGTTCAGAGACAACCACGCCACCCGAGATTCTGAGCACTTACAAACCGGGATCATTCTTGCTCCTTCCCTACGCTATATGGACGAAGCTCATATGTCCGCGAAGCAAAATGGTTGGTCTGAACGACCCATCATCGAAATGCTGATTCCGAGCACCATTGATGATTCGTTAGCACCTGCGGGGCAACACGTAGCGAGCCTGTTCTGCCAACACTTTGATCCTTATATGTCTGACAACTGGGACAATTGTAAAGAGCAGGTTGCAGACCTCATCATCGACACCGTTAACGAGTACGCACCCAATTTTAGGGACCGGGTGCTCGGCAGGATGGTGCTCTCACCTCTGGACCTTGAACGGCAATTCAGTCTGCCAGGCGGCGACATATCCCACGGACGGTTGAGCCTGGATCAACTCTTTTCAGCCCGTCCCATGCTGGGCATGGGCAGCTACCGAAGCCCGATAAATTCTCTCTACATGTGCGGTGCCGGTACCCATCCGGGTGGTGGCGTCAGCGGCATACCCGGTCACAATGCGGCACGTGAAATCCTCAGCGATGGCAAGTCCGGCTTCACCAGCTGGACCGATCGCTAGAACAGGGATGTCGCCAGCGCGTTCCGACTGGTGACTGCCGCAAGCTCCACGTGCCGAGTGCATGCCGGCCTCTTATGGCCCACTAGCCAATCCTGCTATACTGCATCAGCTTGTATATGGCTGTGTCCACGTGTGAACCGGTAGATTATGAACGACAGGAATCCAAGCGATGCCGAACGAGATGGTTGAGTACCTTGATAACGAAGGTATCAATCTGTTTTCGATCATCGATCTCGCTGGCTTGACAGCCGACCTCAAGGCAAAGTTGGCAGCCGGCTGCCCGCAACTGGACTCGTATTCACAATTGCTGCTATTCGGCCACGGTGGTACGCGCTTCTGGCAGCGCCTGAGTGAACTGGAAATCGAGAGCAGTAACCCAGTCGATGAGAGAAGCGTGCACGTCATCGCGGCGTGGCTGGGAAAATTCGCCAAGGGGTCCGATCACAAGATTCTCTACCCGGGCATATCAACCGTACCCCTGCAGGACTTGGGCAGGTTGTCAGGATGGCACCATGACTCACCGCTTGGCTTGGGTATTCACCCCACCTACGGTCTATGGTTTGCCTATCGAGGTGTAGTCCTGTTAGATACCGCGTTCAGCCCCACGATTGCTTTGACTGACCCGTCCCCCTGCCGGTCTTGTGAGGCGAGCCCCTGCATCACAGCGTGTCCTACAGAAGCACTCAGCCACGATCGTTTCGACGTGAACAAGTGCGTTGCCTATCGACTGGAGGATGAGTCCAACTGTGCATCGAAGTGTATCGCCAGGCTTGCGTGTCCGCTAGACGAGCATCGCTATACGGAACAGCAGATGACCTATCACTATTCCCATTCTCTGGCTACCATCAAACGATTCAGGCGCTCGAAGTCCGCCGCTCCGTGACCCGGCGATCAGGAGTACTTTTGAAACACCAGCACCGCGTTGGTACCGCCGAATCCAAAACTGTTCGACATGACCGTGTGCAACCCGGCCCGATCGATCCGTTCGGTGACGATGGGATAGTCCTCGAAGTTAGGATCTAACGTCTCCACGTTGGCTGACGCACAGATAAAGTCGTCGTTCAACATGAGAAGGGTATAGATGGCTTCGTGTACTCCGGCTGCTCCCAGTGAGTGTCCAGTGAGGGACTTGGTGGAGCTTATGGGGGGAATCCTGTCGCCAAAGACTTCCTTGATGGCACTCAGCTCGCTGGCATCTCCTACAGGCGTGCTGGTGCCGTGGGTATTGATGTAGTCTATATCGCCATCGACGCCTTGCAGCGCCATATCCATTGCCCTTTGTCCGCCCTCGCCTGAAGGTGCCACCATATCGTAGCCATCAGACGAAGCGCCGTAGCCGACCAGTTCGGCATAGATCTTGGCGCCGCGCGCCAGGGCATGTTCGAGTTCCTCGATTACCAGGAAGCCGCCTCCCCCGGCAATTACAAATCCGTCTCTGTCTGCATCGTAGGCCCTGGAGGCCCTGTCAGGCGTATCGTTGTAATTGCGCGATAATGCATTCATGGCGTCGAACAGGGAGGTCATGGACCAATGCTCCTCCTCGCCTCCCCCGGCAAAGACTATGTCCTGTTTACCCAGTTGAATCAATTCCGCTCCGTGACCTATACAGTGCGCACTGGTGGCACAGGCGGATGTGATGGAATAATTGACCCCTTTGATCTTGAAAGGCGTTGCCAGACAGGCGGATACGGTGCTGCTCATAGTGCGCGTCACGCGATACGGACCGATTCTCTTCAATCCCTTGTCTCGCAGCACATCGGCCGCTTCGGTGAGATTGGAAGAGGACGCGCCTCCGGAGCCGGCGACGAGGCCGGTACGCACGTTGGATACCTGATCTTCTGTCAGATTCGCATCAATGATTGCTTGCTGCAGAGAGATAAAGGCAAACGCTGCGGCATCTCCCATAAAGCGACGCACTTTCCGATCGATCAGTTCGTCCACCGCCACATCGATACTGCCGGCAACCTGGCTGCGCAATCCCATCTGTTGATACGACTCCTGGAACTTGATACCGGATCTCCCCATCTGCATGGACTCACCTACCTGCCCCGCATCGTTTCCCAGCGGTGATACAACCCCGAGTCCTGAAATGACAGCCCTTTTCATCGCGCTAGTCCTAAGTCATCTATGGAAGTAAACAAGCCTACCTTGACGCCTTCGGCAGTGTAGATCGTAGTGCCATCGACCGCTACCGTAGCATTGGCAACCCCCAGCACCGTTTTGCCCTCTCTGACCCTCTTCAGATCAATATCAAACAGTAGTTTTTTCGCGCTGGGTAAGACCTGCCCTCTGAAGTCAACTTTTCTGCATCCCAATGCGCGCCCCGCGCCCCAGTTTCCCTTCCAGGCAAGGAAGAACCCGACCAGTTGCCAAAGCGCATCCAGACCCAGACAACCAGGCATGACCGGATCGGAGATAAAGTGACATTTGAAAAACCACAGTGACGGATCGATATCAAGTTCGGCTAGAATCTTCCCTTTACCATACTTGCCGCCATCTTCAGTGATGTCGAGAATTCTGTCGACCATGAGCATTTTGTTTATCGGCAACTGTGCTCTGCCAGGTCCGAATAATTTCCCGGTCCCACAGTCCTGCAGATCTTTCTTGCTGAAGGAGTGCTTATGAATTAGGGACCTGTCTAACGGAGGGTTCTGTAACTCTTTTTTCAGCATAGACTAGATCGAACCCGTTAATAGGCCAGCGAAAGTGCACCTGCCCAATGCACGTTCACTTCACAGCTTTGAGAGGAGCTGTATTATATCATCGAGAAGTCAAAAGAAAACAAGATCGTCAATAGTAAATAGTGGATAATTCTCCACAATATGTAACGCTATGCGTTCTGCATTCGTCATCAGAAAATGCAGTCGTACGTCACGTGGAAACAGGTGCCATGTCGATAACTCTGGGACCAACACGTTTGGTCGGTCTCTGCAACATATCAATTTCGTTAGTATCACAATGGGAATCAATCATGCCATTCGCAATGACAAAAGGTGAAAGAGAAAAGTTTCTGGCAGATCTGCATGTTGGAATCGTGAGCATACCAGAACCAAAAAGGGGGCCGCTAACAGTTCCAATATGGTACATCTATGAACCGGGCCAGGATGTGTGGATGATGACTGGCCGGAACTCCGTAAAGGGCAGGCTCTTGAATCAGGCTGACAGGATCAGCCTCTGTGTTCAGAATGAATCCCCACCCTATCAATATGTCAGCGTGGAAGGACCTAGTGTGGTGCGCGAACCTGAGGATCTGCGTGGGCAGCTATTGGCGATGGCGACGCGTTATCTTGGTGAAGAGGTAGGCAAACAGTACGCGGCTGCAAACCCCGGCGAGGAGTCAGGCAGCATCATCGTCTCCATTACGCCGCAAAGATGGTACACGGTCGATTACAGCAAGCGCTGAGATCAGGCTGCCCCTGATGCAGGGCGCAGCGATGAATCGACTTGTGACTTTCTCCCCTTACGGGAACTCACCCAACGATCCCATGTCATACACTCCAATAAACAAGACAGCATTCTGGGCGTTATAATTGCTCATCTACACTTCATGGACGTCGGGGGAACAATGGGCACAGAAGTAGATAAGCTCGCAGTAGTACATGCAAAAGCACAGATAGAAGATGGCTGCAAGATCGGGCCTTTTTGCACCATTGGACCTGATGTAGTCATCGGTAAGAACACGGCCTTGAGGTCCCATGTCGTCGTCGAGGGCCGCACGACCATCGGCTCCGACTGTGATATTTTTCCCTTCACTACCTTGGGGATTCAGTCCCAGGATCAGAAATACGTGCATGGCGATGTCACCTACACTGATATCGGCGACCGCACAATCATCCGCGAATTTGTCTGCATACACAGCGCTACAGAGCCCAACACCAGAACCAGTGTGGGCGATGACTGTGCACTTTTGGCCCAGTCACATGTCGCCCACAATTGCACCGTGGGCAATCACGTGATCATGAGTCACAGTGCAACCCTTGGGGGACACGCAATCATCGGGGATTACGCCAATATAAGTGGTTTGTCGGCGGTCCACCAATTCTGCCGAGTGGGACGGGCTGCGCTGGTCGGCGGCATGTCAAGGGTGATCCAGGATGTTCTGCCATTTACCATTGCGGAAGGATTTCCAGCCCACATGCGCGTCATTAACAAGGTCGGCATGGAACGCGCCGGATACTGCGCAAAGGACATTGCCGAAGTTCGTAAAGCCTTCAGAATTCTCTTCATGCGGCAACTACGGCTTGAGCAGGCTGTGGAACAGGTGTTGGAGGAGTATCCAGCTTCAGAGAATGTCCGACTGATGATAGAAGCCATCAACTCCTCACAAAGAGGATTGGCAAGGCCTGAGTCAGATACATTCGAAATCAACGTCGGTTAACAGATCCCCTTTGACAGGAGCATCTGTGCACTGCTCCCATACTTCTTGTACTGCCCGCATAGTAGAATGTCATTCGCGAGCAGCAGCACAAAATCAACCAAGAAAAGAGCAGACCAGATGATCAAGGCAGTCTTGTGGGACTTTGGTGGCGTCGTTACCAGCAGCCCCTTCGAAGCATTCAATCGTTATGAACGGGCCAACGACATACCAATTGACTTTATCCGCACTACCAATGCAACCAATCCGGACACAAATGCCTGGGCACAGTTTGAAAGCAGTCAGATATCGGTGCTTGAGTTCGACACGGTTTTCGCTGAGGAAACGAGGGCCAGGGGGCACGAAATAGCGGGCAGCAAGGTACTGGAGCTGCTGGCCGGAGATCTACGCCCGGCGATGGTAGAGGCGCTTACCAGGATCAGCAAGAAATACAAGACCGCCTGTCTCACCAACAACATGAAGACCGGTGAAGGACCCTCCATGCAGCGCAGCTCGGAACGAGCGGAGCACACCGCCGGTGTGATGGCCATTTTCGACGTGATCATAGAATCCAGCGTGGTGGGATTCCGCAAACCCAATCCCAAATTCTACCGGCTGGCATGTGAAAAGCTGGATATCGAACCCAGCGAAGCGGTTTTTCTGGACGATCTCGGCATCAACCTGAAACCTGCCCGAAAACTGGGCATGACCACCATCAAGGTAATGGATGTTGATGCCACTCTGGCGGAACTGGAGTCGGTTCTCTGCATGAAACTCACTTGAAAGGAGATCCGGTATGAATATTCTGGTGACCGGGGGTGCCGGATTCATAGGCAGCCACACATGCGTCGAGCTGCTCGAGCGGGGCCACCAGGTCGTGGTAGTCGACAACCTCTGCAACAGCAAGGAGACGGCTCTTCGACAGGTCGAGAAAATCAGCGGCAAATCCATCCAGTTTCACAAAACCGATCTCCTGGACAGAGAGGCACTGGATCGGATCTTCAGCAATGAATCGTTCGATTCCGTCATCCACTTCGCCGGTCTCAAGGCGCCCGGTGAGTCAGTCTCCAAACCCCTCGCCTATTACCAGAATAACCTGACCGGCACCCTCAACCTGTGTCAGGTGATGAGTCACCACGATGTGAAGAATCTGGTATTCAGTTCATCGGCAACCGTGTATGGCGACGCTGCTGAAATTCCATTGCACGAATCCCTGCCGGTTTCCAGCAGCAACCCGATCAATCCATACGGTAGAAGCAAGGTGATGATCGAAGAGATCCTCAAAGACCAGCACAGTGCAGACCCCGAATGGAACATCGCACTACTGCGGTATTTTAACCCCGTCGGCGCCCATGACAGTGGTCTGATCGGTGAAGATCCGAACGGCATTCCCATCAATCTGATGCCCTATATCACCCAGGTAGTGATTGGCAAGCTCGACAAACTCACGGTTTTTGGCGACGACTACCCCACCCCTGACGGTACCCCTCTGCGTGACTATATTCACGTGATGGACCTAGCGAAGGGGCATCTCGCTGCAATCGATAAACTCACTTCAGATCCGGGGGTCGTCACCTACAATCTCGGTGCAGGCAGGGGCGTATCTGTGCTCGAGCTGGTAAAGGCTTTCGAAAAGGTCAATGGCGTGACGATTCCACTGCAAGTAGGTAGTCGCCGCAGCGGCGACCTGCCCACCAGCTACACCGATACCTCTCTGGCAAGAAAAGAACTGCACTGGCAGGCCGAGCTGAGCATAGAAGACATCTGTCGCGATGCCTGGCGCTGGCAGCAACAGAATCCACACGGATTTAGCTAGCCCGGAAGTGCGCCAGTGGTGACAGATCTGGGTTGTTGGCTCCCACTCAGAAGAAGCCAGACCTGGCCGGCCTTACCACGAAATGCCAAGATTGTCACCAAAAACTCGGTGCATTCTATCTTGACACACACGCAATCGCATGCTCATATGTATCCAGATCTCGACAACGCCTGATGATCGAGATCAGAGATCCAATCCTCATTTCAATAATGAGAAGCGACAACTTCGGAAAGAGGAATACCAAGACGGTCGCACGAACCTATTGTTGAAATAAGCCCGCGCAAGTCACGGCGGTATGGTGACTGGCCACGGCGATCAGTGAGGTAATACGCACTGTGTCGGAATTGGCAAGATAACAAGAGATGTAACGAGTCTAGAGCGGGGTAATCTGCCCTAATCTAACAGGAGGGGAAATGCACACCACACAAGCGCAACGCCGTACTCTACCTAGTCGTGTCCTGCAGCATGGGCTGACTGGGTTTGTATTAGCTGCCATGGCCTGGTCTTTACAGGTCCGGGCGGCGGATGATGAGGGTCAGATCGAAGAAGTA
>JASMJM010000068.1 GCA_030749725.1 Pseudomonadales bacterium | reverse complement strand
ACCCCAGTTGGATGCGATCGGAGTGAACCACCACGGGCTCCAGAAGTGGAAGAGAACAGATCCGACCACCAACAAAACGACTACGATTGCGAATGCCATACCTTGTTATCCTTCGTCACCGGCCGATAGTTTGTTATCCATCGCCTGTCATGGTTAGCGTTGTTGCACAGCGTTATTGGACGCCATGAACCTGTAATAGACCGCCGCGCCGAGCCAGTTATTGCGCCGCGTCCGGCCTAGCCTCCTCACCTCTGCAGTCATCGCTACAGACTCACAGTCGCAAATTCGCGAGCAGGTACGCTGCTGTCAGGTGCGCCGTCATCACCATCTGCCAGCCGGCTGCCGAATGCCTGCATGGGTGTACCTGTCCTACCGTACAACACGGTATTCAAATGATCTGCGATCGGTTCGGTAATCGCTCTGATCTCTCTATAGCCAGGCAAGACGAGCGGCTGATCCCCATTGCTCGGATCAGGGCCCATGCCGGGGCGGTTCTTGTCAACTTCCTGAGCGAGAACGCTGACGCCTGAAGCTGCGGACGGTTCCATATTTATTGCCGTCTTTGCTGCTGGAATCGTCAAGCCGATAAGAATGAAGATGGGGATCACAGTCCAGACAATCTCCGCCTTACCGTTGTATTGCATTTGGGCGGCCAACGCTCCTCCGGCGTTTCGGTGCTGAATCGCCGACCAGAACATAACGCTGAACGCGACCAGTGCAATGCCGACGCAGCACCAGAACATCAGCAGATGTACGTCACTAGTCTCCTGACTGAGGGGAATCACTCGTTCGATCAGATTACTGTCATCGTCTGCCCGTAGTGGACCAACCCAGATCAGGAGCAAGAGGACAGTAGATGGCCAGGAGAATTTCCCAATTTTATGCACGGACACCTTCGCAGCTTTTTAACTATTCATTGTTAGCAGGTTGTATGGATCACCGGGAGTTTATTCATGGGCAGTGAGATCACGGGCAGCAATAGCATAGAGTCCGTTAACGAAGTGGACTGAAGCCGCTCTCATCCCTTATGTATCGGTTGATCCAGGTTGCCCACGCCTATCTGAAGTTCACGCGCCGTAGTATAAACCGGGATGTGATGGGTTAAAGTGATAAATATCACTATAGCGCAATTTTGTGGAGAATATTACCTCTTTTGCGAAGACCAGAACTACACGGTCGCGATTTCGGCATTGGCATCCTCCGTTGCCGGTGTTGCCAATGCAGTCAATGCTTTGCGGTCGATAATCCCCAGCTTTCTGCCACGATAGGTAACGACGTTCTGCTTCTTCATTTTCGTCATGAGACGCGTGATGGTTTCCCGTGTTAAGCCCAGGAAATTGGCAATGTCAGCATAGGTTATGGGTAAGTCAAAGTGGTCGGCCGAGAAGCCGGCATCCCGCATCCGAGTCGATACATAAACCAGGAACGCAGCCAACCCCTCTTCAGCGCTACGACTTCCCAGCAGCGCAATGACAACGTCCTGATAATGTCGGAGTTCCTGCATCAGCAGTCGTGACAGGTTGATTTGCAGCATTGGGAACTGTTTACGCAACTCGTTCAGTCGTGCCACCGACATTTCGCAAACCAGTGCGGGGCCTAACGCTTCGACATCAACACTACTGTTTGCACTGTCGAGAGATTCCAAGCCAATGGAACTGCCGGGAAGATAGAACCCGACCACTCTCTCGTCGCCATGAGGATCAGTTACGGTAGCCTTAAACACCCCTTTGCAGACGGTATAGATCGACCGAATCGACCTGCTCTGACGACAAACTTTTTCACCACGTGCCACCTTCTTATACCGGTGGAGCGCGTCCACCACTGGCTCATAGTCTTTGTCACAGATAGAGATCGGAGCACACAGCGCGAAGAAACGACAATTCTCGCATTCAACGGTGCCCTTTATTCTCTTATTTTTCATAGCCTGGTTCTCGCCTTTGGGTCACTGGCATATCAGGAGTATATCGCATTTGGTCGGATGATTTGGAGCCTACTTGCAGGCTTCCCAGGGACTCCAAATCCACTCCTGACCTGTCTTCACTTAGTCGAGGACGCAATGCCCCATTCCACCATCGGCCCGATTTTACAACTCGACTACGCTTCACCACCTGAAATAGAGGAGTCGGTAGTCACCCGATCCCGAGTCAAGGCACGCACGCAGATTATGATGAATATTAACCCACCCACTGCAGAGACCAATCCACCCAGCCCCATCAGGCCCATGCCTGCTACCCGCTCCATCGAGTCCAATGCCTGTTCTGCTCCGGCGACCTTGCGTTGTACACCATATCCGCCTGACCAGACCAGGCCGAGGATGTGCATAAGCTGACCACTGGCATAAGTCCACAGCTGAATGCGCGCCCACTTGTATGACACGCTTTTATATCCCAGGCGGATCAGAATGTCATAACAGACTCCCATGAAGGCGAGCGTAATACCGATGGTGGATCCGTGATAATGGGCTGGAATGGTTACGTCGCTTCCCCTGATCGCAAAGCCGATGATTCCACCGATGCTAAACAGGGTGAAAGACGTCACCAAACAGGCGTGGTATACCCTGGCTTCATCCTTCTGCGGTTGTAGGTAGATCATGCCAACAAAAAGAGCAGCCATCACGGGCACGATCGAAAGAGCCCCACCATAGGCCATCAAATCTGTCAGTCCCCTGATGAATTGGACGCTGGTCACTTCATAAGAGAGGTAATACCACGGAAACATCAGCACCGGCGCAAATCCGAGCAGGAGGAATAGCAACACGACTCTGGCATTGACCGGCAACGCCATCCGGCATCTGCTGGCTAGCCAGAACCAGCAGAGAAACAGACCCAGGGTGTAAGCGAACTGCAACACATGGCCACCACCCCAGAACAACATCTCAAAGTACGCGACAGGTGCCAACCGGCTTGGTAAACCGGACCAAGACATGCCAAACGCAGCGACTGCCAGAAGCACTGTTATGGCCGTCAACAGAAGCCCTATACGGATCACGTTGTCACTCGACAAGGTGAGGGAAAGAGCCGGCACGGCGATGAGTACGCGCCCAACCGTCAGTAGAATGCCGGCAGCGAACACCAGCAAGCCTGCAAAGAATACGGGCGTCTGCAGCACCGGGATATAGTTACTCAGCAGGGGTTCTGCGCCATCGGTAAAGGGTGCGACGGCAATCAGTACGGTGCCGACTGAGGCGCAGGCGAGGGACAGCCAGCCCACAGGCATGATCTCTCTGCCGGCACTGAAGGACCAGACAACGGCCAGAAAAGACAAGCTCCAAACCAGAACCGACAGATTTACATGCACCACCAACGCAGATTGAAAGAAATCAAGCCACGGAAATACTTCCCCTATCACCGGAGTGCGAGACAATACCAGAAGCAGGGAGAAGAGTCCGGCCAGCGCCAATGACAGAACGGCAAGCCACATCCAGCCGATGATCAATCGATCGCGTTCATCGCCGGGTACCTTCAGATGATAGATGTCAGACACGTGTGGTACTCAAAACATTTGCATAAACAAGGATGGAGAACTGTTTGAGATCCACATCCGCATGGCCCCATCGAAGGTGTAATACAACCCTTCACGGCCCCGTCGGACAGCTATCCACCCACCAGCAACAGGCGGTGTATTATGCAGCAATGGCACGACTTTCTAAAGATATTGCAGCCGTCTTGCTGCCGTCTTAGGAAATGCTTCCGTTCACCGGTCTGTCTCCCGATTCGGGTCGCGACCGGCACCATGGATATGCCACCAACAGACCTGCTGTATCCATTCTGCTAACTGACGGTTTATGGTGCGATGGGTCCTTAATGCCGCCCCGAATGCCGACTGTCATCAGCCCCTTTGCTTGCCCTCTGTTGCGCGACATATCGGCTGATTCAATCGCGGTCACGCACCAGGCGGGCGGTATGTAACGGCAGGCGAGCCGTGTTAGACTGCCGGCTCTTCGAAGAGCCAGATCACGGACGGTTTATATATGAAAGACCTTGGTGGAAAAATTGCGGTGGTCACAGGTGGTGGCACCGGCATGGGTAGAGAGTTGGTCAGGCAACTCCTGGCAGAAGGCTGCCACGTGGCCACCTGCGACGTCATTGAGGAAAACCTACAGGAGACGCTTTCGATCTGCAAAGAGGAAGCCCCACAGGGCGTCCGCGTGACCGGGCACATATGCGATGTTGCGCTGGAAGACCAGGTGCTGGCCTGCCGCAAGGAGGTGGAGGAACAGCACCAAACCAAGCATATCAATCTGCTCTTCAACAATGCCGGAATCGGCGGTGGCGGCAGTTTCGTCGACAGCACTCGGGATGAATGGGAGCGAACGTTCGACATCTGCTGGAACGGGGTTTACTACTTTTGCAGGGCCTTTCTGCCCATGTTACTAGAGAGCAGCGAAGGACACATCGTCAATACCAGCAGTGTCAACGGATTCAGGGCATCCCTTGGGGGGAACATACCGCACACTGCCTACAGTGCGGCCAAATTCGCCGTCAAGGGGTTCACCGAAGCACTGATCAACGACTTCAGGTTTAACGCACCTCACCTCAAGGCGTCGATCGTGATGCCAGGTGGCGTGGGTACGGACATCGCCATCAACTCGGGGCGAATACTCGGTCAGAAGAATCCCAAGGACTGGACTGACGAAGATATAAACAGAGTTCGGCAGCGATGGGAGAAGATGGGAGAGAATCGGGCAGCGCTCGGCGTGGATGAGAGCTTGCTTCAGCAGAGCAACGATGAGATTCGAAATGCGATGGCGGCGCGGGGAGAAAACTACCGCAAGATTGGTATTACACCGGCAAAGGCCGCGACCATCATTCTGGATGGTGTCAAGCAGGATCACTGGCGAATTCTGGTCGGCAAGGATGCAGAGGCGTTGGACAGAGCTGTCCGCAAGTCGCCTCTACATACTTACGATCTCGACTTCAACCGTTACGTACAGGAGGAGTGGCAGGACTGACCATCCTGACGGTACTCCCATCAAGTCCACTACGCCGTTTTGACATAAGGCACTGCCATGAAACCGTCAGGAAGAACGGCGATGGCGGCATCGGTACCGATTCTACTCAGTTCACTTCTGATTAACGCTTCAATGTCGTGTGTCGGCGTGATGAAAGCGCGCCTGACTTCATCGTCCGGTATGTCGCTATACAGAGCCACCCGGGCATGAAGCTGAATGATCGCCAGCACCTGCGCTTCCCATTGGTCGAACAGGCTGAACCCCGGTGAGTTGATCGCTTGCAGCAATTCTCCCGGTGAATCATAGTCATGCATCAACGCCTTGAAATTCCCGTGTTGCGGGAACCCCTCCTCACATTGAGCTGCACTGATTATCAAACCTCCCTTTCTTACGATCTTGGCCGCAGCCGACATGCCCTTAACGGTCTGGTAAAGGTTCTGATCCAGGGGGTAACCGGCATTGGTTGTAATGACGATGGGAAATTCCTGCCGGCAGCCAACCATGGCGTTGGCCTTGACATATGCACACCCCGCATCGTGGGCCTTAAGAACATCGCCACAGAAATAATTCGTTATCTGCTGTTGCCTGTTCAGGGTAACGTTAATGCAGAAGTCCGCCGGACATTGCTGTCCCTTGGATCGCACCTGCATTTGGGTTGGATTTTCTTCAATCTCGCCCCAGGTACTGCGCGCATCCCCGATGACCGAAGCACGGTGATAGTGCATGATCGAATCAACATCCGTGATGCCGGGAAAGATCGCCTTGTAGCCTCCCGAAAAACCGGCCATCAGGTGTGGCTCGATAAACCCCAGCAGGATACGTTTGGATGCTTGGACATAGTGCCGATTCATGCGCAGCGGAGGTCCGTCACCGCTGGCGACAATCTTTACGCACTCCTCCTTATCGTACGCGTTGTGGTTTACCACATGCACGCGCTCATACACTTCCGAACCCACCATAGTCACCAATTCATCCTCGGTATTGGGGCGGTGGGACGCCGTGCCGTTGATGATAACGACATTCCCATCCGGCACATGGCCGATGGTTTCAAGCAGCCAGGGCAGAAGCAGATGGCTTGGCAGAGGACGGGTTATGTCCGGGATTACGATGGCTACGGTATCGTCGGCTTCGATGAGCTGATCCAGCGGCGCGGAGCCGATTGGGCTGCCGACAGCCTTCTGAAAAGCCGCCCGCGGATCCTCGATAGCCGGTTGTTCCGTCGGTTCGATCACCTCGACAAAGGCGGACGGGATGGAGACCTCGAGACCCTTCCTGCCGTATTGTAGTTTTACCTTCATCATCACACCCGATTCATGTCGTTAGCGTAGCGCATGGAAGACCTGATCGTCTCCCGTTACAGGTGGGCAGCACCAACAATACTGAGAACTTCGTTACAGCCGTCCTCGATCATGGATGCGCGGGCATCCCGCATCAGTTTTTCCACGGGGTATTCCCGGCTCAGGCCATTGCCACCGTATATCTGTACCGCTTCACTGGCGACCTCGAAGGCAACCTTGGTGCAGTAGGTCTTCGAAGCGATCGCATAATGGAGTTTGGCGTCGCCGGACGTGTTGTTGTAAATCTGCACCTTGCGGCAAAACGAACTCGCAGTTTCCACCTTACGAAACATATCGAAAAGACGCAGTTTAACGCTCTGATGCTGGTTGATCGGTTTACCGCCCTGCACTCTCTCGGCCGCATACTGTCTGGCAAGATCGAACGCCGCCCTGGCGACCCCTGCAAACGTAACCCCCATGAAGGAATTGGCGATCGTCAGTTGCATATTCAGCGACGCCGCATAGGTGTCCTGATTGGATATCATATAAGCTTCCGGTATGCGGACCTCATCGAAGAAGATCTCTCCCTGGGGCAATGCCCGCTGACCGATTTTGTCCAGGGGCTTTCCCTTCGACACGCCCGCCAGATCCATGGGGACGATGGCCACGCCCCCGCCTTCAAAGCCACGGTCACCCTCGATGGTGCAGAACAGTGTTGCCATGGTGGCGATCGGGCCATTGGAAACCCAGCTGGATTTCTGCCCGTGAATGACATACTCATCGCCATCTTTCCTGGCGACGCAATTGGGCTTGATACTGGCATCCTTGAAATGGGGTTCGCTCATGGCCAGGGTATCGCTGCCGTGATCCGGTTCCGTAATTGCCCAGCAGCCGATCTCTTTGTTGCCGGGTGCGGCAAAGCGTTCGATCAGATCCTTCTGGCCGGAAAGCATGGAATACATGCGGCCCATACCGCGACACGCCAGGCTCAGAGCAAGACCGGAATCACCCCAGGCCAACTCCTCCAGAATAATCGCCTGTAACCGCGCCCGCTGCACCGGCGTTAGATCTGAATCCGCCGTCTGCAGATCAGCGATGCCCAGTTCATCGTATTTATCGAAAATTTCCCACAATAGCGAAGCCGGATCGATCACGTCCTGGGGATCGTGCAATTTATCCAGCTTCTCACCGGCCGGACGCATCTCCTCGGCGGCAAAGCGATGCAGGGTCGTCTGGATTTCACGCTCCACATCGGTTAATTCCACTTCAAAATCGATCGATGACATGCTCACATCTCCTTCGTCAATTAACAATTCCTCATGGGTGCGTTCTTTCTTCGCTTGGTCCTAATCCTGTAACGCCTGCTGCAGATCCCCGATCAGATCATCCACATGCTCAATGCCTACTGACAAGCGTACCAATGTGTCGTCAATACCTAGCTCGCGACGTTTCTCTATCGGCAGGGACGCGTGGGTCATGATCGCGGGATGTTCGATCAGGCTCTCTACTCCACCAAGGCTTTCCGCCAACTGGAAGATCCGACAGCGTTCCAGGAACCGACGGGCAGTTTCAAGATCACCCTTTAGTTTGACGGTCACCATACCGCCGAAACCGGACATCTGCTTTTGAGCAAGTTCATACTGGGGATGGCTTGCCAGACCTGGATAATACACCTGGGCCACGGCGGCATGATCCTGCAGATAACGGGCAACCTGCATTCCGTTGTCGTTGTGTCTCTCCATTCTGAGGGAGAGCGTCTTGACTCCGCGATGCGCCAGAAAGCTGTCGAATGGCCCGGCCACGGCACCGATCGAGTTTTGCAGGAACGCCAGCTCGTCAGCCAGACCAGGATTCTCTTTGACGACGACTGCCCCTCCCACGAGGTCAGAGTGTCCGCCAATATACTTGGTTGTGGAATGCAGCACGATATCGAAGCCAAAATCGAGTGGACGCTGGTTGAATGGTGATGCGAAGGTGTTGTCCATCACAGACAGAATACCCAGCTTCTTGCTGAGGGCCCCAACCTGTTCCAGATCCACCAGTTTCAGTAAGGGGTTGGTAGGGGTTTCAACCCAGATCATGCCGGTCGTACTCTCAATGGCACTTTCAATTGCTGCAATATCGGCCATATCCACAAAGGTGAACTGCAGCCCGGAGGATTTTGACCGCACCCCGTCAAACAGTCTGAACGTGCCGCCATAGAGATCGTCCACCGCTACAATGTGAGATCCGTGCGGCAGTAGCTCCAATACGGTGCCGGTTGCCGCCATGCCTGACGCAAAGGCGAAGCCGTCCGTGCCGTTTTCGAGGTCGGCAATCGCTCGCTCATAGGCCATGCGGGTGGGGTTCTGGGTGCGGGAGTATTCATAGCCCTGGTGTCGGCCGGGGCTGGCCTGCACATATGTGGAGGTGGCATAGATCGGCATGATGACCGCCCCGGTAGACGGATCAGGATCCTGTCCGGCATGTATGGCACGGGTAGCAAATTTGAGTCGTTCAGTCACTCTGACTCCTTAGAAAGTTGATCAGATCGATACGGGTTATGATGCCGAGAAATGCCTCGCCATCCATCACGATGGCGACAAAATCTTTGTTAAACAGCGCCATGAGATCGTCAATGGATGCCTTGAAATCGATCATCTCCAGTCTGGCAGTCATGTGTGAAGAGACCTGGTCATCAAATGACGTCTTACTCGAATAAACTGCAGCTAACATATCCCATTCGTCAATGATGCCGACGATGCGATCGCCATCCAATACCGGCAATTGGGAAATGCTGTGCAATTTGGCTCTCTTTAGTGCGGTCAGCAGTGTATCTTCAGGCCCCACCGTGACCGTGGTGTGTTCAACATGGGGATGGAAGATCAGATCCCGCAAATCCTTATGTGCAGGCCGGGTGACGAGTCCCTGATCCCTCATCCAGTCATCATTGAATACTTTGGAGATATAACGGCTGCCGCTGTCAGGAAAGAGCGTCACCACTTTCTTGGCTCGTTTCTGTTCCTGACAGTATCGCAGAGCTGCAGCGAGAAGGGTACCGGATGAGGTGCCCGCCATGATACCTTGCTTTTCCAGCAACTCACGCACGGTGGCAAAAGCTACCGTATCCGAAATGGTGTAAGCTTCATCCACCAGTGAGATGTCACAGATATCCGGGATAAAATCTTCTCCTATCCCTTCCACCAGCCAACTGCCCGCCGTTGCCAGCTTGCCGGATTTCAGATAGTCGACCAGCACTGAACCTTCGGGGTCTGCCAATACGACTTCGATATCCGCTTTTTTTTCCTTCAGAAACGTGCCGACTCCGGTCAGGGTGCCTCCGGTTCCGACTCCGCAGACCAGCGCGTCCAAATCGCCGTTCATCTGCTCCCAGATCTCAGGACCGGTGGTCGTGTAGTGAGCCCGAACATTCGCCTGGTTGGCGAATTGATTGATAAAAAATGCACCCCGCTGCCCCGCGATCTTCTTGGCCACATCCTGATAATACTCGGGATGCCCCTTGGCAACATCGGATCGGGTTATGATCACTTCCGCACCCATGCAGCGAACAGTACTCACTTTCTCGAGGCTCATTTTGTCCGGCAGAACCAACACCAGGTGATAGCCCTTCTGCAGGGCGACCAGGGCCAGTCCCAAACCTGTATTGCCTGCGGTTGCTTCAACGATGGTGCCGCCTGGTTTCAGGTCGCCGTTTTCCTCCGCCGTATCGATCATCGAGCGTGCGATACGGTCCTTGATCGATCCACCGGGATTCATGTATTCCAGTTTCGCAAACAGTCTGCAGGGGCCGGTGTCGAATCGATGCAATTCCAACATGGGAGTCTCACCGATCATGTCCAGAACATTCGGGTAAGATTGCATCCGCTAACGTCCTTTAATAACCTGGTAATCCAGTTTCATCCGTAGATGGCAATTAATCAAGCGGGTGGTTCCAATTGACAAAGAAAAGGAGAGACATCCATGCAGACCCTTGAAAATCAAAATGTCGTCATCATTGGCGGTACCTCTGGTATTGGTCTGGCCACTGCCATCGCGGCCGCAGAGCAAGGTGCAAATGTATGGGCCGCCAGTCGGTCTGAGGGCACGATCGACAAAGCAAAGACGCAGGCACCAGACAGCATCCGTTTCAGTCCGCTGGATACGCACGATGTCACCGGTCTACAGCAGCTGTTTGCAGAGATTGGCACGATTCATCATCTGGTCTCTGCGGCGACCGGTGCCAATCGGACCATGGCACCCTTCATGGAGCAGACGGCGGAACAGTTCTCCGAAGCATTCAACAAGTTCTGGGGATATACCAACGTGGTTCGAGCCGGTGTTCCGCACCTCAGCGCGGATGGTTCAGTGGTCCTTGTCAGCGGCGTTCCCGCCAGGAAGTGTAATCCGGGTATGTCTGCTATCAGCTGCGTCGGCAATGCGGTGGAGGGCTTGGGTCGTGCGCTTGCTCTGGAACTGGCTCCGAGACGGGTCAATGTAGTGGCACCAGGCATTATCGACACCGCTATGTTCGACTGGATGGGCGATAACAAAGCCACCAACTTTATCCGGATGAGTCAGAACATTCCCCTTAAACGAGTCGGTCAGGCTAACGAGGTGGCCAATGCCATTTTGTTCGTAATGACGACTCCCTTCGTTACGGGAACAACGATTGATGTAGATGGTGGTCAACTACTTCCCTGATGCTATAGTTGTTTGGCTGTACAATCCAAATAGGAGAACAGGGCCATGCGTCTGGAGGAGATACCTGATAGTAGCGGTCTTCGCGACAAGGTTGCCATCGTCACGGGCGGGGGTGCAGCAGAACAGGGCATCGGCAATGGCCGTGCCGCTGCCATACTGCTAGCACGGGAAGGTGCCAGGGTATTGGTGGTGGATCAGCACATCGAGTTGGCACAAGCCACCGTTGAAATGGTGACAGGATTTTCCGGTCAAGCCGCCGCCTGGGAGGCGGATGTTACCGTCGAGGCGGATTGCAGGCAGATGGTAAGCAAAGCAGTCGAGTTGTGGGGAAGGCTGGATGTCTTGGATAACAACGTCGGCATCGGTAGCCGAGGATCGGTGGTTGACGAATCACCGGATCGCTGGCAGCAGGTGATGGAAACCAATGTGACGTCCATGTATCTCACCTCGAAATACGCGATCCCGGCGATGCAGGCAAGTGGCGACGGCGGCTCGATCGTCAACGTCGCGTCCATTGCGGCACTGCGACCCAGGGGACTGACCGCGTACTCCACTTCCAAGGGTGCGGTCATCGCCCTGACCCGGGCGATGGCGGTGGACCATGGTGCCGCAGGGATACGGGTGAACTGCGTAGCACCGGGACCCGTCTACACGCCGATGGTGTACGGTCGGGGCATGAGCCACGAGGCCCGCGAGCGGCGTAAACAGGCTGCTGTCCTCAACACTGAAGGCAGCGGCTGGGACGTGGGCAATGCGGTCTGTTTTCTCGCCTCGGACCGCGCTGCCTACATCACCGGGCAGGTATTGGTGGTAGACGGCGGTACAACCCTGCGAGGACCACCGAGAGACACATCTTAGTCGCTGACGATTTTTCCTGCGCCGCAACGTCAGGGAGTTGCTCTGAACGAGCTGATGAATGTAGCCGGGGCAGACAACAGGGCGTTAAGGAGTTCTATCGGTATCTTGATGATTTCTGTCAGTTCGGCCGGTCGATCAGTGCCCCATCTGGTTAAAACACCATCTTGGAATTCAACGTCGTGATACGTCTTCACAAAGGCGCTGGCGTTAAAAGGAACGATGCCAACGGGACCATCGTTAGGCAGCATCACCACGGCAGCCTGCTCCGCTTCACAGGGTTGCTTGACGCAGTGGGCGAGGGTAAATAGATAGGGCAGCGAACGACGATAGAGCAGCCCGTTGAAATGGTCTGTACCTGCAAGCAGTTCCCGATCACCGCGGCTGGCTTCTGAACCCTTCTCCTCGACGGCGTCAATGCCGAGCACAAACGGGTCGAACGGTTTCGGCAGTTGCGGCGCCGCTGTAACGGTCGGATTAAATACCTGCTCATGCTTGAACGCCTGGCACTCACTGGAGGTGATGGCGCGCGTCATCGCAACGATTGCGGAGGGAGCAGGCAGAGATGCGGTCTCTGTGTCGGTATTCAGCAGGCCTCTTACATTGGTGGAAATGCTCAGATCTTCACTGCGCACAATCCAGTGTCGGATTTTGGCTGTGTAGCGGTAGCTCTGGTCCGGTTCCGCCGGCAGCAGTCTCAGTGAGATCTTGTCAGCACAGTTTTTGCCGCTCATGGCCGCGGCTATCTCCTGTCTCATTTTCTCCATGTTTACCGCTAGATTCTGTTCCTTTTTGACAGCCAACTGCAGACTCACTTTGCTCACCACAATGCTGTTTTTGATACTGGCGTCTTGACTGAATTGTTCCAGGATCGCTTCCTTCTCCTTGATTCCGCCCTGCAGCGACGTGATTGTAGCGACTAGATTGGATCTCTCCGTATTGGCCGCCTGCAGTTCTTTCGTCAGCATCTGCAAGTCCAGCGGAGTTCGAGTGGCTGTCAGCAGTACCCGTTTCAACGGCAGGAAATAGGTCAAGCCGGTGCAGGAACTGACGTCTGATCCACAGCCATCATTTCTTGTGGTTTTTATAGTCGAGCACGCCGTCAGCAATATGCAGCAACTCAGAACCAGGCTTTGACTCAACTTCATAAACTTCCCCTCGGCAAAGTGGCGACGACTATACTATTTGCGATTCGAAGAAATATCTATCCTGATCCAGTTGAATTTGGTCAAAAAAGGGGGCTGGTGGTTAATTTGCGCTGCTCTGACCGCTCTTTTGCCTATACCATCGATAAAAAGGAGGTGCGAAAGCCAGAGGCCACTGAGATAATCAGCCACCGTTTTTCGTTGGATGAAGGGATGCTGACCCCTTAATTCACTTGTCGCCTCGGTTTATTGCATGAGTGTAGAGTTGCAGAAGGATCTCCTGCTCCAAGTCAAAAACCTGGTGAGTCCACTTTTTGGTCGGGTAGACCTGGGCCTGGTGGCCGGCGAGTGCGTAGCACTATCGGGCCCATCGGGAGCCGGCAAAAGCCGCCTGCTGCGTGCCATAGCCGATCTGGACCCCTGCGACGGGGAACTGGTTCTGAATGGTGTGCCGCGCCACGAATTCAGCGGTCCAGAGTGGCGTAGATCGGTTGGGCTGTTGCCGCCGGAAAGCGCATGGTGGCACGACCAGATTGCAGCCCACTTCAATGATGCCGTGCCTGCATCCCTCGATGAATTGGGATTGACCAGGGAGATCATGTCGTGGCCGGTCAGCAGACTCTCCAGCGGCGAACGCCAGCGCCTGGCACTGGTGCGACTGCTCTGCAATCAACCCACCGTACTGCTGTTAGATGAACCAACCGCAAACCTCGATCCGGAAAACATCACGCGCCTGGAAAACCGTGTTGGTGCATACTGCGATGCCAAAGGTGCTGCGGCCATCTGGGTAAGTCACGATCTGCAGCAGATCGAGAGAATCGCGACCCGTCATCTGCACCTGGAAGCCAGCCAGTTGAGCGAGGTCACTGACCCGTGAACCTGATTCAGCTCACACCCTTCGACCTCGCACTGACATCCAGCCTGATCATCGCGCTCGCCGTCATTTCACATCTAATCCGTTTGGATATCGGCAAGCGTCTGATCATTGCAGCCCTGCGAACGGCTGTTCAGCTCACCCTGATCGGGCTGGTACTCAAGATCTTGTTCGCCAACGTGCATCTTGGTTGGATCGTACTGATGTCTCTGTTGATGCTGGCCATCGCCGGCCGTGAAGTATTAGCCCGCTTGAACAGACGTTTTACAGGCTGGTGGGGATACAGTATCGGCACCTTGTCCATGTCATTATCCTCCTTCACGGTGACCATGCTGGCACTGCTGGTAATTATCGAACCCGTTCCCTGGTACCAGCCGCAATATGCCATACCCCTGCTTGGCATGATGCTCGGTAATACCATGACGGGTGTTGCCTTGAGCCTGGACCGACTGACTCAGGCTGCCTGGGACCAGCGCGCGGCAATTGAAGCACGCCTGATGCTGGGAGATGCAGCCCACCAAGCCATCGGCGACATCCGACGCAGCAGCATAAGCAACGGCATGATCCCCACCATCAACTCCATGGCCGCAGCAGGCATCGTTAGCCTTCCCGGTATGATGACCGGGCAGATACTGTCGGGTACCGAACCGGTCGAGGCAGTCAAATACCAGATACTGATCATGTTCCTGATTGCAGCCGGCACCGGATTCGGTGCGATATGTGCCGTCTGGCTGGGTTCACGCCGACTGTTCGATGACCGCGATCGGCTACGCCTGGACCGACTGCAAGTTTCGAAGTGATCGAACTGTTTCGTTGAGCTGCGACAGGCATGAGTAGACGGTTCGGGTGCTTACACGCCTATCTCGGCAGCCACGCCGCAGGATTCAACGATTTCTTTAAGCCGCTCCATGTGGTCTGCAGATGGTGGCTCGAGATCCGCCAAGGCATACTCCATGCCCAACCTGCTGTATGTCTGCGTGCCAAACTTATGGTAAGGCAGCAACTCAATACGGATGAGATTCTCTCCCAACTGAGTGGCGAAGTTCGCAGTGGCTGAAATGTTTTCATCGGAATCGTTATGCCCCGGTACCGTGGGGATTCGGATGATCAGAGGGCGCATGGCCGAGGCCCTTCTAACATTGTCCAGAATGAGTTCGTTGGAAACACCGGTAAGCTGCTTGTGTATCTCCGGATCCATGTGCTTGATATCGAAGAATGCCAGATCGAGGTGTTCAAGCATCTTTTCCAGATTCTCCCACTTCACGAACCCGCAGCTTTCCATCGCCGTATGAATGAAGCGTTGCTGGCACATCTTGAGGAATTCCGTGACGAATTCAGGCTGCATGGTGGCCTCACCGCCGCCGACCGTCACACCCCCATTCGACCGGCGGAAGAATGCACTGTCCTTGTCGACCTCCTTGAACAATTCCTCGACGGTCATGTAACCACCGGCCAGCTCCAGTGCCTGCTCGGGACAGGCTTCGACGCATTTGCCGCAATAATCACAGACGGTCCTGTCGATTACGAAACCTTCCTCGGCAGACAACGTAATCGCGTCCAATGGGCACACCTCTACACAGCGTCCCTTCACGGTGCAGTGTGTTTCCAAATGGAGAATGTCGAAGCCCCGTTTTTGGGTTTGGGGTGAGGAACACCAGGTGCAATTAAGAGGGCAGCCCTTCATGTAGACCAGGGTGCGAATGCCGGGACCATCGTGAATCGCGAAATTCTGCAGGTTGTAGACCAGACCCTTCTTGGTACTCAACTATCGACTCCTATGACAAACCAAACACCGCAGGATTCGCATACAGTGTAAGGTTTCAGGATGTGCAGTTGCCACATGTATGTCAAGTATGAATTCGGGCGTGACGGTCACGACTCGCCCAACGAGGGGCGGCTCAGTAGGAAATTGATTCTGCCAAAGTAACCCAGCGTCGGTCTTTGACGATGGACAAGGTCGATTCACTCACCCCACCGTGCTTGTTGGGTCCAAATGAAAGATGATAGCCGAATATATCTGTGTAATCGCTGATTCCCTCAATTGCCGTGGTGAACTTGTCGCGAGTCAGTGCCGGACCCGCGTTGCGTAGACCGATCACCACCAGATCCGCAGACCGGTAACCTTCCATGGCTGGAATGCCAGGCTCTTCGTTGTACAAGGACACGTATCGGTCCCACCACTTGGTAACGGCTTCCGGCAAGTCGTCATTGCGATACATCTTGGCAATGTGAACGAATGCCTGGTAACCCTCGCCGGAACCGCTTTCCTGCTCGGCAATCACTTGGCCGTAGGCGGCATTGTTGCCGACCCATGCAACGTCCTGCCAACCCATCTTCCGCGCTGCTTCTAATATCAAAATGGTATCGCGATGGACGGTACCCATCAGCACCAGATCACAATCGGCATTTCTCAGACGCAGAATTGCCGCAGTAAATTCACTCTCCGTCGATTTGTGCGCCGAAGTCTCAGCGATCTGGCGATCCATCACGCCCAGCTGATCTTCAACGGCTTCGAGGATTTCCTGACCATAGTCCGAATCCTGATAGATGACACAAGGTTTCTGTTTGCCTTCCTGTTCAATGAAGTACTTAACCGCCGCTCGGATTTCGTCATAATAGATACCTCTGGCAGTGAATTTGAGCGGATGCAACGGTTCCACCATGGTCCGCGCGCCGGTCAACGGGAACATATTCGGCACGCCACTGCGAAGCTGTTGAGTCAACACAGCATTGTTGGTAGGTGTACCAAGTGCCAGCACCATTGCGAATATCTCGTCGCGATTGATGAGCTTGTTGGCTGCTTGGATGGCACGTGGAATCTGATATTGGGTGTCTTCCACGACAAAACGGATCTTTCTGCCATGGATGCCGCCAGCGGCGTTGGCTTCTTCGAAGCGCATTCTCGCGCCATTGATGGATCCTACCCCCCAGATGGCGATCGAGCCGGACAGGTCGGTGTGACTGCCAAGGACAATCTCGTCAGCAGTCACCCCCGCGGACGCACTCGAAGGAGTGGCGTCGGGAGCCGGGGGCGGCGCTTTCGTTTCCTCGGCCTGTTCAGTTTCTCCACTACAAGCTCCGAGTAGTGTCAATACACCCACCAAAGCAAGAACTCTCAACTTCATGTGCGATTCCCCTTTCTTCGTTTGGCGCTGGCGAAGCTGGTCACTATCTTCATGACCCATACATATCATCGATCAGATCGATATATTTTTCATTAACAACTTTTCGCTTCAGTTTCATCGTCGGAGTCAATTCATCGTCTTCCGGGTCCAACAACTGATCGATCAAGTGGAATTTCTTGATGGTCTCTACCTTCGCAAACTTCAGATTCACCCGCTCGATCTCTTGCCACACCAGATCCCTGACAGCCTGTGTATGGCACAAGCTGGTGTAGTTTGTAAAGGGTACGTCGTTGTCCTGAGCAAATTTCTCCACATTCTCGTGATCGATCATCACCAGACACGTGAGGTACGGTCGTTTGTCACCAACCACGACTGCATCGGATATGTAGGGTGAGAACTTGAGCTGATTCTCGATCTCGCTGGGCGTAATGTTCTTGCCACCCGCCGTAATGATAATGTCCTTGATTCGATCGACGATGTAGACGAATCCATCCTCGTCGACCCGGCCAACATCGCCCGTGTAGAGCCAGCCCTGACGAATGGTCTCTGCGGTCTTATCCGGATTGTTCCAATACCCTTTGATGATCCCCGGGCTCTTGATAAGAATCTCGTCATTCTCCGACAGCGTCACCTCCACATCATCAACGGCTTTGCCAACACTGCCGATCCGAAGATCGTGACTGTAGTTGGCAGTTGCGAGGCCCGTGCACTCTGTTTGCCCGTACACCTCGTACATCGGTTTGCCGATACACCAGTACCAGTCGATGAGATCGGGGGCTATCGGTGCCGCCGCGGTGGACAGCCACCGACATTGATCTATGCCGAGCAGTCGACGCAGGTTCTTGAACACCAGTTGATCTGCAATCAAGTTCAGCAGGTTCAGAGGAAAGGGAATCTTGATATTCTGTTTCCGATAGCCGGCTGCCCTGGTACCAATTGACAGTGCCAGGTTATAGGCCAGTCGTCCGAACGCGGTTGCTTCTTTCAGCTTGATGGCAATGGTCGAGTATTGTTTCTCCCAGACTCGAGGGACCGCGAAATGAATGGTCGGTGCGACTTCCTGCTGATCGCTCGTAATCGTTTCCAGGCTTTCCACCAGATTGATAACACTGCACGACTCGATCATCGCAAATGTATAGAACATTCTGCCTGCCACATGGGCCAGGGGGAGAAAAGCTAACTGTTCATCAGAGGGGCGAATGCCGTAGCATCTCTGCAGCGTCTGCATCATGAACAGCATGTTTTTCTGGGTTATCATGGCACCCTTGGGTGGGCCGGTCGTGCCGGAAGTGTAGGTAAGGACCATCAGGTCTTCGGGCGACGCCTGATCGATTTCATCACACCACATCTGTGTATGCAGTTCATCGTGCGCCTTGCCGAGTTCCAACAGTTCATCAAAGCTGACACACATTGCGTCGTCCAGGTGGCGCAGTCCCTCCATGTCAAGAATGATAATCTTTTCGAGGCTCGGGGTCCGATCACGAACCTCCAGGACCTTATCGAGCTGTTCCTCGTCCTCGGCAAAGTAAAAGCGCGTACGACTGTCGTTAATCAGGTACTCAACCTGGGTAGGTGAGTCAGTCGGATACACGCCGTTGGTAACACCGCCCGCGCAGATCACGCCAAGATCGGCAAACAACCACTCCTTGTTGACTTCCGAAGCAATGGAACAGACTTCACCGCGCTGCAGACCGAGAGACTTAAGCCCCATCCCGGCAAGGCGAGCGAATTGGCCAAAAGATTGCCAGTCGTATTCATTCCAGATACCGAAGTCCTTTTCGCGCATGGCGAGCTTGTCACCCTGCCCGGTCACCCGCTGCCAGAACAGTCGGGAGACCGTATCGCAACCGTCGATGCGGACGTCGATCGCCATCTTACTTGCCATCTCCAGGTCCTGTGCTGCTTTCTACAACGCAGATGTCGTTCGCCATCCTACTTGCCATCTCCAGGTCCTGTGCTGCTTTCAACAATGCAGACGTCGTTCGGCATATTGCCTGCTATCTCCACGTCTTGCGTTGCTTCCATCGATGCAGAAAGTGTTCGCCATATTGCCCGCTATCTCCAAGTCTTGCGCTGCTTCCACCGACGTCTTCCTCGTATCCCCTGGTCTTTCATGCCGAGGTAGAACTCCTTAATGTCCGTTGCGTCACGCAATCGTGCACAGGTGTCTTCCATGACGATTCTACCGACTTCCATCACGTAGCCATAGTCACCAATCTCAAGGGCCATTTTTGCATTTTGCTCAACCAGCAGGAGGGTTACACCCTGTTCCTTGTTCAGGCGCAGGATGATGTCGGCAATCTCCGCCACCAGTCGATGGGACAGACCGAGTGAAGGTTCATCCAGCAGCATCAAGCGTGGTTTAAGCATCAGGGCTCGACCGATGGCGAGCATCTGTTGCTGGCCACCGGACAGATAACCGGCCTGCTGTCTGTTCTTTTCCCTGAGCACTGGGAAATACTCGAAAACCATGTCTAGATCTGCAGAGAGGTCCACAACCCGACGTGAATACGCTCCCATCTTCAGGTTGTCCTCGACTGACAGAAACGGGAATACTTCACGACCCTCCGGCACGTGCGAGACACCTTTTCTTGCCACCTGGTCCGGATCCATTCCCTGAATCTCCTCACCGGCAAACTCAATCGTTCCCTTCTGCGGGACCATTGCACCGTTGATGGTCTTGAGCACGGTCGTCTTACCGGCACCATTGGCCCCGAGTACCGAAACGACCTGACCTTCAGGAACCGTCAGGCTGACCCCTCTGATTGCCATCACGGGGCCGTAGTAGGTTTCAATATTCTTGAGTTCCAGCAGGTTGCCCATGGTCGTGTTCAGTCTCCCAGATATGCCCGACGTACATCGGCATGGTTCTGGATCACAGCCGGTTTATCAATCGCCAGAGTCTTGCCGTCAGCCATCGCCAGGACCCTATTCGATGAGCGTGATACCAGATTCATATCATGTTCGACCATAATGATCGTCACCCCCAGTTCTTCATTGATATCTTCAATCCAGAAGGATAGATCTTCCGTTTCTTCCGGATTCAGCCCCGACGAAGGTTCGTCCAGCAGCAGCAGTTTCGGCTGAAGACACAAGGCTCTGGCAATCTCCGCCATCTTGCGAATACCGAACGGCAGATTACTTATGTGTTGATCGCGATAGCTCTGCAGGTCCAGCAAATCGATGACATCTTCGACAGCTTGGCGGAACGCCAGCTCCTGTTTCCGCACTGAAGGCAGAAACAGAAACTCACTGACTATGTTGGTACGGCTGTGAATGTGCCGACCGATGAGAAGATTCTTGAGCAAGGTCTCCTGTTCAAACAGCTCAGTGTTCTGAAACGTCCTGGCAATACCAAGCTCGGCAATGTGATGCGGCGATACCCGCGTGATGTCCTCGTCGTTATAGATCAACGTGCCTGAATCCACGTCATAGAGTCTGCTGATCAGATTGAATATGGTGGTCTTACCGGCGCCGTTCGGACCGATGATGCTGAACACTTCGCCGCTTTCCACCGTGAACGATACCTCCCGCACCGCATGAATGCCGCCGAAGCTGACGGAGAGGTCCTTGGCCTGAAACACGCTCATGGACATACCGCTTTCAATTGCATCACCATCATCGCACCCGTTCCGTTCGCAGATAACTCCTCTGACGCTTGTAGGTGGCTTTGCGGTACAGCGGGAACTCTTCAAAGTAACGACGAATCTTCTGCCATCGCCCGTGAATGCCGAGGGGTTCATAGATCAGAAAGAGGACGAGAACCAGTCCGAAGATGCCCGGTTCCAGACCGGGCAGTTGGCCGATCACCGCGGGAAGCGTGTCTTTCATCACGGCGATGGCCTGGGGCAACATGCCGATGAAAATGGCACCGTAGATAACTCCCTGAAGCGAGCCGAGGCCGCCGACCACCACCATCAACAGCAATTGTATGGAGGTCAGCAGGGTAAAACTGTCAGGGGCGAGGTAACCGATCCTGTGAGAGAACAGCGCCCCGGCAACACCGGTGAAGCCGGCCGATATGGCAAATGCAATGCTTTTGGTACGCAGCAGATTGATGCCCATGCTCTGCGCGGAAATCTCCGAATCCCGAATTGCAATCATGGCCCTACCGGAAGGTGAACGTAACAGGTTCAGGGCCAGTAAGATGCAGGCGATGAGAATGACCAGGCAAAGGTAGTAATAGCTGGTGGCATCGACGAATGACACGCCAAAAATCTCGGCATCGGCCACGGCCATGCCGCGGAACCCGCCTGTGACCGATTCCCAGTGGGTAATGATCTGCTCAACGATGATGGCGAACGCGAGCGTGGCAACAGCGAGATAGATGCCGGTCATTCGAAGGGCCGGAATACCGACGATGCCGCCAACGAGGGCGGTAAAGCTGGTTGCAATCAGGATCGACGCAAGAAAAGGCAGCCCGGCAGCGAGCATCACGGCATGTGTATAGGCGCCAATTGCCAGGAATGCAGCATGACCTAAGCTCACCAGCCCGGTATATCCCACCAGCAACATTAAGCCGATGCCGACGATAGCATAGATAAAAACGAAGGACAGTTCACCAAGGTAAAAGTCGGAGAGCGTAGTGGGTGTTAGCAGAATCGTTAGCAGTAGTAGACCGTACCAGAATCGTTGGCCATTGTGCTTGAAGTGATCTATGTCCTGCTGGTAGCTGGTCTTCTTGATGAAATACATCAGACCTTCTTCCTCTGCATGGTGGAGAAGATGCCTTCCGGTCGAATGAACAGCATCATGAGTAAGATGACATAGGCGCTCATCTCTGCAAATCCAGGAGGCAGGTAGAGGGCAGCAAATTGCTCTA
>JASMJM010000067.1 GCA_030749725.1 Pseudomonadales bacterium | reverse complement strand
GGATACAGTCGAGTTAGTGATGGCACTGGAAGAGGAGTTTGAGACCGAGATACCGGATGAAGAAGCTGAAAAGATAACGACGGTAAAAGAAGCTATCGACTATATACAAGCTCATACGTAATTGATCCGCAGGAAGGGAATTGGAAAGCCGCATCTGCGTCGAGCAGGGCGGCTTTTGCTTTTGGGGCTTGCCATTCCAGAGCTTTCGGTTTCAGTGTGTGATGGTTGAGATCTGGAGGTCGTGGCCGTGACCAGGCGCAGAGTAGTGATTACAGGCGTTGGCATGTTAACTCCCCTCGGAGTAAGTGCGAATGAATCCTGGCAGAACATGCTGGAGGGAAAGAGCGGCATTACGCCGATTGACAGTTTTGATACCACGGGATTCCCGGTTCGCTTTGGTGGCACGGTTCCTCCGCTGGATATTGCAGACTATTTACCGGCCAAGGATGCCCGCAAAATGGATGGATTTATCCAGTTTGGTGTGGTGGCGGGAATTCAGGCCATCGCTGATTCCGGGCTGGAAGTGTCCGACGGGAATCGGCACCGCATTGGCGTCGCCATTGGGTCCGGTATCGGTGGCATTGTCACCATCGAGAAGTGTCATGAAGTGTTGCTCAATCGCGGGCCTGGCAGAGTATCCCCTTTCTTTGTGCCGTCCAGTATTATCAACATGATTTCCGGACAGCTTTCCATACACTATGGCCTCCAGGGCCCCAATATTGCCATCGTCACCGCCTGTACCACCGGCACTCACAACATTGGATTTTCAGCGAGAATGATCGCCTACGGCGATGCCGATGTGATGATCGCCGGAGGCGCAGAAAAGTCGATTTCACCGACCACCATGGCCGGATTCTCCGCCATGAAAGCGCTCTCGAGTCGAAATGATGACCCCGAAGCGGCCAGTCGCCCGTGGGATAAAGACCGGGATGGCTTTGTTCTCAGCGACGGTGCGGGCGCGTTGGTTCTGGAGGAATACGAGCACGCGAACAACAGAGGGGCAGACATCTACTGTGAACTGGTGGGTTTCGGCATGAGTGCTGACGCAAGCCACATGACGTCCCCTCCAGCAGATGGTTCCGGCGCTGTTGCCTCCATGCAGCATGCACTGCTGGATGCCCAACTCAATGCGGATGCGATCAGCTACATCAACGCCCATGGGACATCAACGCCATTAGGTGATGTGGCAGAATCGATTGCCATCAGAAGAGTGATGGGCGATGCGGCGGACGGGATTGCCGTCAGTTCCACCAAATCGATGATCGGTCACCTGTTGGGAGCAGCCGGATCGGTGGAGGCCGTGGTAAGCGTATTAGCTGTTAAGGATCAGGTTGCGCCGCCCACCATCAATCTGGATAACCCGGGCGAGGGATGCGATTTGGATTATATCCCCCACCAGGCGCGCCAGATGGACATCGACATTGCGCTCACTAACTCGTTCGGTTTCGGTGGCACCAATGGCACGCTCCTGTTTCAGAAGCTTTAGCCGGTGTCTCTCCATTAATGCGCCAATCAGGCACGAGTAGCGCGCCAATCAGGCACAAGAGGAACCGTTAGCCCGGGGAGCAATGAGGTGAGACAGCTACGCGAATCCGTCCCACATAGACCAGTACAAGTGGTCAAGCCCATGCCAAGTGTTAGCTTCAAGATAACGTGAGACGGGCACCCGATCTGGGACCCTAAATCCAAATGCACATCAGCCAGTGAAACATCTCGTAAATGGTAGACGGCTCGAGTCGATCTCCGTGACCGATAGAGGCATTGCCTACGGGGACGGCCTGTTTGAAACTATTTCCGTCGTCCGCCGTGACATGCCCCTCTGGCGATATCATATTGAACGTCTGCAAACTGGTTGTGAGACTCTCAACATTCCTTGGTCTGTTGCAGATTCGACCAATCTGAGTAAGGAGTGTCTTGAAGTTCTAAGGCTTAATGCAGCGGTGGATGGAATCATTAAGATTATCGTCACCAGAGGCGAGGGTGGCAGGGGATATAACCCGAGACATTCCGAGAACCCCAGTCGAATTGTTAGTTACTTTAAGGCTCCAACAGTCCCTTACGCCAATCACCGCGATGGCGTAGCAGTCAAATTGTGCCGGACGACGCTCGGCCGTAATGAGCGACTGGCGGGCATCAAACACCTGAACCGGCTCGAACAAGTGTTGGCCACGGGTGAGTGGCAAGGGTCCGGTTTCAGCGAGGGCCTGATGCGGGATGGACGGGGTGCCGTCATCGAGGGGACCAAGAGTAATCTATTCCTGGTCAAGGAGGGTCAGTTGATCACTTCCTGCCTCAATGAGTGTGGCGTGAAGGGTGTGATGCGAAGGTACATTCTTGAACACTCGACCAGGCTGGGTATGAAAAACAGTAAGCGGGCGATATCTCTTGATGATCTCGCACTTGCCCAGGAAGTATTCATATGCAACAGCGTGACCGGAATCTGGCCGGTGATAAGGCTGTCAGATGACGCGCTCTTACAGCCCATGACGTGGCAAAAAGGTAGGACTACCGATCGATTACAGCTTATGATTCAGTCCAACCTGGGTATGCCCCAAGGCCACGATGAAGTGTTTCGAAGTGATGAGAATCAGCAATAAGTCATACAGGTTGGTGTTGCTGTCGTTACCGGTGATGGTCTTCTTGATGACCGGCTTCTGGACGTGGGACGGACTCTTCACGCCGATGCAGCTATCGCCTGAGGGTGAAACCTACCGGATCCCCGAGGGTGCCGGTCTAACCAGCCTGGCTGATGATCTGGCAGCCACCGGGCTACTGTCTTCCAGCAAGTTGCTATCCTGGTACGGAAGAATGACGGAAAGTGATGGAGCCATAAAGGCGGGAGAGTATTATCTGCCAACCGGCATGACACCACGTCAATTCCTGCAGAAGGTTCGAAGCGGCGAGGTGATACAACACCAGGTGACATTTCTGGAGGGATGGTTGTTCGAGCAGCTGCTTGATTGGTTGCACCGTCAGCCCGGAATCGATCACCAGCTGTACGGATTGAGCGCGGCGGATGTTATGACCAGATTGCAGCACTCGGGTGAGAGTCCGGAGGGGCGCTTCTTCCCGGACACCTACAACTACGAAAGCGGAACTTCAGACGTGAGCATACTGGCCACTGCTTACAAACGAATGCAGAAGATCCTCGCCGACGAGTGGCTCCTTCGCGCTGCCGATCTGCCCTTCAAGACTCCTTACCAAGCCTTGATTCTGGCTTCCATCGTGGAGAAGGAGTCGGGATTACAGACGGACCGCCCTCGTATTGCTGCGGTGTTTATCCGCAGACTGGTACAAGGGTTCCGCCTGCAGTCGGATCCGACTGTAATCTATGGATTGGGCAGTGAATTCTCCGGAGATCTTCGTAGAGTAGACCTCGAGGGCAACACTCCCTACAACACCTATGTTCACTACGGTCTGCCGCCGACGCCGATCAGCAATCCAAGTCGTGCCGCCATTCACGCGTCGCTGCACCCGGCAGATGCCAGCAGCCTCTATTTCGTCGCCAGGGGGGATGGCACGTCGCAGTTCTCGGATACGCTGGCGGAGCACAACGAAGCGGTGAGAAAATACCAGCTGGATGGGGGCCAAAAGCATGGTAGAAGGGGGGCAGCAGAAGAATGAAAGCCGGGCGTTTTATCACTGTCGAGGGAATAGAAGGAGTTGGCAAGACGACCAACCTCGAGTTCATTGAGAATTACCTCATGCAGCATGGCGTGGACGTCGTTGTGCGTACCCGCGAACCCGGCGGCACTCCATTGGCAGAAGACATTAGAGCCTTGCTGCTGCAAGAGAGGGCGGAAGAAGTCGATGCTGTGACGGAATTACTGCTGATGTTTGCGGCCCGGGCACAACATGTCTCGAGCGTCATCAGACCGGCCTTGGCAAGGGGAGAGTGGGTGCTGTGCGACCGGTTCACCGATTCCAGCTATGCGTACCAGGGGGGCGGCAGGGGGATCCCTGAGGAGCAGATCCAGGTGCTGGAAACGCTGGTATTGGATGATTTCGAGCCGGATCTGACCATCATCTTGGATCTGACGGTGGAGCGTGCATTGCAGAGGGCCGAAGAACGCAGTGCCAAGGATCGATTCGAGCAGGAGGAACGGCTGTTTTTTGAGAGGGTCCGGCAGGATTACCTGCGGCGAGCGGAGAGATACCCGCATCGCTGTCACGTGGTGGCAACCACGGCAGCGCTGGAGAAGGTCCAGCAGTCACTTGCTAAAATACTTGACGAACATGTTCTAAGCGATTGAATATAAAGTAATAACTAGATGTCAACCCTCAGTGAAACTGAACCTGAAATCTATCCCTGGCAAGCGCAGCAATATGCTCAGGTGGTCAGCCAGATAGAAACGGATCGACTACCCCATGCGCTGCTGCTGGCAGGTCAGTCGGGGCTGGGCAAGAGAGGCTTTGCGCTCACGGTCGCCGCATTGCTGCTGTGCCGTACTCCCGCTGGCGGACTTCCCTGCAACCAATGTGCAGGTTGCCGGCTCCTGAAAGCGGGAACGCATCCGGATCTGGTTGTGATTGAGCCCGAGAAACCGGGTGCCGCCATCCGTATCGATGAAATCAGGGAACTGATCGTTTGGGTAGCACAGACATCGCAGCAGGGCGGTTACAAGGTGGTCATCGTCCATCCCTCTGATCGCATCAATATCAATGCGGGTAATGCCCTGCTGAAATGTCTCGAGGAACCCCGACCCAACACCTTGTTGATATTGGTCTGCGACCGGGTTAGTGCGTTGCTGGCTACCGTGCGTAGCCGTTGTCAGCGACTGAATTTCAGCCCCCCAAGTAGAGTCGTGTCGCTTCCCTGGCTGGCAGACAATCTAACGGATCGCTCTACCGCAGAGTTATTGCTCGATTTCAGTCAGGACAGACCCTTGCTCGCGGTGGAGTTTGCCGGGGCAGAGTTTCTGGCACAGCGTAAAGCGCTGGCGGAAGGACTAAAGAGGATCTGGCAGGGCGACGGGGTCGCCACGGAGGTCGCCGCCGAACTGATGTCCTACGATGCCTTGGAACTCTTGGACATCTTCTCATTCTGGTTGCATGATCTCTTGCGTTTGCTGATGACCAAGGACGAAAAAAGCATAAAAAACAAAGACATGATTGATCTTTTTAATCTGATTTGTATGCGCCTTGAGCGGCGTAACCTTATCGACTTTATGGATCGCGTGGCTGAGGAAAGGACCGCGTTGATCGGTCCCAACAATCCCAACAAGCTGCTGATCGTCGAAAACCTGATGATTCAGTGGTCCGGCCTGGCACGACATTAGAACTTGAGGAATCGCCGATCGTGATGCAGAATTCAATTAACGTAAATGCAGGTGTGCACTATGGGTAGATTAGGAAGAGGCGGCGCCAAGAAATCGATGCTGGCCATGACCATCAAGGACAAAGCGGTACTGTTCAGTATGTACATGCCCTTCGTCAAGAACGGTGGCCTGTTCCTCAGCAACAAGGTGGAGTACACCTTGGGTGAAGAGGTCTTTATTCTACTCAATCTGATGGATGAAACGGAGAAGATTCCTTTAGCCGGCAAGGTCATCTGGGTGGCCAAGAAAGGGGTGAAAAGCCCGCACACTGCCGGGGTAGGCATCCAGTTCACGGACCCGGACAACCTGGCAAAGGACAAGATCGAGACCTACCTGGCAGGGTCACTCAATTCAACCAACAGCACCCACACCATGTAGTCAACTTGCCGTTCAGAATTCCTCCTCAAACAATCGATAGGCGGTCTCCACCATACCCATCTTCAAGTACGTCTGTTGTGCAGCCACATTCTCCCGTTCCACATAGAGCCGCAATCCACATACATCCGGTCTCGCGATCGCCTGGTCCCGTATAGATTGGTACAGTCGCCGGAAGACACCCGCCCGTCGATAATCCGGTTTGACGTAAACGCTCTGAATCCACCAAAACAGTCCATTGCGCCAGTCGCTCCATTCGGTGGTTATCATCAGTGCTGCCGCTGGTCTATCAGCGACCAGTGCCATGCTGTAGAAACCCAACTGCGGATTCTCGAAAAGAGCGCCGACGCCAGCGCGAATTACATCGGCCGGCAGTACCTTGCCTTCGGTTTCCAGTGCCATGGCCATGTTAAATTCAGCCAGGACTTCGATATCTGCTGTGTTTGCCCCTCGAATCGAAATATCAGCTGCCATCAGGTCTTCCTCTCTGCAGCGTTCTGCGGAAGAACCGTGCAATGGTTTCAAAGCGATGGATATTGACTCTCCTGCCGCCGAGCCCGTGTTTGCTGCCGGGGTAGGTCATCATCTCGAACTTGTGATTTCCATCCTGCAGGGCCTTGAAAAGCTTGGTGCTGTTGGTGAAGAGCACGTTGTCGTCTGCCATGCCGTGCATGATCAGCAGTTCCCCCTGGAGCTGTTGGATGTAGGGGAAGACGTTGCTTTGCTCGTATCCGGCAGCATTGAGTTTCGGGTGGGAGAGATATCGTTCTGTGTAGTGGGTGTCATAGAGCCGCCAGTCGGTGACCGGTGCGACGGCCACCCCGGCTTTGAATACCCCGCCAGCCTTCATCATCAGCATCAGGGTCATATAGCCACCGTAGCTGTGGCCGAAGACGCCGAGTCGATCCTCATCCACCCATGACAGGGATTTTAGGTATTCCACGCCAACCAGTTGATCGGCGGTCTCTACCCTGCCCAACTCGCCGTGGATGGGATCCTCAAACGCCTTGCCGTGATTGCTGGCACCTCTATTGTCCAATTCGAACAGTGCGTACCCCTGCCTGGCCAGAAACTGATTCCATAGACTGCCCCATTCGTTTTTGACCCGCTGTACTCCCGGTCCGCCATATACCAGGACGATCGCGGGATAACGGCGGTCAGGATCAAATGGTTCAGGTCGCGTGATCCGAAAGTGAAGTGGCTGTCCGTCCGCTGCCGGCAGCGTGTCGAAACGGATCTCTGCATGCTGCTCTCGAAAAGGGAAATATGGGTGTCCCCGGCGCAGTGAATTAGACTCCAGATCATCCAGGCGTTCGCCATCTATTCGATGCAGCGATACGCGAGGAGGTGTTGCCGTATCGGAATGTCGATCTATGTAGTGACGACAGTCCAGACTAATCTCCACATCGTGCCAACCCGGTTCCTCGGTTAGTTGCGGTGGTGGATGCTCCGGCGTTTGCAGCGCGACGCTGTACAGGTGCTTTTCCGTTGGTGATTGCAGGAAGCCCTCGAAATAGATGCGTTCATTTTTCTCATCCACCCCTTTCATCTGACTGACCGGCCACTCCCCGGACGTGAGCGGCCGAATCAACGTACCATCCAGTTCGTATAGATACAGGTGCTTGTAGCCGCTGCGTTCTGAAGCCCAGATAAATCTCCCCGACGATTTTAGAAATCTTAGATCGTTGTGTAGATTAATCCAGGTTGTTGAGTCCTCCGTTAGAATGAGCCGACGCTCGCCGTCGCTCGTGTCATAAAAGTAGAGTTGCAGCGTCTTCTGATCCCTCGCCTGGATCTGAACCGCCAACGTTAGATGGTCAGGTAGCCAGTCCACTCTGGCCAGATAGATGTCATCACGCCCGCCCAGATCCAGCCAGCGAATCGAATCTTCCTGTAGCGATGCTATGCCCAGCCTTACCCGTGCGTTGGCAGTGCCGGTGTAGGGGTAACGTTGATCAAACACCTTGAAGTCGTCAGCATCGATCTCATATCTCTGTGATACGGCCACATCGGATTCGTCGGTCTGGATGAAGGCCATATGCTGTTCATCGGGAGACCACCAATAGCCGCTGAATCGGTGCATTTCCTCCTGGGCGATAAATTCTGCAACCCCGTTGGCTACAGTATTCGCACCGTCGAATGTCAGTTGACGGTGCACCAATGTCCCGTCCAGCTGAATGAGGTGGATGTTCTGATCGCGTACGAAACTAACGTAGTTACCCTGGGGCGAGAACTGAACATCGGTTTCGAAGGTGGAGTCATCGCTGAGTTGACGCAGTGAGTTGTCGTCAGAGGACAGGTCCAAGTGGAACAAATTGCCATCGACCGGAAAGATCAGCGCATCACCGTTGGGTGACCAGTGGTATTCAATGATGCCGCTGGCTGTAATCCGCTGCCTTTCCCGCTTGGCTTTCTCGTGGTCCGAAAGAATACGATCGTTAGAAACCAGACTGTCGGATCTGACCAGCACGCTGGCGCTGCCATTGTCGACACTGTACGTCCAGAGATCGAGTCGTTCGATGCTCTCACTACTGTTCCTGAGATAGCTGATCCGCTGACCGTCTGGGGAAAAGCGTAATGCAACGGGTGCGGAACCGTTCAGATCCGGTTCGCTGAAAATCCGCTGCACGGTCAATTGAGGCGACCTCATTCCAGCGCCGCCTGATCGTCATGATGCGCTAACTGGATCATGAATCGAGTTCCTGGAAGCAGGTACGTGTCAGGTTGTGAACGTTCCCGGCATCGATACAGATATTGTCCTCTATGCGGATGCCGCCACAAGGTAGCAACGACTCGATCCGGTCCCAGTTAAACGCGCCGGCATGCTCCGATTCTCTGAGGCCGTTCAGCAAACTGGGAATGAAGTAAATGCCTGGTTCAATGGTAAATACCTGATCGTCCTCTATGTTACGCGTTATTCGCAACGTCGGGTGCGCTTCCGGCGGCTGCTGCAGCGTGCCCCGTCTATCCTGAAGGTACCCGCCCACGTCGTGGGTTTGCAGCCCAAGATAGTGGCCCAAGCCATGGGGCATAAAAGTAAAAGTCAGGTTTTCTGCCAGCATATCCTCGGGCTGCAAATCCGTCAGCTTGAACTCACGCAAGAGCGTGGCAAGGCGCAGTTGCATCTGCTTGTGAAGATCCAGAAACGGCAATCCACACTCGATTGCAGCGATGAGCTCCAGCTGTTCGCTATCGAGGGCCTGAATGAGATCCCGGTAAAGGCCGGGGCGAAACGCATGGCAACGGGTAATGTCAGCCGCGTAGCCATTATACTGGGCGCCCGCATCGATCAGCATGGAGTGCAGATGTTGCTGCGGCAGTCGAGACGTTTCATAGTGCTGGTAATGCAGAACAGCGCTGTTGGCATTGATGGCTACGATGGCTGCATAGGGATTTTCCTGCTCTCTTTGCGCAGTCGCAGCCAGGTACGCATGTTGGATTTCAAATTCCGACTCTGCACGGCTGAATGCCTGCTGCGCAGCTCGGTGTCCCTGCACGCCGATACGGTTGGCCTCCAGGATGCAACGCTTTTCATAGGCGGTCTTGTTTATGCGCTCAAAGTGCAGCGGGTTGAGCAGAGAGTCCGGATTGATCTCCTCGATCTGCCACTCTTCGGCGAGGTCGCTGTTCTCACCGATAAAAGCCAATCCTGCCGTGGGGCCGAGTAGATTGTGCGCGTCCTGGGGGGAACCGATTGGATGAATATCGAATGGTTCGGTCCAGAACCCCTGGGCATCCGCCGCCGGTTTGTACCAGTAATCGTCCGCCTGATAGTAGAACAGTTTAGGTCGTTCACCGGGTGTGACCAGCAGCATGCTCTGCTCATTGTCGAGCAAGGGCAACCAGGCTTTGAAGTGGGGATTCACCTTGAAGGGGTAGCTTTGATCGTCCAGAAACGTCGTACGGGGTTTACCAGCATCGATCAGCACACCCCTCAGGGAGGTCTCTTCGATGGCCTGTGCATAACGCTGGTTCAGTGCTTCAACATGATCACCGTAGAGGCTCTCGATCGATTGCGTGTCAAAGTCCATGGGTCCTACCTCCAGGTCAGATGGATCGTCGGTGCGTGGTTAGCCGGCGGCATTGTGCTTGCCGGGGGCCAACTTCCCAGGCAATCTGCATCGCCGATTCCGAGGTTGCTCCCAGATTGAAGGACCGTGTTCAAGTAGATGATCGTGCCAAACTGTGCAAACTATCCAAACCGGGCGGAGATTTCAAGAAGGCTTGATGAACCTGGCTATAAAGAGCACGCTATTTCCCGATGCCCCACTGGCATTCCCAAAGCCCCATCGACCTAGTAGTGCTTCATTTTGATGCCACCTAATGTTAAAGTGACTTCTCAACATTGTCCAGCAACATCTTGAGAAAGCATATGAAAAAGAAATTTGTCGTGAGGCTAACAGTAGAAGAAAGGCAAGCACTAGAAGATCTGGTGTTCAAAGGCAAAGCGGCTGCTTATCGACGCACGCACGCGCAAATATTGCTGTGCGCTGATGAAGGCGACGAAGGACCTGGGATGCTTGATAGTGAGGTTGCAGAGCGTGTCGGCGTGAATCATCGAACCGTCTCGCGATTGCGACAACGCTGCGTTGAGGAAGGGCTAGATGCAGCACTTGAGCGTAAAGAGCGCATCCGGAACAAGAGTCGAACCCTTGATGGAGATGGCGAAGCACAATTGATTGCATTGATGTGTGGTGATCCGCCATCTGGCCAGTCCCGTTGGACGTTGCATATGTTGGGTAATCGGCTGGTTGAGTTAGGTGTTGTGGAATCTATTTCCCACGAAACGGTAAGACAAGTTTTAAAAAAACGCCTTTAAGCCCTGGCTGAAAAAGATGTGGTGCATTGCGCCGCAGGAGGATGCGGCGTTCGTCTGTGCGATGGAGCAGGTATTGGATGTTTACAAGCGACTACTTGATGCAGACTATCCAGTGGTCTGCATGGATGAGACCAGTGTCCAATGTGTGAAGGAAGTGCGACCTGGGTTACCAGCTAGGCCCGGGCAACTTGAATGCTATGATGCCGAATATGAGCGTAACGGTGTCGCCCATGTGATGCAGTTTTATGCGCCATTTATTGGTTGGCGACGGATGGATGTAGCAGACAATCACAAGGCATTACAATGGGCTGAAGGCGTGCGGGAGTTGGTGGAGAATGATTTTGCTGATGCCAGGAGGATTACCCTTGTGATGGATAATTTGAATACGCATTGCGGCGCTTCATTATATAAAGCGTTTGAGCCAGAGGTCGCGCGAGGATTGTTAGATAAATTGGAGTTTGTCTATACACCGAAACATGGAAGTTGGTTGAACATCGCGGAATGTGAATTCAGCGTGCTGGGGCGGCAATGTTTTAGTCGGCGTTTAGGAGATATCGAAACGGTGCGAACGGAGGTTAACGCATGGACTGAGGCGCGGAACCAAGCTTGTGCTACAGTTAACTGGCGTTTTGCGACCGAGGATGCACGAATAAAACTGAAATCACTGTATCCGTCAATATAAAATTGAAAGACTACTAGTAGCCAGTAGCTGTTTTTTATACCTGATTATGCAGATCGATCACCTCTGCATCGGTTTCGTCAATCGACCTCTTCTGCCCGGTCTTGGCTTCATCCCGCCTCTCCGTTTCGATCCTGCTGAGGTATACTTCGTCGATGTCGCCGGTCACGTAGTCACCGTCAAATATGGAAGTATCGAATCGGCTGATACTGCTGTTTCCCTCAGCTGCACACTCGATCAGGTCATCCAGCCGCTGATAGATTAGCCAGTCCGCACCGATGTATTCTGCCACTCTCTCCTCTGTTACCTGATGCGCAATAAACTCAAAGGCGGCAGGCATATCGATGCCATAGACGTTGGGATATCTTACCGGCGGTGAAGCGGAAGCAAAATAGACCTTCTTGGCACCGGCACTTCTGGCCATCTCGACGATCTTCTTCGACGTCGTGCCACGTACGATAGAATCATCCACGAGCAGCACGTTCTTTCCCTTGAATTCCAGCTCAACGGCGTTGAGTTTATGCCTGACCGAGTTCTGCCGTTGCTTCTGTTCCGCCATTATGAAGGTGCGGCCTATATAGCGGTTTTTGATAAATCCCTCCCGATACTTCACATTCAGCTGATGCGCTACCGGCAGGGCAGATGTTCGACTGGTATCCGGTATCGGTATCACCACATCGATATCGTTGTTCGGATAGAGAGACAGAATCCTTTCCGCCAGTTTTTCCCCCATCCTGAGTCTTGCTTTATACACAGATATGCCGTCTATGATCGAGTCGGGCCTGGCCAGATATACGTGCTCAAAAATACACGGACTGTATACAGGATTCTTTGCACATTGCCTGGTTTCCATCTCGCCGTTTTCTTTAATGTAGATCGCCTCCCCGGGAAGCAGATCGCGAATGATGGAATAACCGAGCACATCGAGAGCGACGCTTTCCGAGGCTACCATGTATTCCCGGCCAGAGGCGGTCTCTCTGGCCCCAAAAACAACAGGGCGAATGGCGCATGGATCACGAAATGCTACCAAACCGTAGCCGATCAGCAGCGCTATGGCAGCATAGGCACCGCTGCAGCGCTTGTGTACCTGTGCAACCGCCTCAAAAACATCGTCAGGGGTCGGCTTGATACCGGCGACGCGCTGCAATTCATGGGCAAACACGTTGAGTAGGACTTCAGAATCGGAATCCGTGTTAATGTGACGGCGATCAGACTTGAACAGTTCCTCACTCAATGTCCCCTTGTTGGTCAGATTACCGTTGTGGGCGAGGGCAATGCCAAACGGTGAATTGACATACATGGGTTGCGCTTCTGCAGAACTGGATGTGCCTGCAGTTGGATAACGGCAATGACCTATGCCGATCTTCCCCTTCAGGTGATCCATGTGCTGTTGTCTGAACACATCCCGAACCAGGCCATTGCTCTTTCTGAGATTCAGGCGATCACCTTCACAGGTGACGATGCCGGCAGCATCCTGACCCCGATGCTGAAGAACGATCAGTGCATCGTACAGATCTTGATTGACGTCGGCACATCCCACCATCCCCACAATTCCGCACATACGATTCTCTCTTCTAAGTCAGAATTTTCAAATCAGAACTGCTCCATAACTTCACTGGAGTAATCAAGAAAAGTCGCCTTTGACCACTCCTCGATCAGCATGAAATGGGGAATCAGCATCGATTCCTGCCACCAATCATCGCCGGTCAATGGCGTGATACTTATGATGGTTACCACCACCAGGGTGATAATCAGCCCTCTGCCAAGTCCGAACACCATGCCAAACAGTCGGTCGATACCGGACAGGCCGGTCAATCGCACCATCTCTGCCACCAGGTGATTGATCATAGCGCCTACCACGAGCGTAGCCGCGAACAATAGTGCAAACGCAACACCCAATCGCAGCGACGGCGACGTGATATAACCGGACAGTAACGGAGCCAGTTGACCACCGAATATCCTGGCGACAGAGAATGCAACGATCCAGCTGACGAGAGAAAGGGCTTCCTTGACGAAGCCTCGTTTGATACTGATGACGGCAGAGAGGACAACCACGCCTGCAATAACCAAATCAACTGAGTTCATTCCTTGTCCATCTCAATCCTAAGTCTGGATACGCATCAAACTATTTGCCGCCGCCGACCATATCTTTGTCATCTTCTACCCGGTACCTGACGATCTGTCCGTGCAGACCGAATTCAGCTTCAATCCGGCTGCTGATCAGGGCAAGCTTCTTGCGCTGCAACATCGGCCCCACCAGAACTCTCGATGTCACGCCTGTGTCGGTCTGAACGGAAGTGCGGTAGGCCCTGTATCCCCCGTCTCGAAGTCGGTCCCGCAGTTGGATGGCATTTTCCTCTTTTTCGAAGCTACCCACCTGTAACGTCCATCCCAGCGGCAGCCCGTTCGCATCCAGGCTCAGCTGATCGGTATCCTGGGGATCCCGGTCCGACGGACCGTCATTTTTCCGGGGCAGTCTGGCGGTACTTGCTGCCTCCATCGCATCCATCTCCAGCAACAGATCCTGCGCGGTGAATGGTTCCACCTGCATGTCCGGTCGCGGCGGAATCTTGCCGGTTACCCTGGCTCTTTCCTGTTCATCACCATCCAGAAACATCGGTACGATCAGTATTGCCAGAGCTGTCAATACGACGGCACCAATCAAACGCTGTTTCAGTTTCACATCCATCAATCTATGTTGCTCCCATCGCCTCGAGCGCCTCGGCAACTGCAACAAAGGAGCCCGATACCACCACTCGATCGCCTTTGCTGGCATTCATCATCACATCCCTGTAAGCCGTGCCTACTCTATCATAAGTCTTGATTCCTGACCTATCGCCAACGGATAAACGGGCCTTCAATCCATCTGCCGACTCTCCCCTAGCTTCGGCCATGCCGGCCAGATACCAATAATCGACGACCTTGTCCAAGGTGGACAGAATCGCGGCACAGTCTTTGTCGGCGTACATGGCAACGACGGCATGCGTGCTGCCCTCGATTGGGCAACTGGCCAATCGCTCCGTCAAGTAAGCCACGGCCTGTGGATTGTGAGCGACATCAAGAATGACCGGGATGTCTCCCTCTATGAGCTGGTAGCGGCCCGGTAGTCGAGTACCTGCCAGGCTGGCCCTGACGCTGTCAGCGTTCAACGGCAGTCGGCTTTGAACCCAGGCCTGGATGGCAACGATCGCATTGTCCAGATGCAGGTGCGGGTAAGGCAGGTCGTTCAACATCACTTTGCCACTATTCGTGTCGAGCCCCCAAAAGTCCCAGCTGTCTTCGGATCGGCGACAACCGAACTGTTTGTCCCTCACCACCAGCCGTGCCCCCACCGTGGCAGCAACCGTCTCGACGCTCTGCGGCACATTCAGATCACCGACCACCGCCGGTCGTGACCGTCTGAAGATTCCTGCCTTCTCCCGGCCTATCTGTTCCCTGTCTTCTCCCAACCAATCCTGGTGATCCAGATCGATGGTAGTCACTACAGACACGTCCGGCTCGACGATGTTCATGGCGTCCAACCTGCCGCCCAGACCAACTTCCAGGACCACCACATCGAGTGCCAGCTGCTTGAAAATATCCAGTGCCGCCAGGGTCCCGAATTCAAAATAGGTGAGTGAGATATCGCCACGAGCCTGGTCAATCCGCTGCAGTGAATCACAGATCACCTCATCTGCCACCGCCTCGTCATTCACTGCGATTCGTTCATTGAATCTTACTATGTGGGGTGAAGTGGCAGTTCCGGTACGAAAGCCACTGTTCCTGGCAATCGCTTCGATCAGGGCAACTGCAGATCCCTTGCCGTTGGTGCCAGCCACCAGGAATAAAGTTCCATCCCGGCTCAAGAGATCGAGCCGCGTCGCGACCGCTTTGACCCTCTCTAGGCCAAGATCCCATTTCTTCGGATGGAGCTCTTCCATCCAACTCAGCCAGGCATCGAGGGTTTTCGCGGGCATGGATCGCTGACTCTGCAATGGATCGTTAGGTGCTCTGTCCCGCTGCGTCGATAGCAACGCGCATGGATTTTACCAGTCGACTCACCTTATCGGGGATAATATCGGGCTGGTCACGGTGTCCGGCCACAATCTCCACCAGGGAGGAGCCCACCACCACACCGTCAGCCAAGCGTGCAACTGCTGCTGCTGAGGGTCCATCCTTTATTCCGAAGCCAACGGCGATTGGCAGATCACTTACCGAATAGAAGGATTCGAGTTTCCTGGCGACACTCTCGACATCCAGAGTAGCCGCGCCCGTCACCCCCTTCAGGGAAACATAGTAGACAAAGCCACTACTGGCCGCACATATTTTTCTGGCTCGCTTGAGCGTTGTGGTAGGTGCCAACAGATAAACGCAGTCGACTCCCGAGCCACGTAACGCACCGCTCAGAGAATCGGCCTCTTCGGGGGGCAGATTGACGGTGATGATGCCATCGACGCCTGCTGTGCCTGCAGCTTCTGAGAACTTGGCATACCCCATCACTTCGATTGGATTCAGGTAGCCCATGAGGATCACCGGAGTGCGCCCATCTTCCTTTCTAAAATCTGCCACCATCGCGATGACGTCGGACAGACTGGTGGCGTCAGCGAGAGCACGTTCACAGGCTGCCTGAATGACGGGCCCTTCCGCTTCCGGGTCTGAAAAGGGCACACCGAGCTCGATTATGTCCGCGCCGGCTGCCACCATGGCGTGCATCAGCGGCACGGTAACCAGGCGGGTTGGATCGCCTGCCGTGACGAAAACGACCAGGGCTTTGCGCTTGCCCTGTTTCAATCGGGAAAAACACTCAGCTATACGACTCATCCACGACCTCACTCGAACCCTTCGCAGTCCTCGTTATTCCCTTCTTCAGCCAATGGTGATGCCGTCAATGGTGGCAATCGTCTGAATATCCTTGTCTCCCCGACCGGAAAGATTGACGATTATTATCTCCTGTCCGGTCATCCCCTCAGCCAGCTTGGTTGCATATGCGAGCGCATGACTGGATTCGAGGGCCGGCATAATTCCCTCAAGCAGATTGAGTTGCCGGAAAGATGCCAACGCCTGTTCATCATCTATCGCCACGTATTCTGCTCGTTTAATGTCTTTAAGCCAGGCGTGCTCGGGGCCCACACCGGGATAATCCAGACCGGCCGAGATGGAATGTGTGTCCATTATCTGGCCGTGCTCATCCTCCATGAGATAAGTGCGGTTGCCATGCAGCACGCCCACGCTGCCGCGGTTAAGCGGCGCCGCATGTTGGCCGGTCTCGAGTCCCGTGCCGGCCGCCTCAACGCCTATCATGCGTACGCTCGAATCGTTAAGAAACGGATAGAAGAGACCCATGGCATTTGAGCCGCCGCCAACACAGGCAATCAGCACATCAGGAAGGGCGCCAGTCATGTCGTAGCACTGCTGTTTGGCTTCGCGTCCAATTACCGACTGAAAATCCCGCACCAACTTCGGATAGGGATGAGGCCCGGCGACGGTTCCAATGATGTAATGCGTATCGTCGACATTTGTCACCCAATCACGCATGGCTTCACTCATGGCATCCTTCAGGGTTCTAGTGCCGGACGTCACCGGGACCACCTCGGCACCCAGCAGTTTCATACGGTAAGCATTCAGGCTCTGCCGCTTGATGTCTTCAGTTCCCATGTACACTTGGCAGCGTAAGCCCAGGCGGGCCGCTACGGTGGCAGTAGCTACTCCATGTTGACCCGCTCCCGTTTCAGCGATGATGCGAGGCTTGTTCATGTGTTTTGCCAGCAAGGCCTGGCCCACCGTGTTGTTAATCTTGTGGGCACCCGTGTGATTAAGGTCTTCTCTCTTCAAGAAGATCTGCGCGCCCCCAATCGCATTCGTTAGCCTTTCTGCATAGTACAAAGGCGAAGGCCTGCCAACATAGTGGGCTAAATCCTTGTCTAATTCCTCCAGGAAATCTTTATCTGCAGACAGTCTGGCATAGGTCGTTTCCAGCTCATCCAGTGCGGTCATCAGGATTTCGGATACGAATCTGCCGCCATAGACGCCAAAATGTCCGCTTGCATCGGGGCCCTCCATGAGGCCCTCGTTGCTCCCTGCATTCGTCAGCTTGTCATGCATTGATCCCCACCTCGCTGACGGCTTTGATAAACCGTTGCATCGCCTGCCTGTCCTTGATTCCCTTCTCGCGTTCCACGCCGCCACTGACATCTACAGCGAAAGGCCTTACCGTTCTGATCGCCTCACTGATGTTGTCAGCGTTCAATCCACCAGCCAGGACCACCGGCTGGGAGATTGTCTTCGGAATCAGGGACCAGTCAAACGTCCGACCCGTACCGCCGGCAACGCCCTCAACATAGCTGTCCAGGAGAATAGCGGCGGCACTGCCATATCTATTGCTTTCCTCATTCAAGTCGGTTCCTTCTGCAACGCGGATCACCTTAATATATGGCCGTCCAAATGACTGGCAGAACTGCGCGGATTCCGTACCGTGAAACTGAATCAAATCGATGGGTAACTGGCTGAGTACCTGCCGTAGCTGCTCTTCATTCGGATCCACGAGCAAAGCCACCTTGGTCACAAAGGGAGGCAACCCAGCGGTAATGCTGCGCACCTGCTCCACAGTCACATGCCTGGGGCTTTTCCCGTAGAAATTGAATCCTAAGGCATCCGCACCCAACTCAACGGCACATCGAGCGTCCTCAAGCCGTGTTATGCCACATATTTTGATTCGTACCCGGTTCACGATGGTCACTGACTAATTTCACGAAGACGGCAAAGTCTAGCAGATTCAAGGTTTGAAAGTCCTCCCCGGCTCCCGCAGCCAGTACGTTATTGGAGCAGTTGCAGAAAATGGGGGCCGATGGATTCATGCGCCAGATCATAGCTCTCAGGATAGGTGACGCTGACCAGGTACAGTCCGTCTGGTGGCGCCGTTATGCCAGCGAGATTTCTATCCTTCGCTGCCAGTAGTTCCGCTATCCACTCCGGCTCCTTCTCACCGGCGCCTACATCCATGAGCACACCAGCGATGATGCGCACCATGTGATGCAGAAACGCATTGGCTTCTATATCGATTAAAACCAGGTCATTTCTTCGGCTGACATCGACGGCGAGAACGTTTCGCATGGCTGTCTTGGATTGACAGTTGGCAGCTCTGAAAGAGGTGAAGTCGTGTTCACCGACAAGAAACTGACCACCCTTATTCATTCGTGTCTCATCCAATTCTCTGAATTCGTGGGTCAATTCATGGGTGAATAGTGCCGACCTCACCCGGCTGTTGAAAACCAGGTAGAGATATCGTCGCGATAGAGCCGAAAACCGCGCATGAAAATCACCGTCCACGGCTTTAGCCCAACGAATTCTTATTTGCTCGGGAAGGTGTGCATTGGTACCGAATACCCAGGCTCTCTCCGTTCGCCCAACGTGGGCATCGAAGTGCACGACTTGGGCCGTTGCATGTACGCCGGCATCCGTTCTGCCGGCACAGATAACAGAGACCGCGTGATTGGCTACCTGGGCCAGCGCGCGCTCCAGACAACCTTGGACAGTCGCGATACCATCCGACTGGACCTGCCAACCGTGAAATTGACTGCCGTTATATTCAACACAAAGGGCTATGCGTTGGGGGGGAGAGTCGGAAGGACTATTGGAACTGTCGCCGGACTGCATCGTACGGGTTTAATCAGTTCATGCTTTCCAGCAATCCAGTGGCTTCCTGTTGTTCGCTGTCAGTTCCCTCTTTCAGCACTTCCTCAAGAAGGCTCTTGGCGCCATCCGTGTCACCCATATCGATGTACGCGCGGGCCAGGTCCAGTTTATTATCTTCTTCAAGATCCAGGTCCAGATCCAAGCCATCTTCGTCATCCAGACTCAGATCGAGATCGTCGTCATCCTCTCCCAGCCCTGGTACGATTGTGGAATCGTCGTCATCCCCTCCTATCCCCGGCACGATCGTGGCATCATCGTCATCATCCAGGCTAAGTTCGGTTGTTTCGCCAAGCTCAGTCGATGCACTTTCGAGATCAAGGTCATCATCCAGGGATAGATCGAGGCCATCTTCGTCATCCAAACTAAGGGCTTCCCCGCCTTCATCTTCGAGATCCAGATCCAGGCTGTCGTCATCCAGACTCAGCTCCGCGTCCCCGCGTTCATCTTCCAGGTCCAAATCCAGGCTGTCGTCGTCATCCAAACTAAGCTCGGTTTCCCCACCTTCATCTTCCAGATCCAAATCCAGGCTGTCGTCATCTAAACTCAGCTCCGCTTCCCCACCTTGATCGTCAAGGTCCAGATCCAGGCTGTCGTCGTCATCCAGACTAAGCTCGGCGGCCCCACCTTCATCTTCCAGGTCCAAATCCAGGCTGTCGTCGTCATCCAGACTAAGCTCGGCGTCCCCACCTTCATCTTCCAGGTCGAGATCCAGACTGTCGTCGTCTAAGCTTAATTCTGCTTCCCCTCCTTCATCTTCCGCATCCAGGCTCAGCTCCAGTTCGTCATCGTCAGCGTCCAAATCGAGATCCAGCTCGCCACCATCCTCCAAATCCAGATCCAACTCATCGTCATCACCCAAATCCAGATCCAGGTCGTCATCGTCAGACGACGCCTCTTCGACAGGCGTGTCGAGGGTGACGGTGCCTTGCTCGTCGGCACTGTCAGTCTCCGCTTCATCACCGTCCAGATCGAGATCCAAATCCAGTTCTGCCTCGTCGTCGTCCAGGTCCAGATCCAACTCCGTGGAATCCTCATCGCCTTCATCCAGATCAAGATCGATGTCGAGTTCTTCAGCATCACCGTCCAGATCCAGTTCCTCATCCAGATCAAGATTGAAGTCGTCGTCTCCGGATCCCTCACTTACCGCCGCTACAGGATCTGATGAAACTGCCGTGGCTCCCATGGCAGCCTCGGCCTCCTCCTTGGCGCCGGAGAGGCCTGCCTGCATTTCGGTGGCCTGCTGAGTGGCCTGCTCATCTCCGATAGCCTTCAATTCTTCAAATTGCAGATTGAACCCAGCGGTATCTTCAGTTTGGGTGAAGACTTCCAGCAGCTTAAGACGAATATCTGTTCTCTGCGGCTCACTCTCGATAGCCGTTTGCAGGAAATTGATCGCCTGCGGAAATCTGCCATAGGCGATGTATATATCCACCTCGCCGAGGACATCGCTGGTCTGAGGAGATACATCCTCATCCTCCTCGACCACGTCCGCCAATTCATCCAGGTCTTCTACATCGTCCGCCGCTGGCTCGACGGCGACCGTGGTTTCTTCCTGTTCGGGAGAAATCTCAACAGGTTCTTCCTCTTCTGAAGATTCAACCGAACGCTTCCGTTTCATTACAAATAGTCCACCAGCCACGCCGCCAACGAGGATGAAGAGGATAGGACCATAGACCAGCGGGCTGCTCAACATGCCTAGCACAGATGTCGTTGCCGGTGGTGGCGGCGGTTCAACCGCTTCCATATCCTGCAGTTTGATTAACTGGGCTTGCAGCGCTGCAATCTGATCATCTTTGAGTTGTACCAGTTTATTCAGCGTATCGACCTGAGCTGCCACGTCATCCAATTTGACGTTCAATTCCGTATTTGCTCGTTGCACGCGATCCAAGTCTTCCAGGGCGATGGACAGTTCGTTTTCCAGTTCACTGTTTCGAGCACTGTCGCCACCACCACCAGCTCTTTCACCCTCGCTGGAATCCGCGGCTAAAAGCTTCAGTTCCCCATCCGGCCCCGTGCTGGCTTCTCTCCGCTCAGCTCTCCTGCTGGATGCATCCAGCTGAGCTACGCTGGTTCGGCCTGCTTGCCAGTCTTCATTCTGAATCTGCACCTCGCGAACCGCCGAGTCCAACGATACCTCCTCGATCTCCCTGAGCGTGGGTATTCGCAGTACATAGCCTGCCATCAAGAGGTTGATATTGTTGTTGATAAACGCATTTGGATTGTACTTCTGGATGGCCAACATGGTTTGCTGAGCCGACACCGAAGAGTCCGGTCTAACTTTGAGTGCTATCGCCCACAAGGTATCGCCGGGCCCGGTCACGCCATAGTCGTCACCGGCGACTTCACCCACCTGAGCGGCCGGCTCTGCCTCCTCAAGATCCGCGACGCGTGGTGCCGCGGCACGCGCTCTGGGTTGTGCTGCTGTGCGTTCCGTAGGAACGGTAGTTTGCGTGCGCCCTACTGCGATCGGTTCAACTCCCTGTTCACCGAAGACCGGCGGGTCCAGCAACACGGTGTATTCACGTAGGATCCTGCCGCTCGGCCAGAGAACTTCAACAATGAAGTTGAGATACGGTTCGATGATGGGTCGCGTACTGGTGATTAGGATAGATAGCTCGCCTTGGTCATTCGCCTGGACCTTGAAACGGAGATCCGTCAGGACATACGTTCGCTCCACACCGACACGCCGGAAATCATCCGCAGAAGCAAGATTGGGCAGAATCTCGTCAATTCCCAGGCCACGCAGGTTGGTCAACCTGATCTCTGCCGAAAACTCCTGATTCAAAGCAGAATTGAGCTTTAGATCACCCAGGCCCAGTCCATGTACCGATTCGGAATATAGAGCAAAGAGAGCTGTAGACAGCAGCATGAGCTTTCGAATCATATTCTTAACCTCTCGTCACTCCTAAAAAGGTTACGCAAGGGCTGCTTTTTGGATGCTCGACAACCCCGAATCATCCCCCCTAAAGATGACTCGCTATCACCGACTTGCAGCAAAAACCTAGAATCAGTCTTTAATTGTTGCGTTAAGTATCGCTTATTACAGATTTTTTATCAAAATTTCTGCAATCTGAATACTGTTCAGAGCGGCGCCTTTTCGCACATTGTCGGATACGACCCAGAGGTCGAGACCACGGGGGTGGGAAATGTCAGCACGAATACGACCCACAAATACCGCATCCTCGCCGGCCGCATCCTCGACGGGGGTTGGATAACCCCCATCTTCTCTACTGTCCAGAAGGGTTACACCCTCTGCAGCAGACAGCAATTCCCTTGCCTGATCAGCCGAGATCTGCTCCTTGGTTTCGATATGGACCGCCTCCGAATGGCCGTAGAACACCGGGATTCTGACGCAGGTGGGGTTTACCAGGATCTCCTCATCCTCGAAGATCTTATTGGTCTCCCAGACCATCTTCATTTCCTCCAGCGTGTAGCCGTTGTCCTGAAAGTCACCGATATGGGGGAGTGCATTGAATGCGATCTGTTTTGGATAGACCTCTATTTCAATTGGATTGGCGTTCAATAACCTGGCGGTCTGACCTGCCAGTTCCTCTATGGCTTTCTTGCCGGTGCCGGACACCGCCTGGTACGAGGAAACATTGATGCGTTCTATTCCTACCGCGTCGTTGATCGGTTTTAACGCCACCAGCATCTGAATTGTGGAGCAGTTTGGGTTGGCGATGATGTTACGATTCTTGTAGTCGAGCACTCTGTGGCCATTCACTTCCGGAATAACCAGGGGAATAGCGGGATCACGCCTGAAATGGGAGGTGTTGTCGATGACAACGCAGCCAGCTTCAGCCGCTTTCGGGGCATACTCGGCAGAAACGCTGCCTCCTGCTGAAAAGAGCCCAATCTGAGTCTGGCTGAAATCAAACTTGGCAAGATCGCCGACCTTGAGCGTCCTGCCCTTGAACTGAATCGACTTGCCTTCCGAACGACTGCTGGCCAGGGGGTACAGCTCCTCGACCGGAAAATCACGCTGTTCCAGTATTTCCAGCATCGCCTCGCCGACGGCACCGGTTGCGCCCACTACGGCGACATTACACTTATCCATGGTCAAATTCCTGTTCAAACACTGCTGAGATTACACGGTTCGCTCATATGGTAAGATCAAAGTTATAATAACTCAAATTCATAATTCTTATTGACTCCATAACAATATGGAATGCTTGTGAACCTTGACTCGCTGCGAGCTTTTCTGGCTATTGCGGACACCGGTTCCTTCTCCACGGCAGCCGGGCGATTGCACCTGACCCAGCCCGCAGTAAGCAAGAGAATCGCACTCTTGGAGAAGCAACTGGGAACGCGCCTGTTCGAACGGGCAGGACGAACGGTCTCGCTAACGGAAGCCGGTGTCGAGCTGGCACCCAGAGCAAAACAGATCCTGTCCAGCATCGAGGACAGCACCAGAGCGATCCACAATCTGTCCGGCAGCATCAGCGGCTCCCTGTCACTGGCAACCAGCCACCACATCGGCTTGTGGCGATTGCCGCCGCTGCTGCGGGAATATTCCGGGCAGCACCCGCAAGTATCCCTGGACCTGCGTTTTATGGATTCGGTGGTAGCCAACGAGCTGGTACTGAAGGGTGATCTTGAACTAGCCATCGCCACGCTTGCTCCGCTGCCCGATGAGCGTTTGCATTCGACGCCAATCTGGGATGACGATTTGATATTCGTGGTTTCCAACGACCATCCACTGGCTGCATTTGACGCCATCACCCTCCCTCAACTGGCCCGATACGCGGCCATACTGCCGGATCTCAGCACCTACACAGGTCGCATCGTCAGGCAGCTATTCGACAGCCAACGTCTGCAGCTGCAAGTGGCTATGTCCACCAATTATCTCGAAACCGTCAAGATGCTGATCTCAATCGGTCTTGGCTGGAGCGTTCTGCCTTACACCATGTTGGATGACAGCACCCATGCACTGCAGTTGCCCGGGGTCGCGATCAGTCGCACGCTTGGCTACATACATGGCTCTGGGCGTACCCTGTCGAATGCAGGCCTCGCATTTATCCAGTTGCTGGAGTCGAATCGCGATCCCTGTTTTTCCCTGTGAGGCTAGTGTGCTGTCCCACAATTAAGTGGTCATTATTCGGTCGGCATATTCTGTTCCTGGCAAGGCGCGAGGACGCCGTGGGTTGGGCACCCTCGCCGGGCGCCCCACAACAACGAGCAACGGGGACGCCCAGTCGAAGTCCAGGGACAAAATAGGCCAGCGAATAAGGCCACTTAATTGTGGGACAGCATACCCGGGCAGTGCCGGATCGCCAGTTCAGATAATCGGAGTGGGGCTTACCACATCAAGGTTCTGAGCTCTGTGTCGCAACAGGTGGTCAATCAGCACGATTGCCAGCATCGCCTCCGCAACGGGGGTCGCCCTCAGCCCTACGCAGGGATCGTGCCGACCGGTCGTTACGACAGTCACCGGATGTCCCTCTTTATCGATACTCTGAGCAGCCTGTCGAATGCTTGAAGTTGGTTTTAGGGCAAGTCTTGCCACGATATCCTGGCCGGAAGAGATCCCTGCCAGTACCCCTCCGGCGTTATTGCTGGCAAATCCGTTCGGCGACAGTTCATCCCGGTGCTCGCTTCCTTTCTGCTCGACAGACGCGAAACCCGAGCCGATTTCCACTCCCTTGACTGCATTGATGCTCATCAGCGCGTGGGCGATATCCGCATCCAGCCGGTCAAACACAGGTTCACCCAGACCAGGTATCATGCCGCTTGCCACGACCGTCACCTCGGCGCCGATTGAATTGCCCTCACTGCGCAGTTCGTCTATCAGCGTCGCCATCTGCTCCAGCTTCGACTTATCGGGACAGAAGAACGGATTTTTTTCCACTTCTGCCCAGTCCACCCGTTCGACTTTTATCGGTCCCATCCGGGACAGGTATCCCCTTACCACGATGCCGCACACGTCCTTAAGGTACTTCTTGGCGATTGCACCAGCGGCAACCCGCATGGCTGTCTCCCTGGCTGATGCTCTGCCGCCGCCCCGATAGTCCCTGTTCCCATATTTCTGCTGGTAGGTGTAGTCGCCATGACCGGGGCGAAACACGTCCTTGATGTCGTCGTAGTCGCGGCTACGTTGATCCTCGTTCTCAATAAGCAATCCGATGGGGGTCCCGGTGGTCCTTCCCTCGAATACACCGGAGAATATTCGTACCAGATCCGTTTCACGCCTCTGCGAGGTGTACTGCGAGTCGCCTGGTTTGCGCCGATCCATATCCGTCTGAATGTCCTGCTCTTCGATATCAAGCCCAGGCGGGCAGCCATCGATGATGCAGCCCAAAGCAACGCCGTGGCTTTCGCCAAACGTGGTCACCTGAAAACTCCTGCCGATAGTATTACCGGACATCTCTGGACTCCGCTTTATCTGAGGCAGCCTATTATAGCGGCATCTATTCCCTGCTAACCAATTCTGAATCGCCCCGGCTGATCCACGCTGGGCGCGGTGCATCGGGGGGGATCCACACAGGGGAATCCAGACCGCCGGAACGACGTTGGACGAATCCACCAGGTCACCCCGCAACGGTTACCTTTGCTGTGAATTGAGCATACAATTCCCGATTCAAAAAATCCCGGAGCAACACATGGAAGCAGCCTACGAGCAGATAATCAGATCCATCGGCGAAGATCCCAGTCGGGAGGGTCTGGTGCATACGCCCTCCCGGGCAGCCAAGGCCATGGGCTTCCTGACACGGGGATATCATCAATCACTGGAGGAAGTAGTCAACCGGGCGATCTACAAGTCCGACACCAGCGAAATGATCGTGGTGCAGGATATCGAGCTCTATTCGCTTTGCGAACATCACATCCTGCCCTTCATTGGAAAGTGCCATGTCGCCTATGTTCCCGAAGGACAGATCCTCGGGCTTTCCAAGATAGCCAGGATCGTGGATATGTTCGCACGACGACTGCAGATCCAGGAATCCCTCACCAAACAGATTGCGGTATCGATCCAGCAGGTAACCGGTGCCGCTGGTGTGGGGGTTATCATCGAAGCCCAGCATATGTGCATGATGATGCGCGGCATCGAAAAGCAGAATTCAGTTATGAAGACTTCCGTTATGCTGGGAGCATTCAGATCCAATCAGAGCACGCGAACGGAATTCCTCTCCCTGATCAGATAGTCCAGCTGGAATGTCTACGGTGCCAGAACCAGTTCGATCCGCTCCCCTTTTGAACTTCCAAGCGGGGCAAAAGGTCCCACTCCGTGCGCAGATAATCTAGCCGGCTCGACGCCTTCCTCAATAAGCACGGACGCAACCTGCTCAGCTCGACGGGTGGAATGATCGACTAACGATTGCAGACTATCCGTTCCCTGCAGATGACCCACCACGTAAACCTTTAGGGACTCCTGCATGTTTATGGCCGCTGCCGCGACTGCGATCGCAGGCCTGGATTCCGCCGTCAGCTGATGATCCCGATTGAAAGCCACTCCTGACAACAGAAACACTCCCCGATCCAGCAAACGATTCAACAGAGTCTGCGGTTTCGTCTCGACTTCGCTATGTTTCGTTTCGACGATATCCAGGTGTGCGTACAGTCGCTTGTTACCCCTCTGAGCCGTATAGATCGACACGACTGCAGTCGTGCTGCCACCTGCGAATCGAACTGCAGTGAAGTTCTGGAGTTGTTCGGGACCGTACAGAACAGCTCGCCTGAATATTGTGTTGGCCCAGTAGTTACTGCTGCCACACTCTCTTCCTTGGCAGGTAAAGAGGACTGTGCCCTCGCTCTCCGTTGCTCTGCGCACAAAATAATCGGCCACCTCATCACTGCGACTGCCATCGGGTATTCGGTAGGTGATGCTCGTTAGTTTCCCCACGATCATCTCAGACTTCTTGGGGGATAAAACGTTGTTGACCTTTTTCAGAGAGCCCAGAATGAGTCTGTAGGGCACATCTTCCGTTTGCCGCTCGTACTGGATGATATGGGAGCGCGGAAATCGCTTAACCAGGTCGAAGTCACGGGAGTTGGTTACATCCGAGGTGGCTTCACTTGCCGACAGAGGCGCAGACCCAAAAGCCAACAGAGCGACCGTTGCATACCACAACGGTCTGAATATCCCGGTTAATCCAGTGTGCTGTCCCTTGGTTACGTGGTGCTGTCGCTTGGTTACGTGGTGCTGTCCCTTGGTTACGCGGTCATGGTTCGGTCGGCGTATCTTGTTCCCGGCCAGGCGCGAGGACGTCGTGGGTTGGTCGTCCTCACCGGTCACCCCGATAAGGACGAGCAACGAAGTCAGGGGACACAATAGGCCAGCGAATGAGACCACTGGATTGTGGGACAGTACAAAATCATCCACTTTGATATGCAACATGCCGTGAATCTACCGCTTGTGGCCATGCTACATATTTAACCAGTGCCAACAGCCATGTCAATGATCTTGGGCACCTGACCCGGTCTTATCGGCGTGCCCTCTCAGCCACGCGACCGGTCGCGCAACGGCAGGTTTCTGTTGCTAAACATTGAATTCTAGTCGGGTTGTCTTTGCGATCAAAGGTTAAGGCACGAACCCACACACGATTCCACAGATCTACGCTCAGGTAAAATCGGTGTCACAACTCCTAAATGCTGTTCAATCAGCATGCTCCCGAATACTGGAATCCATGCTTCGGGAAGTATTAGAGGATGCGCAACCCGCCGTGAGCCAGGCAGAAGACGGAATTCTGTCCGGCTTTCTGGATCAGGTGCAGGTAAATTTCCAAGGTTTGATCGGGGCCAAGGAGATATCCATTGACCAATCGATCATCTTTGACGGGCTGGCACTGGGAGAGGATGAGGAAAGGGAACTGTTAGTCGCCGTTGAAGGCATGATCGCGTATTCCAGAAACGAGCACCTGACCAGCTTTATCAGCTTTAACACAAGATTGAACAGCTTGTTTGAAGGCAACCCGGTGGATGAAGCGAGCAATCCCCTGGATCCTCAACAGATCGCAACAGCGTTTAAACAAGCAATCAAGCACTTGGATCTGGGCCCGTCTGACAGCCTTGTATTGTTTCGCAAGTTTAACAGCACTGTGCTCCGAAACCTGAACCTGGTACTGGCGGAAGCCAACCAGATCTTTATCGAAAACGGGATCATCCCTGATCTGGCCATTGATGGCATAGCTCCGCCGCGTCGCAGGACCAGAAGTAGCAGATCACGCCCCACAGAGGAGACTAGTCAGTTCGGCCTACCGGATCTTGAAGCGGCAGAGCCCGCTGAGCAGCCGGAGCTCTTCTCCGTGGTTCAGGATCTGTTGCGTTCAACTCCGGCGTCAGCCGACCAGGCCGCGGCTTCTGCTGAATCGGATACAGCTACGCAAGACGCCGCCGACACCGCCGCTAAGGCGCACGAACAAGCCGATCAGGCAGTACCGGTTTTGGACCAACAGAAGCTGATTGCCGTGCTGACAGAACTGCAACAGTCGATCTCCCGGAACCGCCTGGATCAAGAAGATGCAGACCATCAGACCCTGGGTAGGATATTACAGGAAGGGCAGCAGGAGGGAACTATCGCTGCAGTCGATCAGCAGTCTGCAGATGTAATCAATCTTGTTTCCATGCTCTATGAAGTGATCTGGCAGGATGAATCGGTACCACTTCCCATAAACGAACTGATCGATAGAACCCAGCTCAGCATAATCAAGGTTGCACTGGCCGACACCACGTTCTTCAATAATGAAAACCATCCTGCCCGAGCTCTGCTGAATGAATTTGCCGCCGCCAGTATCGGTTGGACAGAGGTGGATGACTTCAAGGAAGACATTCTCTATCAGAAGATTGAACAGCTTGTCGACCTGATCGTAAATGAATACAGCGATGCGACCGATTTTTTTGAGGATCTGCTGGCGGATTTCCAAGCATTCAGGTTAGCGGAAGCGGAAAGGGCCAAGCAGCGGGCACTGCGCATCAGCACAGCCAAAGAGGGAGAAGCGAGAAGCAGGGATGCCGAACAGCTGGTGACGGAGAAAATCGAGGAACGAATCTTGGGCCGTGATCTGGACCCGTTCATAAAGCATCTTCTGGAAGGCCCCTGGCACAAGTTCATGGTGTTGCTGATTCTGAAAGAGAGTCCCGGCAGCAACGGCTGGAAGCAGGCCACCAATACCATCGATGTCCTGCTCTGGAGCGTCCAACCCCACGAACAGGCGGGTGACCGGCAGAGATTGGAAAGCGTCAATCCCAGATTGCTGAACAATCTGAGAAAGGCTTTCAGAATCGCATCCATCCACCACAAGATAGTGGATTCACTGATCGTCAGTTTGAGGAAAAAGCAGGAGGCATCGTTCCAGAAGGAAGGCAAGGGTAAGCCCGCCGCTTCTGCAGCCAAGGTGAACGATAAGGGTACCCCGTCAACAGAATCAAAGGTGGCGGCAGAGCCTTCCGCCAGTCACCCCATTCGTGTCGAAAACCAGCCAGAGACGATCGCTGCGGAAACGAATGCACAGCAGCTGGATGAGAAGTTTCTCCAGACCGTTGACCACCTGGCCGTCGGTATCTGGGTGGAATTCCTGGCTGAAGACGACCAGACCATCAGATGCAAGCTCGCCGCAAAGATCAACGCCATAGACAAGCTGATCTTCGTAAATCGACAGGGGGTCAAGGTAGTGGAAACGACCCGGGAGCGCCTGGCCAGGGAACTTCAGCAGCAGACGGTTCGCATCATCAGCGACGGACTGCTGTTCAGCCGAGCACTGGAATCGGTTATCGGTGAACTGCGCGAAAGCAAGCAAACCGAGCAGGCTGGTGGCGCCTATCGGACTTCCGGGGGTCGGACCGACTAGCCGGACAATTCAAGTAGCAGACTGTTCAATCTCTGTACGTAGCCGGCCGGGTCGTCCAACTGCCCCCCCTCAGCCAAACTGGCTTGATCATAAAGAATCCGGGTGAGATCGTTGAATCGATCCTCGTCCGTCTCATCATGCATCTTTTCCACTAGTGGATGGTGAGGATTGACTTCGAAGATGCGCTTGGATTCCGGCATCTGCTGGCCGCTGGACTCGAGTATACGCCGCATCTGCATGCCCATATCGTTTTCCCCCACTACCAGACAGGCGGGCGAGTCGGTCAACCGGTGCGTAATGCGCACCTCTTCGATCTTGTCACCCATAGCAGCGGTAATCCGTTTGACCAGACCTGCAAATTCCTTTTCGACTTCTTCCTGCTCTTCTTTGTTCTTCTTGTCTTCAATCTCACCCAGATCAAGCGAGCCCCTGGCAACATCTTGGAATTTGACCTCCTCGAATTCCATCATGTGACTCATCAACCACTCATCGACTCGATCGTGGAGGAGCAACACTTCTATCTGGTTCTTTCTGAACACTTCAAGATGGGGGCTGTTCTTTGCGGTGTTGAACGTATCCGCAGCCACATAGTAGATCTTGTCCTGCTTCTCCCCCATGCGGGAGACGTAATCCTGCAGAGATTGATCCTGGCTTTCACTGTTGGTGTGAGTGGTAGCGAAACGGAGCAGTTTGGCGACTTTATCCTTGTTGGCAAGATCCTCCGCGGGACCCTCTTTCATGACCTGGCCAAACTGCTCCCAGAATTTCTGGTAGTTTTCCGTGTCCTTCTTGGCCATCTTCGCCAACATGTCCAGCACTCGTTTGGTCAGTGCGGTTCGCATGGACTCCACGGCAGAATCCTTCTGCAGCAGTTCCCTGGAGATGTTGAGGGAGAGATCGTTAGAGTCCACAACTCCCTTCACAAAGCGAAGGTAAAGGGGCAGAAACTGATCAGCTTCATCCATGATGTACACCCGCTGGACATACAACTTCAATCCTCTGGGCGCTTCCCTTTGCCACAGATCAAAAGGCGCTACTGCGGGAATATAGATAAGGGAAGTGTAATCCAGCTTTCCCTCCACCTTGTTGTGCGTCCACACAAGAGGGTCCTGAAAGTCATGGCTGATGTGCTTATAGAACTCCTTGTACTCATCGTCACTGGTATCCTTGCGTGAACGAGTCCAGAGAGCTTGCGCGGTATTGACGGTTTCATCCTCCGGTTCCTTCTTCTTGTCGTCATCGCCCAGAGGGACGCTTTTCATAATGACGGGAATTGAAATGTGCTCTGAGTATTTCTGTATGATGTTTTTCAAACGCCAGTTGTCAGCGAATTCCTCCTCACCTTTTTTCAGATGCAGGATTATCGACGTACCGCGTTCCTTCTTCGGCTGATCCTCTACCTCAAAACCAGACTCACCTGTCGAACTCCAGTGAACTCCATCGGATTCCGGCGAACCCGCTTTGCGACTGAGTACCTCCACTCGATCAGCAACGATGAAGGAGGAATAGAATCCCACCCCGAACTGGCCGATGAGCTGTGAATCCTTCTGCTGATCACCGGTCAAAGATTGTAGGAATTGGGCAGTGCCCGATTTGGCGATGGTACCCAGATTGGTGACCACCTCCTCCCTGCTCATGCCGATACCGTTATCGCTTACCGTGACGGTCTTGGCATCCTTATCGAATTCCACGCGTATATTCAGATCCGGATCAGATTCCATCAGACTGCCGTCGGACAGCGTCTCAAAACGCAATCGGTCGGCGGCATCGGATGCGTTGGAGATAAGTTCCCGCAGGAATATCTCCTTGTTGCTGTAGAGGGAGTGGATCATCAGGTGAAGCAGTTGCTTGGCTTCCGTTTGAAAGCCAAGCGTTTCTTTCTTTGTTTCCGATGTTTCTTTCTTGGACTTAACAGTCATGGGTCTGCCCTGCGCTGAATTGTTCAGTAAGTCAAAATGGGGGTCCTAGCACTGAATTTCAAGACTGGAGGAAAAGGCAGCATAAGGGCGCCCCAACAGGTCGATGGCATCACCATCCGGTAACTTGCGCAATTGCCGAACCGATATCAGCAAGACTCTTGACCGTCGATACCCCGGCTTCTTCCAGAGCCTTGAATTTGTCGTCGGCCGTTCCCTTGCCGCCTGCGATGATGGCACCGGCGTGACCCATTCGTTTTCCGGCAGGAGCGGTAACTCCGGCAATGTAAGCAACCACCGGTTTAGTTACATGCGCCTGTATGAATTCCGCCGCCTCCTCTTCGGCGGTACCGCCGATCTCGCCCACCATAACGATGGCTTCCGTTTGATCATCTTGTTGGAAAAGCTCCAGGATATCGATGAAGTTGGTGCCCGGGATCGGGTCGCCGCCGATTCCAATACAGGTGCTTTGGCCAAAACCCAGGTCGGTTGTCTGCTTGACAGCTTCGTAGGTCAGCGTACCCGAACGTGACACTACCCCGACCCGCCCTGCTAGGTGAATGTCCCCGGGCATGATGCCCATCTTGCACTCTCCCGGCGTGATCACGCCGGGGCAGTTCGGTCCGATCAGCCTGATACCTTCCAGATCCAGCCTGGCCTTCAACATCAGCATATCCAGAGTGGGTACGCCTTCGGTGATACAGACGATCAACTCAATGCCGGCATCGGCAGCTTCAAGTATGCCGTCTTTGGCAAAGGGAGCCGGTACGTAGAGCATCGACGCCGTGGCACCCGTTCGTTCAACGGCCTCGCCCACTGTATTGAACACCGGCAGTCCTAGGTGTTCCTGGCCCCCCTTGCCCGGCGTTACCCCGCCGACCAGTTGCGTACCATAGGCAATGGTTTGCTCCGAATGCATCGTGCCTTGGGACCCGGTAAACCCCTGACATAGAACCTTGGTATTGCTATCGACCAATATACTCATGCTGCACCGCCAGCCAACTTCACCGTCTGCTGTACCGCATCGATCAGACTGGTCGCTGCCACTATGCCGATATCACTATCCAGAAGGGTTTTGACGCCGAGTTCAGCACTGTTGCCCTCGAACCGGACCACAACAGGTACATCCACGCCGACATCTTTAACGGCGCCGACGATACCTTCCGCTATGATGCTGCAACGTACGATACCCCCGAAAATATTGATCAGAATCGCCTTCACATTCTTGTCGGACAGAATGATCTTGAACGCCTCGCTAACAGCCTCTTTGGTCGCTCCGCCGCCAACGTCAAGGAAATTGGCTGGTTCACCACCGTTCAATTTGACCAGATCCATTGTACCCATGGCCAGCCCGGCACCATTGACCATGCAGCCGATGTTGCCGTCCAGGGCGACATAGTTCAATTCGTACTTGGAGGCCTCGTTTTCCCTGGGATCTTCCTGACTGGTATCGCGCATGTCGGCCAGCTTCTTCTGACGATAGAGGGCATTGCTGTCGACGGCGATCTTGGCGTCCAGACAATGCACGTCGCCCGCAGTGGTGATCACCAGTGGATTGATCTCGATCAAGGAGAGATCACACTGCAGGAACATCTGAGCGAGCTTGGTGAAGACCGAGGCAAACTGGCTGATCTGCTTGCCCGTGAGTCCCAGCTGAAATGCCAGATCACGGCCCTGGTACGGCTGCGGCCCGACGAAAGGATCGATCACCGCCTGCAGAATCTTGTCAGGAGTTTCGGCGGCCACCTTTTCAATCTCCACGCCACCTTCAGTGGAAGCCATGAATACAATACGGCGGCTGGATCTGTCGATAACCGCACCCAGGTAGAGTTCGCGTTCGATATCGGCACACTGTTCGACAAATATCTTGTTGACCGGCTGACCCTTGGAATCAGTCTGAAAGGTGACCAGGTTGGTACCCAGGAAAGATCGTGCAAACTCTTCGATCTCGGCTTTCGAATTCACCAGTTTGACCCCGCCGGCTTTACCCCGTCCACCGGCATGAACTTGCGCTTTCACCACCCAGCGGTCACCGCCGAGCTTATCTGCAGCGGCCGACGCCTCCTCGGCCGTATCGGCAGCGATACCTTTTGACAGAGGTAGTCCGTATTCGGCAAACAACTGTTTTGCCTGGTATTCATGAAGGTTCATCTTGTCTCATCCTTCTGTTGCTAGGTGGTTGTAATGGAGAACTTCATTTTCGTCTGCGTCGGTTGGATATGTGAATAGCCTGGCCATCAACAGCCAGATTGGCTTCATGAAAGGCTTCGGACAGGGTTGGGTGTGCGAACATGGTCAAACCGATGTCCTCGGCACTGGCACCGAACTCCATGGCTGACACAGCTTGCGCAATAAGTTCCGAGGCTTGCGCACCGATGACATGCACGCCCAGTAATCGATCCGTATCAGCGGCAGCGATGACCTTAACGAAGCCTGCGGTTTGATTGGCCGCCATCGCTCTGCCACTGACTGAAAACGGAAACATCCCGATACTGTATTCAATACCGGCTTCCTTCAGCTGCTGCTCATTCCTGCCAACCCAGGCGACCTCCGGGTGGGTGTAGATGACCGCCGGGATACAGTCGTAGTTGACCAGGGTTTGCTGGCCGGCAATGCGTTCCGCTACCATGATCCCCTCTGCCATTCCCTTGTGGGCAAGCATGGGGCCGCGCACCACGTCACCAACTGCATGGATCCCAGCAACCGGGCTATCGCACAATTCATCCACCTGAATAAAGCCTCCTTCATCCTGCGCAACGCCGGAATCCGCTGCCAGCAGATGGTCCACGCAAGGCTTGCGACCCACCGCCACGATCAGTTGATCGAAGGACTCCTGCCTGTCTCCTTCGGCATCGCTGTAGTGCAGGTTAACCTGGTCATCACTTACTTCAGTGCCGGTAACTCGCGTTCCCAAACGAATATCCAATCCCTGACCTGACAGCTGTTTGAGGGCTTCCTTCGCCACCTGTTGATCAGCTCCCGGCAGAATCTCATCCAGCGCCTCCAGGATTACCACCTCCGAGCCAAACCGGTTCCAAACACTGCCCAACTCCAGTCCGATGATCCCGGCGCCGATCACTGCCAACTTTTTCGGCACCGATTGAAACGCCAGCGCTCCGCTTGAATCGACAATCAAGGCGCCGTCAAGGGGGCAAGCTGCTATCTCGACGGGAACGGAACCGGTGGCAATGATGATATGGTCTGCTGTCAGAAGAGACTGGTTGCCCTCGCCGTCCGTCAACTCAACCGTGGATCCCGCCCGGACCAGCGCCGAGCCGGCCAACGTCTCCACGCCATTGGCTTTGAACAAAGCCGCAACACCTTGCGTCAAACGATTCACGATATTGTCCTTGCGCACCATCATGGCGGGCACATCGATGGCGATGGCCTCGGTCTTAATCCCCAGATCATCGAAATCGTGTACTGCTTCACTGTATTTGTGAGAGGTGTCTAACAGCGTCTTTGAGGGGATGCAGCCTACGTTCAAACAGGTTCCACCCAACACCGTTTTGCCGTCTTTGCTCCGCCACTTTTCAATACAGGCGGTCTTCAAACCCAACTGCGCGGATCGAATAGCGGCGTGGTATCCCGCTGGTCCTGCCCCGATTACAATTACGTCAAATTGTTGCGCCATCTTTCCCTTGCCGGTTGTCTGTTGCCGGACGTATCCGATCATGTTACCTGCATGTTGTCAACGGATGGTAATACAAGCGGTGCAGTCAAAATATGATTCTGATCACTCAATCCCCATCTAATGCAGTCAACCCCAAGGCCGCCCTTACTCGTTACGATGGATTGCCCGCATGTTGGCTCGCCCGCGTCTCTCGCTTCGATATTGGAACAGTGTATACTGCGCCGTTATCGAATTTCTCGAGGGAGCAAGTAAGGTTGAATATCTCTGCAAATATCGAAACGAGCAAAGGCGCGATCAGATTGTCACTGTATCCGGAACAGGCGCCGGTTACCGTTGCCAACTTTGTCAATCTGTCCCTGCGCAAATATTACAACGGTCTCAACTTTCATCGGGTCATCAATGGATTCATGATTCAGGGTGGCTGCCCCCTGGGTAGCGGCACCGGTGGTCCCGGTTACAATTTTGAAGATGAGTTCTCAGCGGACCTGCGTCACGACGCAGCCGGTAAATTATCCATGGCCAACGCCGGACCCGGCACCAATGGCAGCCAGTTCTTCATCACCCACGTTCCGACACCCCACCTGGACGACGCCCACAGCATCTTCGGCGCAGTAGTATCCTCTGCTGATCAGCAGGTAGTGGACAGCATTGAGCAGGGAGACAAGATCATCGCCATTGGCATCGAGGGTGATTACCAATCCCTTCTGGAGCAGAATACAGATCGTATCGCCGAGTGGAACCGGGAAGTCGATGCTAATTTCCCCAATCTCGCAACCTGAGCGGCCGGCCCAGACGGCGGCGAGGGAACACCGGTAGCTGCCAACACCTGTCCGGCGGCATACTCGCTGCTGCATTGCGCCATTCACGGTTGTGCCATCAGTAAACAGGAGTCCTATCGTGACATTCAATGGTCTTGGCCTGCATATGGGTAATCTGTCCTACCTGTCAGACGCAGAGAGCAGATCCATCAGTCCGGAGAACCCGAGCGGCGACAAAGGCAAGGGAGGCATGGCTACCGAAGGTACCGGTGCACAAGCCGGCAGGGATCTGGGTCAGGGATGGAAGATCTCCCCGTCGGTGATCATCGAGCCTGGAGCAACTTTCACCCTTGCAGACATCGGCGAAGCCGGTGCCATCCAACAGATATGGATGACTCCGACCGGCAACTGGCGTCACAGCATCCTGCGAATATACTGGGACGATCAGCAGCAACCTTCCGTTGAATGCCCGGTTGGGGATTTTTTTGCCATGGGCTGGGGGAAGTATGCGCAGCTCTCGTCACTGGCGGTCTGCGTTAACCCCGGTAGCGCCTTCAACAGTTACTGGGAGATGCCGTTCAGAAAGCGATGCCTGATCAGCATGACCAATACAGCTGACGAGCCGATGGTACTCTACTACCAGATCAACTATACCCTTACCGAGGTCCCCGAGGAGTGCGCCTATTTTCATGCGCAATTCAGACGGCGCAATCCCCTCGCCTACAAAGACGTGTATACCCTGGCAGAGGGGATCAGGGGAGAAGGTCACTATGTAGGTACCTACATAGCCTGGGGAAGCAATAACCGCGGCTGGTGGGGCGAAGGAGAGATCAAGTTCTATCTGGACGGTGACGATCCCTTTCCAACCATCTGCGGTACCGGTACAGAGGATTATTTCTGCGGTTCCTACAACTTTGATGTAGGCAAGGATGAGGGTGGCTACCGGGAATTTACAACGCCCCAAGCTGGTTTGCATCAAGTGATTCGACCGGACGGCCGTTACAGCAGCCAGCAGCGCTTCGGCATGTATCGCTGGCACATCTCCGACCCGGTCCGATTCAAGTCTGACCTTCGGGTGACGATGCAAGCTCTGGGTTGGCGCTCAGCAGGTCGTTATCTCCCCCTGCAGGATGACATCTCATCGGTTGCCTACTGGTACCAGACCTTGCCTACGGCGACGTTTCCTGCGCTACCGGAGAGGGACGCGCTGGAAGTCAACTAGCGGCTCACCCAAGCACAACTGGCATGTGCCTTAAAGGAGATCTGCGACACTCGTCGTGGTCAAGAACAGATTGATAAAGCCTTTGTGTTCAGGCAGTAGATTGCTGTTTTCCGCCGCATCCAACAACTCAGCACAGTCTGTCGGCAGAAGCCGATGCTCTACGTGATCGATCACGTAGACATCAAATTGAAATGGCTCCAACAGGCTCAACAGAATGCGCGCCGATCTGCCGGCCTGAATCAATCCATACGGCCAGAATTCAATAAGCATATCAAGGTGCTCCTGATTGGCTGCGATAGTCTCCTGCAGCCCCTCGACCACGTGCGCTTCCGCGCCTTGGGTATCGATTTTGAGGAAATCTATGCGCTCGCAGTCGCGCTGTAGCTGTTGGTCGCCAACGATCAAGTTGACCCGCTGACCAGTTCTGGACTCATCGTCGAATAGACGGTGATCGCCGAGGTTGTCCTCGGAAAGATACAACTGCCTTTGCCCCTCCTCGTCCGACAATCCAGCGTTGATTGTGCGTATATTCGCAACGACGTGCTGGATACTGTTGCTGCGCAGTAGCTCGAAGTTCTTCCTCTCGGGTTCAAACGCAATCACCTGACCCTCCATTCCGACAATAGAGGATGCAAGCAACGTGTAGTAACCGATATTTGCACCCACATCGATGAATACGTTACCGGGCTTCAGCCGGTTGATGACGATTGCCGTTTCAAAGGCTTCCCAGATGCCTTGTTCGAGGATTTCCCTCGATACCTGTTCGTCCTCTTCGTGCAGCGACATGACGATGGGTGAACTGACACCATCCAGGTCCAGACTCACACGCATGTTCGTGCCTTAGTCGAGTCTCAGTTGTTTAGGACGGGACATTACCATTACCGACGATTGAGCGCACCATGATTTCCGGTATGGGTCTGGGAGCTGTGGCTGCGGGGGGAACAACCCAGTCATCCATCGAAGACATCGCCAAGAGGTACCTTGGCGAACGGGACGGCAGGATAGCCGCCCCGCTCGTCAGGGAGCAGATTGCGATGCACAAGATGGATGGAGAGATATTCGGTCTAACCGTCAGGCGTGCAGGCGAGGAAGCCAAATCCGGTAGTGGACCCCGTGCCACCTCTTCCATGTTCAAGTATTACGGAACCGAACACAACAAAAAAAGGTTCGAGGTAATGTTGGCAGCGATGGGTTCTCAAGGCCTTGGCTGGGAGGGTGAGGGATTTGACCCAAGGGAGTTATCAACAGCCAGAGAGTGGCTTCGTTCCAAGGGCAATTCCATCGAGGGGGTACCTCTGAAATTCAGTTGAACATCATTGCGAAACGAGTCCTGGGCTTGCCTGATTGATGGAATCTCGATATTCTGAATCCTTAGCTAGTTCTTGTCCGGAAACAGCTGTTTTCGCGGTCGAGGTCACATAATCGAACCGACTGATGCCGACTTGAGACTACTATAGTAGGACAAGAACACCCACGACCTATCCCAGGGGAACGGAAACTTCAGTTTCCGGACGGGAACTAACTAGTGTCCATCCAGAAATAGGTGCTTTTGGCGAAATCAATGCGACAGGGCAAAAATGTTTGTTGTAAAATCAATAGTATGAGATGGGCACCCGAGGCACGGACTTTAAATATGGATGGGCACTAACCAAGAGAGAAAACGACTATGTCAATGGTACTAACTGAAGAACAAACTCTATTGCGGGATACTGCGAAGGATTTCTGTCAGGAGAATGCGCCGATCGCTGCGCTCCGAAAACTGCGGGATGACAAGGATGAAACCGGATTCTCCAGAGATCTGTGGCAGCAGATGGTGGAGTTGGGATGGGCGGGCATCACCTTCGAGGAGGAGTATGGCGGCCTGGAATTCGGCTACGGCGGGCTGGGCGTGGTGCTGGAGGAGGCAGGGCGAACCCTGACTGCATCGCCATTGATCTCGACGGTACTGCTGTGCGGATCGGCTATCCAGATTGGTGGCAACGATGCCCAGAAGAAGGAGATCCTACCGGAAATAATCGCCGGCGAGACGATCATGGCGCTGGCGCTGGAGGAACAACCCCACCACGCCCCCACACAAATCAGTTGTCAGGCGGAGAAGGCCTCGGCAGGCTATGTGATTTCCGGTGAGAAACGGTTTGTATTTGACGGTCACGTCGCTGACCGTCTGATCGTTGTTGCCAGAACTTCCGGGAATCCAGGCGATTCGGCCGGCATCACGCTGTTCCTGGTCGACAGCAAGACGGCCGGCATCACCATCACCCGTACCTGGATGGTGGACAGTCGCAATGCCGCGAATATCAAATTCGAGAACGTCGAGGTGGACGCATCCGCCGTGATTGGGGAAGTGGACAAGGGCTCTGAAACCTTAGACAAGGTGTTGGACATCGGACGAATAGGCATCGCTGCGGAAATGTTGGGCAGCGTGCAGGAAGTCTTCGAGCGAACGGTTCAATACCTCAAGGAACGGGAGCAATTCGGTGTGGTCATCGGTTCCTTCCAGGCTCTCAAACATCGTGCGGCTGAGATGTTCTGTGAAATCGAACTAGCCAAATCTGTTGTAAGAGAGGCACTCAGCAAACTGGACGAAGGGGCGGACAATATTCCTCAGCTTGCCAGCCTGGCAAAGACCAAGCTGTGTGATGCCTTCTTCCTGATCAGTAACGAAGGCATTCAAATGCACGGCGGCATCGGCATGACCGATGAATTTGATATCGGCTTCTTCCTGAAGCGGGCACGGGTCGTCCAACAGGCGTTTGGTGATGCGGCCTATCACCGGGACCGGTATGCGAGCCTGAGTGGTTTCTGATTCGCGCCGTCCCTAGCGCACAGTCCCACAATCGCCTTATTCGCTGGCCTGTTTTGTGCCTGGACCTCGACTGGGCGTCATATGCTCAGACATCATCTGCTAATCTAACCAGCATCTTGCCGGTGTTGAGCCCTGTGAACAGGCCGATCAGTGCATCCGGCGCTCGCTCGATCCCTTCGAGAATCGTCTCCGTGTATTTCAGTTTCCCCTCTGACATCCACTTGCGCATGTCTGCGAGGAACTGATCCCTGATGTCGTAGAATTCGGTGGCTACAAATCCCCGCATGGTCACCCGGTTGTAAACCATATTCGCCAGACTGGTGACTCCTTCGGAGCGAGCACCCTTGCTGTGGTAGGCCGAAATCATTCCGCATACAGGAATACGTCCCAACGGGCGCATCTGCCCGACCGCAGCGTCCAGATGATCGCCACCTACATTTTCGAAGTACACGTCGATGCCATCGGGGCAACCGATGTGCAGTTCGCGGCGGATACTGGTAGTCTTGTAGTTAAACGCATAATCAAACCCCAGTTCATCCAGGAGATAAGCAACTTTTTCGTCGGAGCCGCAACTTCCGACAACCCGGCAGTTCTTGATCTTGGCTATCTGCCCGACAATACTACCGACGGCACCGGCTGCGGCGGAAACGAAAACAGTCTCTGCGTCCTTCAACTGCCCCGTGACCAGTAGCCCGCCGTAGGCTGTCAATCCCGTTCCGCCGAGGATATGCAGATGGGTAGATACCGCTTCACCTTGGGTCTTTACTACTTGCAGATCCGATCCGTCAGACACGAAGTACTCTCTGAAGCCGCTTCTGTGTTGAACATGAGTTCCCTCTTCAAAGCGGTCATTATTGGATTCCAATACCATACCGATGGCACCGGCCCCCATCACGCTGTTCAATTTGGTCTGGCCATTGGTCATCGGTGGTCGCATGGCAGGGTCCACCGACATGTAGATGTTCTTGACAAGCACCTCACCCTTTTCAGGTGGCGGGACCTCCACTTCCACCATGGTGAAATTGTCCGGCACCGGTATTCCCTCTGGTCGTGATATCAAATGCACTTCACGGCTTGTCAAACTGCTCATGGTGTTCTCCTCTCCTGTTCGTACTGTGCTGGATCGTGTAAATCTATCACAAATTCCGTAGGTCGGCTGTGCAACTGGGCAAAGTGGTATAATTTTCGCGTTGTGCATCAGACGCAATTAGACATTAACTTGATCAGTACTGAATTAAGTCAGCAGGATCCATGGAAAATTTGGCCACCATAGATATCGGGGAATTAAAGCAGGATACGCTGTTGGATTCGCTGGTGATCCTGACGCACATCCACCACAAGCCGTTTTCAGCACAATCCCTCACCTCCGGTCTGCCCCTCATTGACGGCAAGCTGACCCCTGAGTTGTTCATACGTGCAGCGGAAAGAGCCGGATTCAGCTCCAAACTAGTGAAACGGGATCTGCATGCGATTTCCAAAATGGTTCTTCCAGCAGTATTGCTATTGGAGAACCAGCAGGCCTGCATACTGACAAGGGCAGGTCAGGACGGCCACGCCGAAGTCATCTTCCCCGATACGGGCGCCAGTCACGTGGAAATAGAGCAGGCTGAACTTGCACGGCTCTATACCGGCAGGGCTTTATATTTCAAGCCTGCGTACAAGTTCGCTGAAAGCATCCTGGCTATCGGGGATGGCAAGCACTGGTTCTGGGCCGTCGTCCAGAAATCCAAAGGCATCTACGGGGAAGTGCTGGTTGCCTCATTGCTTGTCAACCTGTTTGCACTGGTGTCCCCTCTTTTTATTATGAACGTTTACGACAGAGTCGTTCCCAACCAGGCCGTTGAGACACTGTGGGTGCTTTCTACCGGCGTAATGATCGTGCTGGTTTTCGATCTGCTAATGAAAGCTCTGCGAGGGTATTTCATCGACGTTGCCGGAAAGAGAGCCGACATACTCCTCTCCAGCAGGACCTTCTCCAAGGTTCTTGACATTCAAATGAAGGCGCGGCCCAACTCTGTCGGTTCATTCGCGAACAATCTACAGGAATTTGACGGATTCCGTGAGTTCTTTACATCTACCACTCTGGTTGCGATTATAGACCTCCCCTTTGTTATATTGTTTGTCCTGCTGATTTACAGCGTCGGCGGCGTAGTTGCCTGGGTGCCTCTGACTGCCATCCCATTGATCGTAGGAGTGGGTCTTGTATTGCAGCGCCCGTTGCAGCGATTGATCAATGACAGTTTCACTGAGTCTGCACAGAAGCACTCCATGCTGGTGGAAGCCTTGACGGGCCTCGACACGATAAAAGGAATTCGAGCCGAGGGTGTCATGCAGCGCAAATGGGAGGCATTCAATGCCCGCATCGCCAAACTGGGGCTAAAGTCACGTTTCCTGAGTTTGAGCGCTGTCAATATAGCCCAGATCGTACAGCAACTTGCCAGCGTACTGGTTGTCATCACCGGCGTTTACCAGATTATGGCCGGCGAAATGTCGGTGGGCGGTTTAATCGCCTGTACCATCCTCACCGGTCGCTGCCTGGCCCCCATGGCCCAGGTGGCGACGATACTCACTCGGTATCACCACTCCATTGCAGCCTACCGTTCCATCGACAGCATCATGTCTCTGCCGCAGGAAAGGCCGGAAGGACACAAGTTTCTGAACCGACCTAAGCTGGACGGCAACATTGAGTTCAAGTCGGTGACCTTTGCCTACCGCGAGCAACAGATTCCGGCTGTTAGCAAGGTCAGCTTTACGGTAGATAGAGGTGAGAAGATCGCCATCGTAGGGCGCATGGGATCGGGAAAAAGCACACTTCAGCGCTTGATTCTGAATTTCTACCAACCTGATGAAGGCGCCATCCTTATTGAAGGAACCGACATTCAGCAGATCGACCCAACCGATCTGCGCGGCAATATCGGCTACGTTCCCCAGGACATTATGTTATTCAGCGGCAACGTCAGGGATAACATCACCATCGGTACCCCCGAGGCGAACGACGCGAGCGTCCTATGGGCAACGAAGTTATGCGGCCTGGATGAATTCATCAATCAGCATCCTCAGGGCTTCGACCTGCAGGTAGGCGAGCGCGGCATCAACCTGTCCGGCGGACAGCGACAGGCAATCGCTATCGCACGTGCCCTGTTGAATGATCCAGCCATCCTGGTGTTGGATGAACCGACCAACTCCATGGACAACACCACTGAACTCAATTTCAAAGACCGGCTGAAGCAGATACTAAGCGAAAAGACCCTAATACTGGTCACCCACAAATCCTCCATGCTGACCCTGGTCGATCGACTCATCGTTCTGAATGAGGGAAAGGTAGTGGCTGACGGTCCCAAGAGCGACGTATTGAAGGCACTATCGGGAGGGTAGCTGATTGGACGCCATCGATCGAGAAGATATGCAGTTCATGCCGGAGACGGCTGCGGCCGAAATCGAAGCCCTTCCCATCAGCCTGCATCTGATACTCTGGAGCAGCGTACTGTTCCTGCTGTCTGCCCTCATCTGGGCGAATTGGGCAACCTTGGATGAACTGGCTCGGGCCGACGGACGCGTGATTCCCTCAAGCCAGGTTCAGATCATCCAGAACCTCGAGGGTGGCATATTGGCGGAAGTGCTCTGCAGGCAGGGTGATCGGATTGACAAAGGCGATATCCTGCTGCGCTTGGACGATACCCGATTCGCCTCCAGCTATAACGAGGGCAAGCTCAGTTCCCATGCCCTGCAGTCGCTGATTGCCCGACTGGAATCTGAAGTAACGGGAACAGCCTTCGTCCCGCCGGCTGATTTCCCGGCGGAAGGACAGGCGCTATTGGCCAGGGAACTGAGTCTTTACCGGTCGCGCCAGGTAGAACTGAACGCGGCCCTCGATATTCTGACTCAACAACTCAGTCAACAAACACAGACGTTGCGCGAACTCGAATCTGAGATCGGGAAATATGACAAGAACGCCCAACTGGCCGAGCAGGAGTTAGCCCTTACAGAACCGTTGGTGGAGACGGGCGCGGTTTCACAGGTCGAGCTGCTCAGGCTGCAGGTTGCCGTCAACGAATCCGTTGGCAGACTCGATGTTGCGCGGCTCGCCATCCCCAAGATTGAATCGGCGATCACCGAGGCGGAAGGAAAAATATCTGAACGAAAACAGCAATTCATCAGTGACGCCCAGGCGCAGCTAAACGAAGCGAAGACCCAGTTCTCTCGACTTTCCATATCCAATGTGGCTCTGCAAGACAGGGTTCAGCGAACGGATGTGCGTTCGCCCGTGGACGGCACGGTCAAACAGATTCTGGTCAACACCATCGGCGGCATCATACAACCGGGCATGGATCTTATTGAAATTGTTCCCGCCAACGATACTCTGCTGGTGGAAGCTAAGATCCGACCTTCTGATATCGCTTTCATCCATCCAGGACAAAAGGCGACCGTCAAACTCACGGCTTATGATTTCTCCATCTACGGCGGTCTGGATTCCGTACTGGAACTGATCAGCGCAGACACGATCACCGACGAGCGGGGCGAACACTTCTTTCAAATACAGGTCCGCACCAACCGCAATTATCTCGGCAGCAAGGAGAATCCACTGCCGATTATGCCCGGCATGATCGCCTCGGTTGACATATTAACCGGTAAGAAAACGGTGATGGATTACATTCTTAAACCTCTAAAACGGGCGCAGGCCTCGGCACTGTCAGAAAGATGAGAAAAGCAACCATCGTAGTAGATGCAGACTCCCACGTCATGGAACCCGCAGACCTGTGGATTCAGTATCTGGAGAAGCCGTACCGTGATCGAGCCATTCGTATCGTGACGCAAGACGGCGTGGAATCGTTACTGATCGATGGCCAACCTGTGTTGACCGGTAGACTTGCCGGGCTGGGGGGCGTTCATATCGATCGCAGCAAGATCTTCGGGGCGGATATGACCTACCAGGATGGTTGTCCCGCGGCCAGCTATGACTCATCGGCCCGCGCTGAGCTGTACGATGAGTGGGGCGTGGATGTAGGGGTGCTGTTCCCCACCATCGGCATACTGCCCTTCCCTACCGATGATCAGAATCTGGCCGCGGCCTATTGCCGCGCCTACAACCGATGGCTGCAGGATCACCGCAACGCGATAGCAGATCGCGCCGTTGCTATTGCGATCATCAATTGGGCCAGCCTGGACCATGCCATTGAAGAACTCAAAGCCTGTATCAAGATGGGATTCGGCGGCCTGTTCGTCCCGCCGGAAGTCATCAATGGTATGCGGCCGGGCAATTCTTTCTACGATCCGATATGGCAGCTGTGTGCCGATGCGGGAATTCCCGGCTGTCTGCATGTGGTCGTGCGTTTCCAAGGTGCCGCCGTTCCCTTCAGTGCATGGCACGCCAGCGGCGCCGGACCACTCTTCACCTTTGGACTTGGTGCCGTAGGTCAGCTCGAACCGGCCCTGGCGACCATGGTCATCGATGGTCTGTTCGACCGCCATCCCGACCTCAAGATTCTGGCAGTGGAAGCGGGTTGTGGTTGGGCCGCTCATCTTATGGATCGTCTTGACCAGAAATATCAGTATTTCCGCGAATTGACGGCCACCCAACTCGAATTGAAGCCCAGCGAGTACATTAAACGTAACTGCTACTTCTGTGCAGAACCGGAGGAACGCACCATCGGCGCCATGTTGGAACTGGTAGGTGAAGACAGGATTCTGTGGGGATCCGACTTCCCACACATAGATTCAAACATGCAGGCCCCGCAGCGCATTCGTGCAGCCGTCGCCGATCTCACGCCGGAACGGCAACAGGCTGTGCTGGGAAACAATGCTGCCCGGTTATTTCAGATATAGGAGTAGAGCCACAATGCCCACCAACGACTATGCAAACTTGCTCAACCTGGTAGACTTCAGCAAAGATGCTGATCTGGTCACTGCGATAGCCCAGGATTACCAATCCGGCGAAATCCTGATGGTGGCCAATATGAATCGCGACTCCCTCAACAAAACCCTCTCGAGCGGTGAAGTCGTCTACTGGAGTCGCTCTCGCCAGAAGCTGTGGCATAAAGGCGAGGAGAGCGGCAACGTGCAGAGGGTGAAGGAAATATACCTCGACTGCGATGGTGACGCTGTTTTGATAAAGGTCGAGCAGGTAGGTGATGCAGCTTGTCATACCGGCAAACGGAGCTGTTTTTTCCGGCGGCTGGAAAACGGGCAGGCTATTGATGTCGGCGTGCAGGTCTTTGATCCTGAGGAGGTCTACAAGAAATGAAGCAGAAGGGTAAACAGCTGCGACTGGGAATCCCGAAGGGAAGCCTGCAGGAAACCACCAGTAAGCTGTTCGCGTATGCCGGCTATGATCTGCGTATCTCGGGACGATCCTATTACCCCGAAATCGATGATGAGGAGATCCACTGCGTTCTGATCCGCCCACAGGAGATGGCGCGTTACGTTGCCCAGGGCGTACTGGATTGCGGCATAGCGGGCCTGGACTGGATCCTCGAGTCCGGTGCGGACGTAAAGGAGCTGGCGGATCTGAAAGCACCTTGGCCGAGCTACCGCACGGTGCGCTGGGTAATGGCGTGCAAAGAGGATTCCGAGTTTAAAGACGTGAAGGATCTACAAGGCAAACATATCGCCACGGAAGCGGTAGGCATGACCAAGCGCTTTCTCGCCGAGCACGACGTCGAGAGCTCGGTTGAGTTCTCCTGGGGAGCCACCGAGGTTAAACCGCCGCTTCTGGCGGATGCCATCGTGGATGTATCGGAGACGGGTGCCAGTCTGAAGGACAACAATCTCAGAATCATGCACGTGGTGCTGGAGAGCACGCCACGGTTTATCGCCAACCACGATTCCCTGCAGGATGACTGGAAGAACGATAAGATGGAACGGCTGCTGATGATGCTGAAAAGCGCTACCGCCGCAGCGACTCGGGTCACCCTGTCGATGAACGTTCCCCACGACCAGTTGGCCGCAGTCATCACCCTCTTGCCGGCTTTGGGGACACCCACCGTATCGACCCTGGCGGATAAGGAGTGGGTCGAGATCACGACGGTGGTAAACGACAAGCAGGTGCGGGAACTGATTCCCAAACTGTACCAGTCGGGAGCGCGGGGTATCATAGAAATACCCATCAACAAACTGATTGAATAATAAAGAGAAAAAGGAGCCAGGAAATGGCCGGGAACCCTACAAACTTCTCAGCGGCACCCCTGTCCTTTGCCCTAGCGCTTGCCACCTCACTCGCCGCCTGCTCGGATTCGAAGGGCTTTGAACCGAAACGCACAGCCTGGGGTAATCCTGACATCGAGGGAGTTTGGGACTTTCGCAACCTTACTCCACTCGAACGACCACCGGAGTTAGCCGACAAGGCAACGTTGACGCCAGAGGAAGCAAAGGCGTTTCGCGAGCTTGTTCTCCAGGCTGTCGATGTGGACAATCGAACCGAAGAGGCCGCTCTCGATATTGAAGGTGCATACAATACGTTCTGGTGGGACTGGGGCACCGAACTCCATGAGGATTTGCGGACCTCTCTCATCATTGATCCACCAAATGGCCGTTTACCTGACATTACACCTGAGGCGCGGGCACAAATGGAGAAGCAGAATCGCCTGCGTATTCCGCCAGTGCGCGACTTATTTTCCTACAGCGCCAATCCTGCCGTGTTCAGACCTGCGGGTCCTGAGTCACTTGGACTTTCAGAACGCTGTCTGGTTGGATTTAACGCCGGCCCTCCCCTAACCCCAAGTGCATATAACAACAACCTGCGTATCGTACAGACGCCGAAGTACATCGTGCTTGTCACGGAGATGATCCACGATGCCCGAATTGTGCCAATGGATGATCGTCCGCACTTAACGTCCGAGATAAGACGATGGTCGGGTGATTCTCGCGGTCGTTGGGAAGGCAATACGCTCGTCATCGAGACGACCAACTTCACTGACAAGACACCAACCTTCCAATTACCAACGACCCTCGAGACACTCACCGAACTTGGCGCGGTGGGTTCAGGAATGAACATGCACCTGGTGGAATCATTCACACGTATCAGTGAGTCACGTCTCGACTATGAATATACGCTCACTGACCCAACGACATTTGTAAGACCGTTTACCGTAAACATTCCAATGCGAGTGTCCGATGGTCAGATGTTTGAGTATGCTTGTCACGAGGGCAATTACGCGCTGCCGGGAATGCTGAAGGGCGCCCGGCTTCTTGAGGCCGAAGAGCTGGATGCTCCGAAAACGCTCACAGGGCGACTTAGTGCGAACACGGAATAGTCCCATCACGAAACGGTCTGAACCACCGACGTCCGTCGTTTTTATAGTTGTAGCCGTGGGGATTAGGTGAGATCTGAACAGATAATGCTATCCGGTGACTTCGACAATCTGCAAGCCTTTCTGCTAAGGCTCAACGAATCATGTCTGTTAATGGCTCGTCATGGCGAGACCGATTGGAATGCCGGAAATCTGATTCAAGGCCAGCAGGACAGGCCGCTCAGTCCGTTGGGTTATCAACAAAGAAAGGACCTGTTCTATATGCTGCTGGATGTGCCAATAGTGCATATCTATACCAGCCAACTACAACGTGCAATCGAAACGGCTCGTCCCATCAGCGAAGAAAAGCAGATTACGCTGCAGTCCTTTCAGGCGCTCAATGAAGCTAAACTTGGTGTATTCGAAGGGGAGCACAAAGTCTATTTCGCAGATGCCTACTCCAAGCAGATCTATACCGATTTTCTCAGGGATGAAGTCAATATTGCTCTGCCAGGGGGTGGCGAGAACCTCAAAATGGTTTATGAGCGAATCAAGAGCGACGTGGATCAGATCGTCAACGAGATAGCCGATAGCGGTCACTCTCTAGTCGTCACACATCGCAACGTCAGCAAGATGATCATCAAACACCTGCTTGATCTGTCGTTCGCAGAGGGCTTCGGATTGGAGCACAAGAACGACTGGCTCTACATATTCGGTGCAGAGTCCAGACAGTTGTTCGTGACCGATATACCCTCTCCTGGCAACAAGATACGGATTCAGGTCGGGATCAAAGCAGAGATTGATTGACGTGCTGTCGGTGCTGAAGACTTATCGCTTTAGGATGATCTGTCATTGTATGCAGCCGGCTGTTCAAGCAAGTAGATTGAGTCGATAGATCTTCCACATGCGGAAAAGAAAATTCAGGTAAAGAGCCACTGACAAAATGGCAAGAGTGACGAGCACAAATCTTACTTGATCTGAAAGTACCATGGCGATTATCGCCAGTGAGAGATATAGAAACCTAATGTCACTACCGGCACAGATCCAGCTGAACACAGTTTCTATCTCTTTCTTGGGGTAATTCTTCTGTGAGGCGGAACGGTATTTTTCCGACGAGACAGTAATTAAGAACACCGCCCCGATATAGGTGAAGAAGTAAAGTGATATGGTCTCTTCAGAACCTTTGGCCAGCAGCAGCAGCAGAAGACCGGCAACGAAGATGATTTCCGCCAAACGATCCACCATGGTATCAAAGTAATCGCCCACCTTGCTGGTCTTTCCCGTCAACCTGGCTACTTCACCATCGACACACGACCAGATTCCAAACAGCTGAATCAGGACTACCGCGGTTATCGGGTAACCCATCATGAGACACACTGCCGCCGTCAGCGCAAACGTGAGATCGATCCAAGTTGACTGATCTGGGGAGATTCCAAGTTTCGCACTTGCATAGCTCACATAACACGACAGGCGACGCTGGAAGTAATAGCAATAGAAGCCATCGCTTGAAGATTTGGCTAACTTTGGATAAGCGCTCTCAGCCCAGGTAAATTCAATCTGATCTGTCATAGGTGAATGTGTAAACTCATTTGGATCAAAGTGTAATCTCGCTTTCCTGCATGTATTGTTCAAGGCAATGGAGAAACTGATCGATGTCATTGCTATCGATGGCACCCATGTTGGCCAACCGAAAAGTATCGCGTTGCCCCCCCTTTCCCGGATAGATGGTAAAGCCCCTCGCGTATAGATAGTCATGCATCGCCGTGAAGCTGTAATTATCGTCATCCGGTTCAACGATTGCGGTCAAGATCTTTGCATGGTGTTGTTTATCGAGCAGAAACTCAAATCCCAGCTTTGAGAGGCCTTTGATCAATACTGCATAGTTGTCACTGTACCGATCAGCTCTCCCCTTCTCGGTTTCCAGAAAATACTCATTGATCGCCTGTCGGAGCGCATAGAGCAGCTGTACCGGTGGTGTAAACTGCATCTCCTTACGCTCGTTAAAGAAGCGGTAGTTCTCGTACAGATTGAAGTAGAAATTCCGCTGGCGGATCTCCCGACTGCGGTGCAGCGAATCACGCTTACAGATCACAATCCCAATCCCGGGCATCCCCTGAATGCACTTGTTGCTGGATGAAACCAGGTAATGTACGTTCTGTCTCTTGACATCGATAGGTATGCCTGCAAAAGAGGACATGGCATCGACGATAATCTCAAGGTTGTAGCGACTCGCCAGTTCACTGACTTTGTCGATTGAATTCAGTAAACCAACAGTTGTTTCATGGTGCACAAAAGCAATGTGGGATAGATCTTCCCGGTGATCTGCGAGCATCGCATCCAATACGGTGAAATCGATGGGCTCCCCCCAGTCAACTTTATATTCAATTGAAGATATGGAAAAATAACTGCAGATTTGCTGCATGCGTACGCCATAGGCGCCGTTATTGATGATCAGGACACTCTTATCCTCAGGTACTACCGAACTCAAACAAGCTTCTACTGCTCCGGTTCCGGAACTGGCAAACAATACACATTCATATTCACCTTCCCCGTGAACGACTCTCACCAGATCTTGCCTTATCCCCTCCACCAGTGCGCCAAATTCACCTTCACGCGGACAGATATCTTCGACGACCAGAGCTGCCTTGACGCCCTCCGTAGTAGTCGCGGGACCTGGATTTAGCAGAATCTTCCGCTGCGGGCTCTTTTCAATCATCGCCGATGTTTCCTTCTCAAGTAATGACGGGTAAACAGTTTCAACGACCCTTTCCAGGTGGCTCTTGTCGTCAATTTCTCCCCATATCAGATTCTCAATGGTACGAAATCCAATATCAGAACGGTCAGTGACATCTGTAAGGCAATCTTCATAATGGTACTGTGTTGCGTCGGCTTGTTCACATTGTGCAATCATCTTCAAGTACAAGTCCACAGAGATCTTGGAGATGCCTACCAGTTCACCACCCAGGACCTCTATTTCGCGTATATCCTTGGACATGTTAACGATACGTTCATGTTTGATACCTACATAAACTTCATCGCCCGCCTGGGTGGGGCCCGATAGCAATATGACATTTCTTTGAGCTGAATTCTGCAGCGTCGACAGCGCCTGAAATTCATAAACCAAATCCGATTCCAGCAACAAGAAATCGTCGGATATCAAAGAACTCGCTGTTTTCAGCGAAGCCATGCTGCCGGTCGCCGCATAGGCTTCGTTCTTTACGGTGAATACGAATGGGTATTTGACGGCTAGCTCTTCATAGAACTCATGCTCGTAACCGGTCACAATAATGATTTGAGATATACCCGCTCTGATCAGTTTTGCGATCGACGCCTCAATGATCGGTTTCCCATGGATCTCAAGGAAACCCTTGGGTCGGTCATTCACTACATCCTGCAAACGAGATCCAACGCCTGCCGCAAGAATCACTGCCACGTGCACGGACATGATTATGCCTTCAACCTGATCAAGCGATCTTTCTTAAATAGTTAATGAATCTGTGTTTGACTTCGACGGGCGTGATCGACGGCCTTACCAATCCGCTGGGGGCACCCTTTCTTGTTTTGAAATGGATGAACACAGGCCCTTGCATCGAACCGGTTCTGGCCATCAACTGAGTAAATTGCGCCAAACTGTCTGTGGCAAAGATCCACTTGTAGCCAAACCCCGCAGCAACATCGGTGAAATCAACGCTGACCGAAACGGTACTTTGTCCTCCGGTGGAATCATGAACTTCATTATCCAGCAGGATATGAATCAAGTTGTCCGGACAACGGCTGCCTACGGTTGCCATGGCGCCCGTTCTCATTAAGAGAGCACCGTCCCCGTCCACTACGTATACCTTGACGTTGGGTTTCGTCACGGCAACCCCAAATCCCAGGGGTAACGCGCAACCCATGGAGCCAACCATATAAAGCTGGTTGTCACGATCATCGTTAGCATATAGTTCGCGTCCGGTAAAACCTGTCGTCGCTATCACCGCACAACCGTCACCTGCAACGGACTGGATCACTGCCAACACTGCCGCTCGGCTGGCTCGTTGTCCGTATGCCAGTGCAAACGGCTTCTTGTCTATTGTGGCGGTGGCAGTGTGATCAGCCGTATGGGTATGATCCAGCTCATAACTCTCAACATCGCCTTTCTGCATCAAAAAGGCAAAGGGCTTCTGCTCTTGGGTCAAACAATCGTCCGCTGCCATCAACGCCTCTGCTACCAATTCGGACCGATTCGGGAACGGCGCCCAACTGATTTTCATTACATCCAACATCTGCGTGGTAATCCTACCCATGAGATCATGCTGTGGCTCATCCTTCTCACCCTCAGGGTTACCCCGGTGAGTTATTATGAGCATGAGTGGTATCTGGAATATTGAAATGAGAGATGTTAACGGATTCACTGCGTTGCCAAGCCCGGAATTCTGAAACATGACGATACTGCGACCGCCGGCGAGCGTGACTCCCGCGGCCATCGCCACAGCATCTCCTTCGTTGGTGGCATCGATGAATTTGAATTCATCTCCATCTATGACGTAGTTGATAAATGGTTTCAAGTAGGAGCAGGGGGTTCCGGTGAAAAAATCGAAGCCCCTTTCCAGGCAAGGTTTCAAGAAGGCACTTGCATTGATCATTTCTGTTGGTCGTGATTTGGTGAATGTGTATTATGTCAAACTGTCAAGACTGGTTTGTTGATAGATCACAAAGAAAAGACCAGTCTTTCTGAAATAGCTCAGTTCTCTGTTCAGATACTACTCCAACCAAATCAGGGGATATTGTTACAGAGGGATCTCTATCGGATCTTAATCCCGCCCATTGATCGTATCGGTGCCGTCAAGTGCGCACACTCGCGTCGATCGTTACAGCTGGTCGTGATTACTCTTGTTGGTACCGGGAAGATAGCTTCTTTCTGCTTGTTGCAGTTCAGCCACGTTTTGCAGCCGAAAGATATCGTCCAGAGGAGCAATTTCCTGTTCCACAGCAGCGATGGTTTGGGAATTGTATATCTCTTCAGCCGTTATTTGCATCGCTTTGATCGACGCTCTTATCAGGTGATTTGCCCAGATCACCAGGCTGATGTGAAATTCCTTAAACATCCAAGTTGGCGTGTCATAGTATTTAGTAGGCACGATGACGATGGGACCTCGATCATCCCACTCTTTCATGAAACTGATGATCTCGTCAGGTTCAGACAATTTGCTGTGCATAAGTACAGCGTCAGCACCGGCTTCACGGTAGGCGTTGGCCCTATGCAAGGCTTCTTCCAATCCCCATCCGGCGATAAACGCCTCTACTCTGGCAACGATGCAAAAGTCATCATCTCGCTGTGTATCCTTGCCGGCTTTTATCTTGCCACAGAACTCATCAACATCTGCAAGTGGTTGTTGCTCCCCTATAAAGCTGTTGGATTTGGGGAACAGTTTATCTTCGATGCAGACACCGGCAACATCTCTCTGTTCCAGTTTCTTTACGAGACGCCTGAAATTGTTGAAATTTCCATATCCTGTGTCACCGTCTAACAATATCGGGATGGTGGTAGTATCCGCCATATATTCGGCAATTTCCAAGACCTGAGTCCAACTGGCCTCGTTACTGTCTCTAACGCCAAGGGATGCGCTCATTGCGAGGCCGCTTGCCCAAATGCCTTTGAACCCGGTTTCTTCGACAATCCGTGCCGACAATCCGTTGTGCGATTCCATCAAGAACTCAAGTTCTGAACTTCCAATCAATTCCCTAAGTCTTGCAGTTTTTTTCATTTCAAGAACCAGGCCTCCGTCCGTTCAATAACTCTATTCACGCGTTCGTGTCCCATGGTACACAGTCGGCAATTCTTACCCTCCTCCTGTCGGAAGGCGGCATAATTATTGCTTTTTGAGAAAACAGACGAAAAGTGTAGCACTTCCACTGTACCTTTGCGAGACATACAGCCTGGGCTTTATATTCATGTAATTCAATAACTTAAAGAGCTCTGATCGCGAAGCCGGGGGCGGAATTCTTGTGATTCTGCGATGGCCTCAAACTTCCCCTTTTCGCAGGAGTGTATAGAGCACTGCGACCAACACCGTCAGTGCCACGAATATGACCGACAGCGCGTTCACTTCCGGCGTCAGGCCAAGCCTGATCATGCTGGCGATCTTCACGGTCATCGTGGTGTCGGCACCGATGACAAAAAGGGTCGTGTTGTAGTTCTCGAATGATTGTAGAAAACTGATGAAAGCGGCAGTAACGAAGGTCGCCTTCAGGTATGGAAACACCACCTTGATGTAGGTCTGCAGATGACTCGCCCCGAGGTCGAGCGCCGCCTCTTCCAGGGCAGGATCCAGCCGCTGCAACTGAGCCATGAAGATCAACATGCTGAACGATGCGATAAAGGTGGTCTGCCCGATAACGGTGAGAAGCAGTCCACCTTCGATACCCATCTGATTCCAGAAAATCAGAGTCGATATGCCAAGGATCACGCCAGGGGTCAGGATGGGTGACACCAGCAGGGCATACAGAAAAGGCTGACTCTTGGATTGCAGGCGAGTGAGAAGAAGCGCGGCAGAAAGCCCCATAGGTACGGCGAGAACAACGACCCCCAATGCTATAACGAGACTATTGAGTATGGATTTCCACATTAAGGCATCCTGAAACAGCACGGCGAACCAATTGAGGGTGAACTGACGCCAAGGTAAGACGGAGGGGATGCTCGATGTGTTGAATGCTGCTGTCACCATAAGCAGCAGAGGCAGGAAAAGATATCCGAAAAACATGAGCAGGTATGCATGCAAAAAGAACCTGGAAAGCCGCCTGGTAGTCAATGTCAACACCTTCTCGTTATACGCAAAACAAGGATCTGAGAAGCAGCCCCGTTACCCATGTCAAAACCTTCTCGTTATACGTGAAATAGGGATCTGAAAAGCCGCCTGGTTGTCAGTGTTAAAACCTTCTCGTATACGTGAAATAGGGATCTGAAAAGCAGCCTGGTTGTCAGTGTTAAAACCTTCTCGTATACGTGAAATAAGGATCTGAAAAGCCGCCTGGTTGTCAGTATTAAAACCTTCTCGTATACGTGAAATAAGGATCTGAAAAGCCGCCTGGTTGTCAGTGTTAAAACCTTCTCGTATG
>JASMJM010000066.1 GCA_030749725.1 Pseudomonadales bacterium | reverse complement strand
ACGGCATAATGAAGTCCGGGTTACCCACCGCCACGCTCAAGCTCATCGGGAGATGAGCGTGACCGTGGATAACCCTCAAACCGAGAGCAGGGATCCACTTATCTTGGATAAATTCGTGTCCAGGAATACCGAACCACCTCTATTGTAGTTACATTATGTAACTATGCACAGCACGAGCACGGGGTGATTTGTAGCTATATATGCCTGCAATACACTCAATGCTATATATCATAGGTATATAGCTCTTGAGGAGGTGTCTTGTGGCTACCGGTTCAGTCTTTGTCAACAACCGAACTCAGGCGGTGAGGCCCCCCGCTGGAACCCGTTTTCCTGATGGCGTCAAAAAGGTCACTGTCCGAGTGTTGGGAAAGGATCGTGTGTTGTCACCCGTGGATAACACCTGGGATAGCTTCTTTCTTTCAGGCGACCGTGTCAGCGACGATTTCATGCATGAACGCGCAACACAGGAGCAACCTGAAAGGGAAGAGTTTTGATGCTGAAGTACATGCTTGACACAAATACTGTAATTTATGTGATCAAGCGCCGGCCAATAGATATATTGGAATCTTTTAACAGTCACGCTGCGCAGATGTGTATCAGTTCCATTACTCTGGCAGAGTTGCTGCATGGCGTCGAGAAAAGCGCGTTAGCAGAGCACAATCTGCGACAGGTCGAAGATTTTGTTTCTCGGTTGGAAGTGTTGGGGTATGGCAGTAAAGCGGCCGCACACTATGGCAATATCCGTGCTGAACAGGAACGCAAAGGAACGCCGATAGGTGTTAATGATCTGCATGTTGCTGGACATGCCAGAAGTGAAGGGCTGATACTGGTGACCAATAACCTGCGAGAATTCGATCGTGTCGAGGCGTTACGTCTGGAGAACTGGATCTAACGGAACCGGCAAGTTGGGTTCATGTTTTGCAGGGCCGCCGCCAGAATCATCAATCTCATCAGCCTTATCGTAGGTGCCTGACGTCCTGTATTGGGGCGCCGAAGCATTAAGATTTCGTGGTCTATGAACAACACCAACTGTGCCTCCATGATAACTTTGAGATGCACAGTTTGACGACTCTCCTTGATACCTCAAAAATAGATCGCTGGTATTTGAATAATGTCATCGGCAATAACTTCAATTCTTGCAGCATTGTTGACCAAAATACCAAATCTTGAATGAGTATCCTTTATAAAGGATTTTAACGATATCAACATCCGTTGATTGATCTTTGTCCCTAGTTTTATCTCAATTGGAATAAAGCCAAAAGGGCCATCCACAATCAAATCTATCTCTGCCTTGTCTTTTGTCCTATAGAAATTGAAGTCAATATTTGTTTGCACAGTGCTCTGGAAGCCTCTTATTATCTCCTCGATAGTGAATGATTCGAAAGACTTCCCCGCCACTGGATGAATCATTAGGTCATCCACATTATCCAGCTTTAACAATTGGTGTAATGTCCCGGAATCTCTGAAGTGTCCCTTTGGCATTTTTTGGAATTTCTTAAGCGGATTCTTATCAAAGCTTGTCAAGTTTCGCCATATAAAGGTATCGTGCAAAATATCCAGATACTCCTTAATGGTAACCGAACTCAATTCTAACGACGTAGCAATGGTTGACTGATTGAGAATATTGCCAGAATGAAACGATAGCGTTTGAATCATTTTTCTAAAGTTATGCGTATTGATTCTAGGAAATAACCGCTGGATGTCACGATGAATAAAATCGGTAAAATAGGAATCCATCCAAACCTTGTGAAACAAAGGGTTATCCTGACCTTTGATTCTTGGTTCCGGGTAGCCGCCAAGTAGCCAATGATCGTAAAGCTGTTCGTGGGTGATTCCTGTTTCTAAACCGGCAAAGTCTGCCAACACAGTCTCAGCATTGGTTATCATATCGTAGATGTTTGGCATCTCCTGCTGGTAAAGCTCAGCCATTTTCAACGGCCAAAGTTCCACAGTCGCGATGCGGCCAGCTAAGCTTTCCGAAAGACCTTTCACAATTACTGGGGAACTCGACCCCGTTAACAAAAATCTGCCAGTGGTCTCTCTGTCCTCATCAATGACTGATCGAAGCACACTGAATAATTGGGGATATTGTTGAGCTTCATCAATAATGACGCGATCGGGATTTCTGGAAAAGAATGCAAGAGGGTCGGTAGTAATTAACTGATAGTCATCCGGTCGTTCCAAGTCATAGTATTTCCATTCAGGAAACAGATTCTTGACGAGTGTAGATTTACCGCACTGCCTGGGGCCAATTACGGCAACAGATGAGAACATCGCCATGAGAGCTTTTATTTTGCCACCCAAAAATCGTCTTTTATACGTCATTTATAAAGTCTATCTTTGAATATAATGCCTGTCAATGCGTGATACGAATGCAGTCCAGATTCAACCATGCAGGTATTCCTGTCACCCGCGGGACGATGGCGGTCCCACAACTGATTGGCCATCAGCTCCTTCTGCTGCTTTGCTATACATGTTGTACACGTATAGCCATCTATGGCAATGCATGGCAATGGAGGTCAGTCATGCTTGCAGTCCGCTTACCCAAAGAGATTGAGGCCCGCCTTGCTGAATTGGCCGAAAAGACTGGCCGTACTAAAACGTATTATGTGCGTGAAGCCATCATTGATCATCTTGAGGAACTGGATGGCAAGTATCTCGCCATGCACCGCTTAGAGAACCCTGGCCATCGCTGGACACTTGACGACCTGGAAGGAAGTCTTGACCTGGACCGTTGAGTTTGATGACGCAGCCGCCAAGGAGCTTCGCAGACTAGACCGCCAAGCACAGCGAGAATTACTCAAGTACTTGCGTGAACGCACAGCCACCGATGAAGATCCTCGTCGGTCTGGCAGAGCCTTGAGCGGTGATATGGCCGGACTGTGGCGTTATCGAGTCCGTGACTATCGTATGATATGTAATATAGAAGACGTCAAACTGGTTGTGTTAGTACTGCGTATCGGCCATCGTCAGCGAGTTTGTAAGTACCGAGTGGCGTCTATTGCTGTCTGCGTGCACGCACTTGTTAGCCAGCATCCTTCAGCTCCTCTCGGATGACCCTGCGTAACGTGTCCTCCAGTGGTTCCTGAGATTGTTGCATATACTCCCGGAGCGCGAAGTTCATGAGTGTCTGGTAATTGCCTCCACCAGCCTTATGCACTTGAGATTAGCAATTTGTCGTCCAGTACCTTTTTTGTGGTGGAGCAGGAACAGCAAGGTAGCAGGTTCCGCAGTAGAGATGGATGGTATCAGCCAAAGTAGCATGGCAAGGTATTGTATTGGATTCAATTGACGGTTCAGAATATTCAATGGATCAAATCCCTTGATAATTCCCCGCCTCGACGGAATAGCCAAGGGAAGATTCCGGAACCACATTATACAAAGCAGATTCCGTATTGTGATACATCTGAAGATCATGGCTGAGGTCGGATTGGGCTCAGGGAAAGACGTGCCGCGCGTTGTTCGCGGGGCTGGAACTGGACATATGCGCAGGCTGTCTATGCATACAGTTACTCCAACATACTGATTTATAAAAGAATTATTCCTCCTACAAAGGTAATCGACTGAGGCAACTTTTATCGATGGGTAAACAGCCAGAAGTGGCCATCGGCTCCTTACAGAGCGCATTGGACTCGATACTGTCTTGGGTCAGCCCACGACAATGAACTTCGGTGCATCAATAGATTGGCAGCAACTGTCTGCCCTGCTTGCCATTACATCATCAATCACTACCCCGTTCTCGCGGTACTCTGCCTTCGATTAGGTGATAGAATAGCGAGTCGAGCAGGTTGCCAGTCTAAACGTGTTGGTGCATCAAATAACATAAAGGTCTGTCGATAAATGTCTGACGTATTTGTCAGCTATGCCAGAGAAGATCGGGACAGAGTTGAACCGTTGGTGGAGCTTTTCGAAGCGAACGGTTTGTCTGTTTGGTGGGACAGAGAGCTGGTCCCGGGCAGCACTTATGAAGACGTGATCGACAAGGCCATCGTCAAGGCTAAGTGCGTCGTGGTGATCTGGTCAAAGCACTCCATTTCGTCAGAGTGGGTTCAGGCGGAAGCCAGCGACGGGCTGGAGCGTGGCATACTCATTCCTGTGCTACTGGACAAAGTGCGTATTCCCCTGGCATTTAGACGCGGGCAAGCTGCGGTACTGGAAGGCTGGCCGGCCAAACAGGACGCATCCGAGCTAAAGCGACTGCTTAAGGCCATCAGCGACCCTACATCGGCCCAACCGATCTCGGTTGAGACTCGATCCAACTGGAAACCTGAACGAAGCTGGCTGCGGCGCGGCAATCTCTTAATTGGGCTCGCCGTCCTTGTGCTGGCCGCGATTCTGATTGAGTTTCGACCGAAAGATCAGACAACTACAGATACCCTTTTCAAAGGGGCCATACCGGTGGCATCCATCACCATCCTGCCGTTCAGCAGTCGCGACGGTGTTGATTCGGTTAACCACCAGGGGATTACCTATGAGGTCTCAAACCTGCTGCAACGAGTCGGTTCTCTCCATATCGCGCCAAGGCAGCAGGTTGAGTCATACCTTGACAACCTGACGCGCGGGTTCGATACCGGACTGCAGGCTGAGTACAAGCTAAGTGGAATTGTTAGCGACGACGGGCTCAGCGTCATGGTATCTTTTACCGATGATGAAGACTCCAATCTGATCTGGAGTCGCAGCTACGAATTATCGGATGAGACGATCTCCTCAACTGTTCACGAGATCGCCAACGATGTGGCAACGTCGTTCAATCTAAACGTCCCGGTAGTGGCAGAGGATATCAGCAGCTCAACGTACCTGATCTATCTGAAAGCCCAGGCGGAACTGCGTAAACCGGTTACGCTTGAGATTCTCTCGGAGGCCAAGTCTCAGTTCGAGGAGACCATTCGACTGGCACCCAGATTTGCCGAAGCTCACGCTGGACTGTGTAGAAGCTATATCAAGCTCTATCGGGAGACCATGCAGATCAACAATTTTGAAATGGCGGAAAGACATTACCATCGAGCCAACACACTGAACAGCAATGACAGCAGCGTATACATCGCGTTAGGTGCTCTGTACCGCAACTCAGGGAAACTGATCGAATCGGTGGACAGTATTCGGCACGCGCTGCAACTGACTCCCTTCTCTTCGGAAGCGATGCGGCAACTGGGCCAGACATACTTAAAGCAGGGGAAGATCGAAGCAGCAGAGAAGCAGCTATTGGCAGCCGTAAAAATAGAGCCGGGCTATTGGGTCAACTACCAAGAGTTGGGCAGGCTACATTTCAACAATGGCAATTACGCCAAAGCGGCAGAATACTACCAGATGGAGGTCGAACTGGCTGGTGAAAAGTCTCGTGCGTTGAATAACCTGGCAGCCGCTTATTACCTGTCTGAACAGTTTGACCGGGCCATCGATGCCTGGCGAAGTACCGCTGAGGTCATTTCCTACAGCCCCACTCTGTCTAATCTGGGTTCGGCTTATTTTTTCAAAAGGGAGTTTGATCTGGCTGCTGACATGTATAAACAGGCGATCAGGATAACACCCGAAGATCATGCATATTGGGGCAATGCCGGCGAAGCACTCCTGTATGCCGAATCCAGTGATGCCGATGACTATTTCGAGAGGGCGATCGAACTGGCTGAACCGCTGCTTGCCATCGATCCAAAAGATTACCTGACCCTGTCCAGTCTTGCCACCTACTACGCAGCACGCAATAATGCTGACAGGGCTGACAGGGCTGACGCGCTGATCACGCAAGCGCTGACGCTGCAACCGGGTGACGTATATCTTGTCTACGATGCCGCCAGAACCATGGCACGGCTGGGACGCAACGATGAAACCAGTCAACTGTTGGATCAATTGGTGGAAATGGGATATTCAGAGGCGTTAATCGCACTGGATGCCAATTTTGACCAGATTGAGAAGTAGTACGTAAGTAGCAACGAGTCAGGGAAGGTGCGACAATAACACGTGCCAACGCTGCGCAGTTTTTTTTGAGGAGGAGAGCGAGTGAAAACAAAGATACTCATTGGTTTTGGAATTGTCTGCTGCTATGCGAGTGCAAGCTTTGCTGACAAGAATACAGTGTTGATCTATCCTAGAACCAATACCACCTGCCCTGAATATACTCAATCAGAGACCAAGAATTGTGACGCTGATGCTATGCATGAAAGGGATAAAACGTGCAGGACAGCAAAGGCCATGACAAAGAACAAGATCGTGTGGAAATGGAGTCCAACTTCCGGCGTCAGCGTTCCCTTCAAGATCGTCATGAAAATCGGCAATGAAAGGCCTTTCAAAGACCAACGGAAATGCACTGGAACACTGTCGCAAGTTACCTGTCACATTAAGAAAGGCACAGGCAGACCCGATGGGAGAGTCTACCACTATGCTGTTGTCGTCGCTGACGACTGCAAGCTGGATCCACGGATCATAATCTTTTAGTCGGCGCCGTTGCGCTGATTTGGTCCACAGAAAGAGTGCGCCATGAGTGACTCAGACGAGTTGTTGGGGGACTGGATCAACCAGAATGGATCCTGTCTCAGAATTCTCGAGGTGGAAGGGTCCGCCATCAAGGCTGTGTTCGAGTCAAAGAAGGGACGCGCTGCACGGGGCAAGGAATACCAGGTGACCGGCAGCCAAAATGGCGAGATTCTCTGTTTTATAGTGAATTTTGACGACCCGGAAGAGAACCTCCATGCCATGACCTCGTTTAACGGCAGAATCCTGAAGAACGAACAGGGTGATCAACAAATTCACACACTATGGGTCCTGACCCGTCAGTTCGAAGATGAAGCACGCAGCAAGCCCACTCAGGTATGGAATTCCTTTCTGATCAACACCGACGTATTTACCAGGGCTTCAGGATAAATTAGTCCTTGTCTTCCTTGTCTTCCTTGGCCTATGCTTGCAGTATGTTTCGTCACGTAATATACTTGGCATATGCCACGGAAACAGGAGACCGTAGTGGAAACAAAAGCAAAGCTTTTTGTCAATGGGCGCAGTCAAGCCGTGCGCATTCCTAAAGCATATCAATTTGCCGGTGTGAAAGAAGTTATCATCCGAAAAGAGGGTAACAGTCTGATTATTATCCCAGCCCGCAAGACCTGGGAAACGTTTGCCGATGAAGCGCCTGTTGTAGGTGATGACTTTATGTCAGAACGGCCAGAACTCTTAGACGCTGTAAGAGTCAGATTCTAATGCTGTACATGTTGGATACAGACACTTGCAGCTATGTGATTCGCAAGCGCCCGGAAGAAGTATTGTCTGCTATGCAAGTTAGGGCTCAGAAAGGTGACGCCCTTTGCGTGTCGGTGATTACCTATGCCGAACTGAGATTGGGTGCAGAAAGATCAACGAATTCGCGCAAGTACAATAGAGCGATCGAACTGTTTTGTGAGCGCCTTTATTCTATCAGCGCGTGGGATAAATCCGCTGCGGACAGATTCGCTGTCGTGCAGAGTCGTCTAATAAGAGCAGGTACGCCGATCGGCTATAACGATGCCATGATCGCTGCACATGCCCTTGACAAGAATGCCGTGTTGGTGACAAACAATCACAAGCGCTTTTCAAAAGTCGTCAGGCTGAAGCTCGACAATTGGGTGCCAAAGAAGTCATCTCGTCAGCAAAACTAAGGGTCGCCAGGCGTGCAATTTCGCACTTTGCCATAGGGAAGTTGCGCGGTAACGTACGGTATAAATCATGAAGAACCGCTGGGACGCTTCCGACGCGCGGCAATTTGCCGGTTCGGATCTGCAGGAGCGAGTCTATACATCCAGATTGCTGGGACAGGAAAGCGATCTGGTATTGTATGGCGGAGGCAATACCTCGCTGAAAACCAACGAGGATGATCTGTTCGGGCAGAAGCAGGAGATCCTCAGCGTGAAGGGCTCAGGGCGAGATCTTAAAGACATCGACGCAACCGGCTTCTCACCGGTCAGGCTTGAGCAACTGAAACAGTTGCTGACCCTGTCGGAACTCGCCGATGCCGCGCTGAATCAGTGCCTGCAGACTGCGTTGACCGATCCCCTAGCTCCGTCTCCTTCTGTGGAAGCCCTCCTGCATGCCCTGATTCCCTGCAAATTCGTGGATCACACCCATGCTGACGTGGTTGTAACCATCAGCAATACTGCCCGGGGAGAATCCCTGTTGCGGGAGATATATGGCGCTGGCATCCTGATACTGCCTTACGTGATGTCCGGTTTCGAACTTGCCAAACAGGTTTCAGAGGCTACCAGGGAGATGGACTGGCAGCAGCTCGATGGCATCATCCTGCTGCATCACGGTCTATTTACCTTCGGTGATGATGCCCGCACCAGCTACGACAAGATGATCGAACTGGTATCCAAGGCTGAAGTGCACCTGCACAAGATGGATGCCCGGTCGCCGGCCAGAGCGCAATACCAACCGCAGTCCGGTGACTATCTTGACATTGCCAGAGTGCGTCACAGTGCCTCGCAGCTCGCCGGGCTACCCTTGCTGGTGAAATGGAACAGGAGTGCCGAAAGTACTGGCTACGCGTCGTTAGACGATATTGAAAGTCTTGCTGTACGTGGTCCCCTCACGCCGGATCACGTTCTGCACAGCAAACGAATTCCTGCCATATTGGATGACGACCCCGTAGCTGGGGTCGAACAGTTCGGCCAGGACTATCTGACCTATTTCGGTAACCACGCTGAAGAGGGTGCGGTGTGCCTCGATCCGGCACCGCGTTTTGGCGTGTGGAAAGGGAAGGGATGCCTGTCACTGGCTGTCAACCGAAAGCGATTGAGCATCGTCCACGAAATAGTCGATCACACCATACGAGCGGTGCAGTTGGGAGAGCAGTTGGGTGGCTGGCGTCCCTTGCCGGAAGAGAAGATTTTCAAGCTGGAGTACTGGCAACTGGAGCAGGCCAAACTGCAACGGGATGTTGTACCTGATCTGTTCGAAGGCAAGGTGGTGCTGGTGACTGGCGCTGCATCCGGAATTGGCCAGGCTTGTGCCAGGGAATTTAGCACTTTGGGGGCTGCGGTAATCGCCCTCGACATCAATGCTGCTGTGGAACAGCAATTCGATGGTGAAGATGGGCTGGGAATCACCTGTGACATAACCAGCACTAAGTCGATCACAACAGCCATTCAGAGGGGCGTGGAGAATTTCGGCGGCATCGATGTTCTCGTCAGCAACGCCGGTGCGTTTCCCGCCAGTCTGACCGTAGCGGAACTGTCAGACGATGAATTGAATAGGTCATTGGAACTGAATTTCAGCAGCCACGTAAAGGTGATGAGGGAGTGCATCCCCTATCTCAAACTGGGTCTGGAACCTTGCATCATCTTGATGGCCTCAAAGAACGTACCCGCACCGGGGCCTGGCGCAGGTGCCTACTCATCCGCAAAAGCGGCACTGACCCAGATAGCGCGCGTGGCAGCCCTGGAACTGGGTGGTGACGGCATCCGTGTCAACGCAGTTCATCCCAATGCCGTGTTTGACACAGGTGTCTGGACCGATGTAGTGCTGCAAAAAAGAGCGGACCACTACGGCCTCAGCGTGGACCAGTACAAAAGAAACAACATATTGAAGACTGATATCACGTCCGAGGATGTCGCCAGACTGGTGGTTGCACTGGCTGGACCCGCCTTTGCCAAAACCACTGGTGCACAGATAGCTGTGGATGGGGGCAACGATCGGGTCATCTAGTCAGCCCCGATGACAGAAACGCAAGGATCATTTTGAACGTGACACTGCTTCGCTTCCTGGGACCCTTAAGGCCCCTAGCCCAGTTTTTCCTGACTGCATTGGTGGCCCTCACTCTCGTGCGCTTGGGCCTCGTTGCCTGGCAGTGGGATCGGGTTGTCGCTGTAGATGGGTTCTGGGTCGTGCTTGGATTGGGGCTGCGCATGGATACGGTTCTACTGTGCCAGATTACGGTCGTGCCGGCATTACTTGTCCTGGCTTTGCCCAATAGGGTTACCGGTAGCAGGGCTTTTCAGTCTGTGCTGCTGCTGTGGTTGATTCTCTGGACGGTGCTCCTGACGGTTTTGGAGAGTACCACGCCGGCGTATATATCCTATTTTGACTCGCGCCCGGCGCGTATCTTTTTTGAGTATCTGGTTCATCCCAATGAAGTGGCGCCCTTGCTGGTGAAAGGTTTCACCGTCACCCTCGTGGTGTCGTCGGTCGTGCTGGTGGTCGTTGTGTCTGCGCTCACTAAAATGGTCCGTACCTGGATCGTTGCGAGTGTCGAGTGGCGCCTGCGTGGCAAGTGGTTGGCACTGCCTTTGGTCCTGTCGTTGCTGCTCTTGGGTGGCCGCTCCAGCTTGGGCCATAGACCCGTCAATGTCAGCACCGTTGCCTTTTCCAACGATCAACTGGTCAATGAACTGGCTCTCAACAGCACCTACTCGTTGCTATACGCTGTCTACCGGCTTAGGAATGAAGGCAATCCGGCTGATTTCTATCCACAGATGCCACGGGATGAAATTCTGCATCGAGTCAGAATGCAGACCGGTCAGCCGCTGGCAGCCTTTCGTGACGATGCCATACCGACGCTGCATCCGATAGTACAGACCGGTTCCCGGGCAGCGAAGAGAAATCTGGTCATCGTGCTGGAAGAAAGTCTCGGTGCCCAGTTCGTCGGCAAATTGGGGGGTCGCCCCATCACCCCGGAGCTGGATAAACTCTCCGCAGAGGGCATCTGGTTCACCCGCCTTTACGCTACCGGCATACGCTCCGCACGGGGCATCGAAGCGGTCACCACCGGTTTCCCACCCACACCGGCAAGAAGTGTATTGAAGCTGGGCCTGTCGCAGGGGGGGTTCTACAGCATTGCACAGACCGTAAAGAAGCTCGGGTATACCAGCTATTTTATCTACGGCGGCGAGAGTGACTTCGACAATATGCGTGGTTTTCTGATGAACAACGGCTTTGATGAGACCGTGGATCAGAAGGACTACGATAGTCCCCTCTTCAGGGGTTCCTGGGGGGTTTCTGACGAAGATCTGTTTGACCGGGCGGACGGGATATTCTCCACTGCCGGGGAGCGACCCTTTTTTGGTCTGGTATTCACGTCATCGTTCCACAGTCCGTTCGAGTTTCCTGACGATCGCATCGAGCTGCATGAACAACCCAAGAACAGCAAGTTGAATGCAGTCAAGTATGCCGACTATGCACTGGGACGTTTTTTTGAGAAGGCGAAGAGAAGCAACTACTGGAGCAATACCGTATTTCTGGTCGTTGCGGATCATGACGAGCGGGTCCGAGGCGCTTCGCTGGTACCGATCAAGAGCTACCACATCCCTGGACTGATCATCGCTGCTGATCTCGAGCCGCAGGTTTATGATCGCATAGCAAGTCAGATCGATCTGGCTCCCACTCTACTGGGACTGTTAGGGATCGAAGCCAGCGTTCCCATGATCGGGCGTAACCTGCTCGTCCTGGACGATGAAGATCCCGGCAGGGCCGTGATGCAGTTCGGCAACAATCATGCTTACATGCGTGGCGATTCTGTGGTCATCCATCAACCCGATAAAGCCGCTATGCAGTTCCTCTATCGCGACAAGGAGTTACAACCTGTTGCTGATCTGGACGCCGAACTCGCCAGGGATGCTCTTGCTGTGGCTCTGTGGCCGAGTATCGCCTACACAGACGGGCAGTATCGCCTACCTTGACACAAAACTCTCATCAGCAGGTTCGTTCCAGTCCTGCTCTGCAACTGACCAGCTCCTGCCCCAGTAGATAAACGGGGTATCGAACAGGGCGATAAACACTTTGAACAAATACTTGGCCAACCCAAGCTGAATTGCAGTAGTCAGATCTACGATGCCCCACCATACGACTAACGAGTAGACAATGGTGTCAAGAGCCTGTGACGTCATGGTGGACAAGTTGTTGCGCAACCACAGATGTTTGGAGCCGGTTCGGGTCTTGATGAAGTGAAAAATCCAGACATCGAAGTTCTGGCTGATCACATAGGCCAAGAGGGAACCGAACACGAAGCGGGGTGTGAAGTTGAACAGGGTCGAGAAGGCGTTATGCACATCCTGTGAAAACTGGGTGGTGTTCGCTTCAGTGGAGGGAAGAAACAGCAGGCTGATGGAGATCATCACCACTATGATGACGCTGACCAAGAATCCAACCATGACGGCACGGTTAGCTTCACGCTTGCCATACTTTTCACTGAGGAGGTCGGTGGCAAAGTAGATGCCGGAATAGAGAATCACGCCCAGACTGGTCTGCATACCCAGAATAATAGTTAACTTCGGACCTTGCAGATTTGCCATCAGGATACTCAGGATCACGCTCGCGTAGAGTCCGGTTTTGCCAAAAACACGATACAACAGAAGGGCAAAACCGAGATCGATGGCCAGGGTCAGCAGCCAGAGCAGATCCTGATTTTCGGCGAAGAAAGAGGTAACCATCCCGGGTATCACATTCGATCCTGTCACGCAGCAAAAACTGGAGTGTACCACGCTCTCGCGGTGACCCAGCCATGCTTGGAATAGCGGCTCCTGCAGGGCAGGCGATGCCGCTGTACAAGCAGAAGCCACCTGGATTACTCTTGCTTCTCAGGGTCTGAAGCGGCTCCCCGCAGCCGCTGCCCTCGGCGGTAATACGAAGGCGATTCTGAAGCGTAAGTTAATTCCATTCAATCGGTCGTAACGAGGGGCAAGCATGACAGATCTATTTGACCTGACGGGAAAAGTCGCGGTGGTTACCGGTTCAACCAAGGGGATCGGCAAAGCGATCGCTGAACAGATGGCTCTACATGGCGCCAAGGTGGTGGTGTCCAGTCGCAAGGAGGATCTTTGTGACAGTGTCACGGCTGAGATCAACGAACTGGTGCAAGACGGTGCCGGTGAAGCCACCGCCATTCCATGCCATATCGGTTACAAGGAGCAGTTGCAGCACCTGGTTGATGAAACCCACAGTCGCTTTGGAACGATCGATATTCTGGTTTGTAATGCTGCTGTGAACCCCTTCTACGGATCCATGCTGGATGTGCCCGACACTGCCTTTGAGAAGGTGATGGATTCCAACATCAAGTCCAACCATTGGCTGTGTCAGATGGTGATTCCCGATATGGTGGTGAGAAAAGACGGTGTCATCATCATCACCTCATCCGTCGGTGGAACGCGGGGGCACGCATTCCTGGGAACCTATGGCATTTCCAAGGCAGCAGACATGCAGTTGGCGCGAAACATCGCTGTAGAGTATGGCCCGGACAATATCAGGGCGAACGCCATCGCACCGGGCCTGATCAGGACCAACTTTGCCCGGGCGCTGTGGGAAGACCCGGAAATCTTGGCAGAGGCCACCGCCAACGCAGCGCTGGGCCGCATAGGGGAGCCTGAAGAGATCGGCGGAGTCGCTGTTTTTCTTGCCGCAAGAGCGGGCAGTTTTGTCACTGGCCAGACCCTGGTGGTCGATGGTGGCACATGAGTTAGGCACAGCAGGACCCGGCAGAGAAGAAATGGCGAGCACTGTTGCCGGATTGTGGGTTGGTGCCTGGGGCAGAAGTGATTTACCTCGCGACTAACCCGTTGCGTATCGTGTAGATTAGTAGAATAAATCGTGCGAGTTGGTTAGGATAAATCCTCCGCGATGCCGGAAAAGGAATTAGGGTGGAAAGAAGAACTTTCCTGAAGGTATTCTCAGCAGGTTCGGCCGCTGCGATCGGCAGTAGGCTGCTGTGGCCTTCTCAACCCGAGCCCGAAATCCTGGAAGACTTCGATACTACGTCTCTGGATCTCAGCAGCACGATCCGCTACATGACGACGGAGCCACCGGACGCCGCCAGTCTCCTGCAAGCCTTTCAAAACAGAACCAGTACCCCTCGCCTGGTAACCAAGAACAACCTGCAGCAGTACTTGCAGAAGATGGATCGGTTTGAGCAAGACCATCTGGAAGATGTCTTCGTGGGTCACGACAAGTTTTCGCTGCTGGTATCCACCTTCAAAAGGATCGATCGCATCCAGAGTTTGGTAGGCCACGGCAACTTTAACGTGCTGAGCTTTGACGAGATGATCGAGTGCAGCAAGCAATTCCCACGTATAGGCTTGTTCACGAGTGACGAACTGGAGTTTCTGGAAGGCATCTTCTTTGAAAATGCACGACGTTACGTTTTTTTCGGGGAGAAGGTGCAGACTGAGATAACCGCCGTCGTGCCCAGAAAAGATCGCTTTAAAGTGCCCTATACCGGCCACTTTCTCTACAAGGGGGACTCCATCAAACTCTATACGAAGGTCCGGGATGATCTCGGTCGAAATATCGTGCTAAGTTCCGGCATCCGAAGCATCGTCAAACAGACTCATTTGTTCCTGGCCAGGACCATCCAGACGCGTGGCAACCTGTCCAGGGCCTCCAGATCCTTGGCGCCGCCCGGCCACTCTTTCCATGGCGTCGGTGATTTTGACGTAGGCAAAAAAGGCTTTGGCCGACGCAATTTCACAACCGCTTTCGCACACACCAAAGAGTTCAAGCGGCTTGTGGAACTCGGCTATGTTGCCATGCGTTATCCCCAAGGGAACTTGCTGGGCGTGCGCTTTGAGCCCTGGCATATCAAAGTGGTCTGATTGCATCCTGCTTGTAGCTAGTTACACCCCGGTCACATCCTCATCAGGCCCGCTTTTTGTCTGCGGGAACGCCCGTTTCGTGTTTCACTCGGCCGGCGATCGATTGAACTGGTGGATGTGGATTGATACCTCACCCCTTGAATCATACAGGCTGATGAGATCAGGCTTAACATCGACCAGCATCCGGAGATTTAGCTATGGAAAATACAGTTGTCCCGCTGCGGTGGTGGGCTAAAGCACTGCTTCTGATCGCTGTATTGCTGCTGGCCCTGCTGCCCTCGGCAGCGCTCGGACATAGATGGGGTGTACTGGATCTAAGCACCGCCTTCACGCTCCTCGGGATTGTGGTAGCGGGCGGCCTGATCAGCCTGTTGGCAGCGATATTTGCGCTCATTTATGCAAATGCCAAGGCTTTGATGGGAGAGAGAAAAGTTGCTGTGTCTGCCATTGGCATTCTGCTAATCCCCATCCTGATAATGGGGTTCCAGATCGGCCAGGCAAGTGGCGTGCCTGCCATTCACGACATTACCACTGACGCCGACAACATTCCCACCTTCGATGCAGCCGTGCTGCTCAGGAAGAACTCGCCCAACGATCTGGAATACGGTCAGGGTGAACTGTCCGGGCAGGAACGCTGGTCAATGCAGCAGCAGGCCTACCCGGAAATCAGATCGGTCCAGTCAGAGTTGGCGGTCGCAGAAGCGTTTGTGAGAGCCACCGATCTGTTGCAGCAGCAAGGGCTTGAGATCATAGCTACAGATCGCGCCAACGGACGCATTGAGGCGGTCGACACCACATTCTGGTTTGGTTTCAAAGATGACCTGGTGGTCCGAATAGAATCGTCCGGAACCGGCAGCATAATCGACTTGCGCTCTGTTTCCCGAGTCGGGCAAAGCGATCTCGGTGCGAACGCAAAACGCATCAGTCGGTTTATTGATGGGTTTTAGCTGTCGTCTCCGTGCCATTGCTGCTGGTTTAGCGGTCTGAACCCGCAGTGCGAAGAGGGGTGCGGTTTCCACGACACGCGACAAGTACATCCATGTAGGCTCGCAGTGGCATCCTTGCCACTCAGAGCGCGGACCGGCCGGTCTTGAAACCGCACCCCTCTCCGCACTGCTCACTCAGGAGGCGTAAATTGAACAGTAAGACTAATTCATCCCACGATCCCGACGCGTGGGTGAAGCTACACTTTCGTCATTTCTTGGGTGAGCCTGATGGTTCAGCGGTCTTAACGCGCAGTGCGAAGAGGGGTACTACTTCCCGGACACGCGACAAGTACATCCATGTAGGCTCGCGCCGGCATCCCTGCCGACGGACGGTCCCCGAAGTAGTACCCCTCCCCGCACTGCTCACTTATGAACTGTAGTCTCGAACGAATCGACTCCCGACAATGCCCACTTGGGCGACCGACACCCCCAAGCACCGAGTGTCGACCCATAGTGGTATTACGTACCCATGTTCTCATACCAATCTCTAGGCTATCCCGTGCCAAATTCAGAGCATCGGACTATGGTGGCCCATGGGCCTGAGCATCGACCCATCGTGGCATGGGATAGGGTCACTGTTTCAGTTTCTCTCGAACAATTTCGTTCACCTGCTTCGGGTTTGCCTTACCCTCGGTGGCCTGCATCACCTGGCCAATGAAGAATCCGAGCACTTTCTCACGGCCAGCTCGAAACTGCTCCACCTGCTTGGGATTGTTGGCGATGATCTCATCCACGATTGGGCCGATGGCAACCGTATTGGTGATCTGTTGCAGCCCTTTTGCGGCGATGATTTCGTCGGCCGATCCCTGCCCCTGCCAGATGGCGTCGAACACGTCTTTGGCGATCTTGCCGGAAATGGTCTCGTCCTTAATGCGCAGCAGCAGTTGACCCAACTGCACGGCGCTTACGGCGCTTTCCGTGATGGCGAGATTCTCCCTGTTGAGTTGACCGGTCAATTCGACCCGTACCCAATTGGCGGTCAGTGTTGCATCGCCGCAAATTTCAGCCGCCTGCTCAAAATAATCGGCCAGTGGACGCTCAGCCGCCAGGATCGTGGCATCGACTTTGGACAAGCCATATTGGGCCGTAAATCGGCTAACCTTTGCGTGAGGTAATTCGGGAAGTTGACTGCGGATGCTTTCCACATAGGCTGCATCAATCACGACAGGAAGCAGGTCAGGTTCGGGAAAGTAGCGGTAATCGGTGGCGGTTTCTTTACTGCGCATCGGGCGCGTCTGATCCAGAGCAGGGTCATATAGCAGCGTGTCCTGCAGGACGGAGTCGCCGGCTTCGAGCACGTCGATCTGCCTGGCTATTTCGAAATTGATGGCGCGCTGCAGGAATCTGAAGGAGTTGACGTTTTTGGTTTCAGTTCTTGTCCCTAAGGTTGTTTGTCCCTTCGGTCTGATCGATACGTTGGCATCGCAGCGCATGGAGCCCTGGGACATTTCACCGTCTGAAACATCCAGATAGCAGACCAATTGGTGTATGTATTTAGCGTACGCGACAGCTTCCTCGGCAGATCGCATATCGGGCTCTGAGACGACTTCAAGCAGGGGCGTACCGGCACGGTTGAGATCGATACCGGACATGCCGTGGAAATCCTCGTGCACTGACTTCCCCGCATCCTCCTCCAGGTGCGCACGCGTGACGCCGATGGTCTTAGCGGTCCCGTCCGGCAGGGCGATCTCGACCTGCCCGCCCAGCACGATTGGAAACTGCAATTGGGTGATCTGATATCCTTTGGGCAGGTCCGGGTAAAAGTAGTTCTTACGATCGAACACAGATCTGTAGCCGATCTCAGCACCTATACCCAATCCAAATGCTACTGCCTTTTTGAATACTTCCGCATTGACCACCGGTAACACGCCCGGCAATCCCAAATCCACCGGGCATGCCTGGCTGTTGGGTTCAGCTCCGAATTTGGTACTGGCACCGGAGAATATCTTTGACCGGGTATCCAATTGAACGTGAATTTCGAGGCCAATTACCGCTTCCCATTCCATGCTATCTACCTATGTTGGAAAACCCCTGCAGGAGAATCTATGCAGCCGTTGCCGGCACGCGCCCATGCCAATCTGTCTGCAGTTGAAACTGGTGAGCCACGCGCAGAATAGTGGCTTCATCCAGATAATTACCGATCAGCTGCATTCCGACCGGTAATCCATCGACAAAACCGACCGGTATGGATGCGGCCGGCAAACCAGCCAGATTACAGGCGATGGTAAATATATCCTGCAGATACATGGCAATCTGGTCCTCGCTCTTTTCACCGATCTTGAAGGCCGGCGCGGGAGCCGTGGGGCCGACGAGAATATCCACCGAGTCAAACGCGCTGCTAAAGTCGTTCTTAATCAACCTTCTGATCTGCTGGGCTTTGCGATAGTAGGCATCATAGTAGCCGGCCGAAAGCGCGAAGGTGCCCACCATGATTCGCCTTTTAACTTCGCGCCCGAAACCCTCACTGCGGCTGCGTTTGTAGAGATCTTCCAAGCTGTCCGGGTCGTCACATCGGTAGCCGTACCTGACGCCGTCGAAGCGCGACAGGTTGGCGGAGCATTCTGCCGGTGCAATCACATAATAGGCGGGAATCGCGTGCTTGATATTGGCGAGACTCACCTCGGAAATGGTTGCGCCCAGCTTTTCCAGTTCTGCGATACCCTCTTGCACGCAGGCTGCTACGGACGCATCCAGCCCATCTTCAAAATACTCCCTGCACAAGCCGATGCGCAGCCCTTTGACCTCACTATCGAGTTCAGCTGTGTAATGTGGTACGTGCGCTGCAATACTGGTTGAATCCCTGGGATCGTGACCGGCCATAACGCTGAGCATCAGGGCAGCGTCCTCGGCCGAGCGAGTCAGACTGCCCGCCTGGTCAAGACTGGATGCATAAGCGACCATGCCCCAGCGCGAGATTCTGCCATAGGTGGGCTTGAGACCCGTGATGCCACACAGGCTCGCGGGCTGTCGAATGGAACCCCCGGTATCGGTACCCGTTGCGGCAGCGCACAGGCGTGCTGCTACCGCGACTGCCGAGCCGCCGGAAGATCCCCCCGGCACTCTTTCCAGATCCCACGGGTTGTGTACGTTGCCGTAATGACTGGTCTCGTTGGATGAACCCATGGCAAATTCGTCCATATTGCTCTTACCGAGGACGATCACCCCAGCCTGATTGAGCTTCTCCACAACGGTGGCATCGTAGGGCGCTATGAAATCATGCAGCATACGTGAACCACAGGTGGTTCTTATGCCCTGGGTGCAGAAAATGTCCTTGTGGACGATCGGTATGCCGGATAGAAGCGGTGCTTCCCCCTTGGCCCTGCGTTGATCGGATCGAAAGGCAGCTTGCAGGGCGTCCTCTTCCAGCAGCGTAATAAAGCTGTTGTAGTGTGGGTCGAGGGATCTGATCCGGTCGAGGAAGTGGCTGGTAAGTTCGTGTGCCGAAAACTCTCCGCCTTGCAGCGCAGCCAGCAGTTCTGTGATCGATTTTGTGTGCATAATGCTAGTTAGTTCCTGTCCGGAAACTAAAGTTTCCGTTCTCCTGGGATAGGTCGTGGGTGTTCTTGTCCTACTATAGTAGTCTCAAGTGGGCATCAGTCGGTTCGACTATGTGACCTCGACCGCGAAAACAGCTGTTTCCGGTGGGCCGCATCCGGACAAGAACTAGCTAGTGCCCATCCATATTTAAAGTCCGTGCTTCGGGTGCCCATCCGAATGCGGCCCACTCAAGTGATTGTTTTTACAGCAAACATTTCTACTCTGTCGCATTGATTTCGCCAAGATGCCTATCTGTGGATGGACGCTGACTATTCGATTACCTTGGGTACCAGATAGAAGCCCGCTTCAGTCGCAGGTGCGATTGACTGGAATGCTTCTCTCCGGTCGGGCTCAGTCACTTCGTCCGGCCGTAATGTCTGTACCGCATCGAGGGGATTTGCCATCGGTTCGATAGCACTTGTATCGACCGATTGCATCTGATCCACCAGGGCGAGGATGTTTGACATGCTGTCGATATTCTCCTGCAAATCCTCCTCTTCGAGCTGCAGTTGGGCCAGCTCGGCAATGGCTGTAACGACGGAAGGATCAACTTGCATAATTTACTCCATGGGTATTCCGGTTTCACAGTCCCACCTGGCTAAATGAGGGCAGGGCCGGCAGGCGTGGAATGCTAATGCGGTTTGTGCGTTTCTGCAATCCTCCTGCATGGATAATGTGCGTTTTTCAAACTGATGGTGAAGGACTCTGGCTTTTTTCGGAGTGCTAAAGCCCAATCTGCTAAACTTGTACAAAAACCTTACAATTGATAGAGTTAACGAATGTTTTTGAATCGAATTATTAAGGTGGCTTCGGAACATGTTTTTTAAAAGACTGATGGGTATGTTTTCCGATGATCTTGCCATAGATTTGGGAACCGCGAATACTCTTATCTACATCAAGGACAAGGGAATCGTGCTGGACGAGCCCTCTGTAGTTGCTCTTCGCATCAAAAACAATCAAAGGAGTGTCGCCGCATTCGGCAACGGTGCCAAGAGAATGCTCGGTAGAACACCCGGTAACATCACTGCTGTCAGACCTCTGAAAGACGGCGTCATTGCAGATTTCCACGTAACGGAAATGATGTTGCAGCACTTCATCAGGAAGGTACATGAGAACAGTCTTATCCGACCCAGCCCCAGAGTAGTGGTTTCTGTTCCCTGCGAGTCCACCGAAGTGGAGCAGAGGATTATCACCGAATCTGTGGAAATGGCCGGGGCAAGAGAGGTGTGGCTAATCGAGGAGCCGATGGCGGCGGCTCTCGGAGCCGGCCTACCGGTTAACGAAGCCATCGGTACCATGGTGGTGGATATCGGTGGCGGAACCACTGAAATTGCCATTATTTCACTCAACGGCGTCGTTAACGCACAATCGGTCAAGGTCGGTGGGGACCGTTTTGATGAAGCGATAACCTCTCATGTGAAGAATACGCAGGGCTGTCTTATCGGTGACGCAACCGCCGAGCGGATAAAACAGGAAATCGGAACTGCCTTCACCTGTGCCGAATTGAGAGAGATCGATGTTAGAGGGCTCAACCGGGCAGAAGGGATACCACGTAGCTTTACCTTGAACAGCAATGAGATCCTGGAAGCCTTGCAGGAGCCTTTGTCGGTCATCGTGGCGGCTGTCAAAGTGTCGTTGGAGCAGACGCCTCCTGAATTGGCAGCGGACATTGCAGAAAGCGGCATCGTCTTAACCGGTGGCGGGTCGCTGCTCCGAGAGATCGATCAACTGTTGTCCAACGAGACGGGTCTGCCTGTCATCCTGGCTGAGGAGCCATTGAAGTGCGTTGCAAAAGGTGGTGGCCGTGCCTTGGAAATCCTGGATGACCGCGGTGAGAGTGACTTTCTCATATCTGCCCATAGCGGGCGCTGAGTTGTAGCAACCGTAACAGGTGCCGTGCTGCCCTATCTCACCCACGCGTGCAATCAGGATAGCTACCCATCAAACCACTATTCCTAGACGAGACAACCGTTGCCTATAAGATACTCGGTTTCGGCATCCTATCGATCATTCTGACCGTGGTCGATCATCAGTCGGATGCCTTGGACGGCATTCGTTCGGGACTGACCTACCTGGTCACACCTATCTTTGTAATCGCTGACTATCCCAGCAGATCAACTGAAGCTGTGGCGGGGTTTTTTGCATCGCGCAGCAGTATGAGCAGAGACAACGAAACACTTAGAAGAGAGCAACTGCTGCTAAAGGCACAGACTCAGAAAATGGCCGTGTTGGCGGCGGAAAACGAAAGGCTCCGAGACCTGCTGGGATCGTCCCGTAAACTGGAAGACAACGTTCTGGTAGCGGAGATCATCGGGGTGGATGCCGATCCCGATAGCCAGGTGGTCATACTCGATAAGGGCAAGAAAGATGATGTCTTCGTCGGCCAGCCACTGCTGGACGCTGAGGGGTTGATGGGCCAGGTTATCGAAACCGGCGACTCCAGTAGAGCCATGCTGATTACCGATGTATCCCATTCAGTTCCAATACAGGTCAATAGAAATAATATAAGGGTCATCGCCGTCGGTACGGGAAAAGTCGATGAACTGGAATTGGTTTATGTTCCCCATACCTCGGATATCAGGATTGGGGATCTGCTGGTTAGTTCCGGATTGGGTGGTAGATTTCCAGCGGGTTATCCGGTTGGAACGGTGACCCAAGTGATACACGACACCGGTAAGCCGTTCGCGACCGTGAAAGCGAAACCCAGCGCGCTGTTGGACCGAAGCAAGCATGTTTTGCTGGTGTTTACGGAAGAGCGTGCGCTGCAGAGAATAGAGGAGAAGCGTTAGTTCGTATTGTCCGGACTTGGATGCCGAGCGGAATGACCCTTTGGTCAGTGGCAGGACTAACGATTGTGACAACCTTACTCTTGAATTAGGTGAATTCTGGACAGGGAATAATCAAATGGCGGCGTCTGACCAATCACACGGGCTCTGGGTAGTGGCGTTAAGCTTTCTTCTTGCGTTCGTGTTGAGTGTCATCTCCCTGCCGGATTTTTTCCCTGCTGCGTTCTCCTATGCCAGACCGGAGTGGGTGGCGATGGTGTTGATCTACTGGGTGATTGCCACCCCTCACCGGATCGGTATCACAGTGGCATGGTCATGTGGTCTGGTCGTGGACCTGTTACGGGGTTCCCTGCTTGGCCAACATGGGCTTGCCCTGATCGTGGTGGCGTATATTGCATCCAGTTTATATCAGCGCATGAGGATGTTCCCGACGTGGCAGCAGGGGGCTATCGTTTTTGCTATCGTCGGTCTGAGTCAACTGATCATCTACTGGATTGATAATATTTCCGGAATCGACAATTGGAGTCTGTTGTACCTGTTACCTTCTGTGGTGAGTGCGCTGTTGTGGCCCTCAGTGTACGCCTCTCTTCGCGCTGCAAGGCGCCGGTTCAATGTGAGCTGACGAATCCGGTCATGGCACAGGTCTATCTGGCTTCCTCTTCGCCGAGAAGGGCAGATCTGTTGAGGCAACTCGGCATTTCCTTTGAAATCGTGGTGCCGCACGTCGATGAGAGCCCGCTCTACAGCGAGTCACCCGACGCCTACGTAAAGCGAATCTCGGCAGCCAAAGCTCGTCACGTGGGGAATAATGCCGACCCCGATCTGCCTATCGTGGCTGCCGACACGGTGGTGGTATTGAAGGGCAAGTTAATGGGTAAACCCAGAGACCGGGATCATGGATTGGAGATGTTAGGCCTGCTCTCCGGCAATACGCACCAGGTGATGTCGGCTGTGTCCTTGTGTCAGGGGGATGTGCTGGAAACCGTTACCACAGAAACTTTGGTGCACTTCCGGCAACTAACTAGAGATGAGCGAGAGAAATACTGGCAGACAGGGGAGCCGCGTGATAAGGCCGGTGGCTACGGCATTCAGGGTTTGGGAGCGGTCTTTGTGGAGTCGATCCAGGGCAGTTATTCCGGTGTGGTCGGCCTGCCATTGATGGAAACGGCAGAATTATTGAGACGATTCGGCGTGGACTGTCTGTCATAGACAATAATCGTGGTGCAACAAGTAGGTGCGCATGACCGAAGAAATATTGATCAGTTTGTCCTCCCAGGAGACCCGGGTTGCAGTTGTTGAGCAGGGCCTGTTGCAGGAGATTCTAATTGAGCGAACCCATACGCGCGGAGTCCTGGGCAATATATATAAAGGCAGAGTGACTCGGGTGATGCCTGGCATGCAGTCTGCTTTCATCGATGTTGGCCTGCCGCGGGCCGCATTTGTGCATGTTTCAGATATCCTGGATACGCACCCGCTTATTTCAAGCGACGAACGGTCAGTTGGGCTGCGGTCAGCCACCGATGTACCGACCATCCAAGCACTGTTGCGGGAGGGACAGACGCTCACCGTGCAGGTTATGAAGGAGCCCATCAAGAGCAAGGGTGCCAGGCTTAGCACGAATATCTCCCTTGCCTCCAGGTTCCTGGTTTATATGCCGGGCACCCCGCACATAGGTATTTCTCAAAGGATTGAGGTCGAGGATGAAAGGCAACGACTTCGACAGATAGTGGAGGATCTGTCGCCCGATGAGTCAGACAGAACAGACGGATTTATCATCCGTACCGCCGCAGAATCGATTCGCTCTGGTGAGATAGAGAAGGATGCCTCTTTACTCAAGTCGCTGTGGCAATCCATAGATACCAAAGCGGCGCCTTTGACCAGCCCGGCACTCGTCTATGAGGACTTACCGCTGCATCTGAGAGTCATGCGGGACCTGATCAATCGGCGTACCGGCAGGATTGCCACCGATTCAAGAACGATCTATGAGAAACTAGGCCCGCTCTTAGAGGACGTTCTTCCGGAAAAACTATCCTGTTTGGAATTGACGCAGGCAGGAACTCCGCTGTTTGACCGCCACGACATAGAAGATCAGATATCCAAGGCACTCGACAAAACCGTTCTGCTTAAATCGGGTGGTTCACTGGTGATTGAGCAAACGGAGGCGATGACAACCATCGATGTAAATACCGGTGCTTACGTCGGGCGTAAGGATCTTGAAGAAACCATCTACAGAACCAACCTGGAGGCGGCGGCGGCTATACCGAGACAGCTGCGCCTGCGTAATATCGGTGGAATCGTGATCCTGGATTTTATCGATATGGTGAATGAAGAGCACAAAAGACAAGTGTTGAGAATTCTTGAAAAAGGTCAGTTGCAGGATGGCGCGAAGTACCGGACATCTGAAATATCCGAGTTGGGTCTGGTGGAAATGACACGCAAACGAACCCGAGAGAGCTTGTCAGACATGTTGCGTGAGCCCTGTCCGTACTGTAAGGGTGATGGATGGGTCAAGACGCCGGAAACTGTGTGTCTGGAAATCTTCCGGGAGATACGCAAAACCGCCAACAACTTCAGGGAACACAAATGCCTCATCATGGCTTCTCAGGTGGTAGTGGACAGACTGCTGGAAGAAGAAGCATTGTGCATCAAGGAGTTGGCCAAGGGGTTGCAGACGGAAATACTCTACCAGGTTGAAGCTACTTATTCGCAGCAACATTTTGATATCGTCCTCGTCTAGGAGCCACTGATTTGCAATGAGTGGCTCAATTTCATCGAAGTTCGAATCCTACTGGCAGACTCTTGTCCGAGCTTCACTGTGGACAGCATTTTCACTACTCCTGCTTGCCGCCGTTTACGTGAGTGTTGGCCGCATGATTCTCGGCGGAATCTCGGGACTTAAGCCTACATTGGAAAATGGCCTAAGCAGCAGTCTTGAGGCCAAGGTTACCATCGGCGAAATAGAAGGTGACTTCATTGGGTTGGATCCGATTATAAGAATTTCCGGTCTCACCATCGCTGCACCAGGTGGTAAAACCGCTACGCGAATTGAATCGATTGCACTGTCCGTAGCCAGTCTGGCAAGCTTGAAAAATGTCTCACTCTCGCTGGCTCGCCTGGAAGCTCGTGGCGTTCGCACCTCTGTCTCGAAGTTAGAGTCGGGCGATTGGCAAGTCGCTGGGCTTCCCCCACCGGACGCGCCCGCTGATCCAGCTGCGATCTTGGAGTTTCTAACTAATATAGAATCCCTGACCATCTCAGATACTGAGGTCAGTCTGCAGACCCTCACAGATAAAATCGACTTGTTCCTTCCTGAAGGGAGCAACGTCGAGCTGCTCACCGAGCAGGGGTTGAGGAGAATTGCCGCAACGCTCTATTACCGTCTTGATCAAGAAGGCGATCAGACTGAAACGCGTTCCATTGAGCTGGTTGGCGACTTCAGGGGAAATCCGTTGATTGACGATGATTTCCACAGCAGTGCTTATCTCCGGGTCAGCCCAATTCCTCTTACAGAGTTGTTGCCGGCCGTACAAATCAAGGATCTGAGCCTGAGTACACTGTTGATTGGGGGGAGCCTGTGGTCTGACTATGACGAAGGTGAGTTACTGTTGCAGGGAGAATTGACTGTGCCTTCGCTCGGCTTTGCCCAAGGTGAGGACCGGCACGAACTCATCACTGGTCTACAGGCGTCGATTCATTTGCGTGCTCTAGACGTATGGGACTGGCAGCTCACAGCGAGTGATGTGTACTTCAGTCACGACGGTGCCGCGAGGAAGATCGATAGCGTGAAGGCTGCCGCGGCATCGGATGACAAGGGCCGATATCTGGTTGGTACGATCGCCGAGGTGGATCTAGGTTCGGTCTCCGACAGTGTGCTCAGACTGAGTGAGAACTCGACTCTGCTAGCGGAGCGCGCTCGCGCTCGCATTGAGGCGACGCAGTTCCAAGGTGTGCTTGAACAGGTGCATATCAAGCTTCTCCTGGATGAGGACCCGGTTGACGCACGGTTGGTCGCCGGCATAAGCAACGGTAAGACCAGCGCATACCTGGGATCACCAGCGTTGTCTTCCTTGACTGGGTTCGTCTCTGCTGGTCTCAAGAACGGCTGGATCGATATTCACAACCAGGATCTTAGAATGAGGTTTGCAACCGTCTTCAAAGACCATTGGAATTTCGATTCAGTAATGGGCAGAGTGAAGTACGAATACGTACCTGGTCTGCTCAAGTTAAGCAGCGATTTAGTTGCCTTGACTCAAAATGACATGACGGTAAAAGGCAGCTTTCACGTGAATTTGCCGCGAGACCGTCGTGCGCAGACCTGGGGATTGATCATTGGCATTACCCATGCTGATCTCAGTGAGAAGCGCAGCTACCTTCCCTTTACCATTTCTGAGGATGCCTATGACTGGCTTGACAGGGCTGTGGTGTCCGGCCATGTCATCGATAGTGGCTTGATGTTTCACGGCACACTGAGCAAGCAAGCACCCAGCATAGAGAAATCCTATGAGCTTTATTTCAATGTGGCAGACGGCATTCTCGACTATCAGTCGAGCTGGCCACAGCTAAGCGAAATGGTTGGCAAAGTCTATATGGGTAATTGGGGGGTTGCAGGAACGGGCATGGTCGCCAGAATCTATGACAGCCAGATAACCACGGCTGATGTGACTGTTCCATTCGATCAGGACGGCAAGACTTCGGTGGTCGAAATCTTAGGCACGATGACTGGTAGCGCATCCGATGGTGTGCGTTTTCTCAATGAGACGCCTCTCGCGGATGAGGTCAATAATCTAGCTCAGGATTGGCAGGCTGAAGGTGACATCAATGTGACGGCAGACCTGGTGATACCGATTGGTGAGACCGCAGAAATGCCCGACGAAGGCAGAACCGGACCAAAGAGCCTGATCAACATAGTGATGAACGGGAACGACATACTGATGCCCTCGTATGATGTGCTCTTGCAGGATATCAAAGGGGAGCTGTCGTATTCTGATCGTTCCGGGCTGAATACTGACGGATTTACGGCACGCCTGTTTGGCAAACCGTTAGCTGGAACCATCACTACTCGGATGGGAGAGTTTGGCGAGGTCACGATCAATGCTGACGGCACAACGACGGTCCAGGATCTGTATGACTGGTCCGAACAGACGATACTGACAAGGGCAACGGGTGAATTCGACTATTCCGCAACGCTGAGAATCCCATTCGGTAATGACCTTGATATCAGTAGTCTCGAAGCCAGATCACGTCTTGAGGGAGTAATCGTCGATCTTCCGTTGCCGCTCGGAAAATCAGCGAACGAGGCCAGGGACTTTCGTTACCTCAACACGTTCGGCGATCCTGTTCAGAGGGTGGAGGTGGACTTTGGCGACGACTTCAGGGCCATACTCGTCCTGAATGAAGCGAAGTTAGTCGCAGGTTCGGTCAACTTCGGTGAAGGCGAGGCGGGAGAACCGAAATCGAGTGGCGTGACTGTTGCGGGGGCCCTCGACGAGGTGAAACTGGCGCAATGGCAGTCCTTGACCGATGACCTGCAGAGCAAATACCTGGCTTTGTCCGATGTGTCCCTCGACGCCGAGATGTCGAGGAGCGTTGAACTCATCGATCTTGAAATCGGCAAGCTACATGCGTTTGGCAGCGAATTGCTCGACGTTAGCAGCCAGTTAAGGAGAGGAGACCGCCTCTGGGAAATCGATATTAAGAATCCAATTCTCGGCGGTCGATTCAAAGTGCCTGATGAGGGTGATCAACCCCTCATCGTGGACCTTGACTATATCCGCATCGCATCAGATGAAGACAAAGGGGATAAAGAGGATCCATTGCTGCAGCTCGAGCCTGAACTGTTGGGTGCGCTGGAGTTCAGCACGGATTCATTCAGCTGGGACGGTGAAGACTACGGTTCCTGGTCATTTGTGTTTACACCTACCGACGATGGCGCGCTGATAAGCAGTCTCTCTGCCGAGGTGAAAGGACTGAATATCAAGTCGACTCAGGACGGCGAGCAATCATCGATCAACTGGATCAAGACTGAGCAGGAACACCGATCGCATTTCGAAGGTTTCCTGAATTCCAGTGACTTGGCTAAAGTACTGCGGGAGTGGGGATTTGCATCCAGCGTTGAGAGTCAGGATGTGAGGTTCAGTGCACAGTTTGATTGGCTGGGTTCCCCCGCCATGCTCTCCTATAGGTCGGTCACGGGTTCGGTGGACCTGGAAACGGGAGAGGGTCGCTTTGTACAAGTACAACCCGGGTCGGGCGCACTACGCCTCTTGGGAATCTTTGACTTCGCTTCCATTGCGCGGCGTTTCAGATTCGATTTTTCAGACATCGTCGACAGTGGTTTTCAGTTTGACGAGATAAAAGGTAAGGCTTTCCTGGAAGATGGCGTGATCAAAGTGGTCGAACCCATCGAAATAGACAGTCCCGGCAGTATTCTGAAAGTTGGTGGCGAGATAAATCTGCTCACCAGGCAGGTGGACAGTGATATGATCGTTACCTTGCCGGTGAGCAGGAATTTGCCCTGGTTCGCCGCCATCGCCTCCGGTCCTCTGTTTGGCGCAGGCGTATTCCTCGCACAAAAAATCTTACTCGAAGACCCGATCAAGCAGTTCAGTAGCGCCAAGTACAAAGTGAGTGGCTCGATTGATGAGCCGGTAGTTGAGTTCATCTCTGTTTTTGATAACTCTGTACGAAAACGGGACGAACTTGATACGGCGGTAGTGGAACCGGTACCGGAAACGGTCCCGGAACCGGCCCCGGAACCGGTACCGGAAACGGTCGATCCCAGGTAGCGCAATGCAGTCCAAGAAAATAGCGGCCGTTCAGATGATTAGCTGTATGCAGGTTCAGGAAAACCTGCGTGTGGCCGGAAAACTAATCGAAGAAGCAGCGATGCAAGGTGCCGGGCTGATCGTGTTGCCGGAAAACTTTGCAGCATTTGCCAACCCCAACGTGCGTACCCTTGGCGAGGGAGAGGCCAGACCGGACGGTGTCATCCGGACCTTTATGGCTGACCAGGCAGCCCGCCATGGCGTCTGGATTGTGGGAGGCACTATTCCTGTTGCCAGCATGGCGGACCCCACGCGCACGGTCGCTAACGGTCGGGTAAGGGCGGCTTGCTTTGTATATGACCACGAGGGAACGGAAGTCGCCAGATATGACAAAATCCATATGTTTGATGCGATCGTTGCAGACAACCAGAAGAGCTATGTCGAATCTGAAACCACTGAGCCTGGTGAGCATCTGGAGGTGGTGGATACAGATGTCGGCAAGCTTGGCCTATCGGTCTGCTATGATCTGAGATTTCCTGAGCTGTTTCGTATCTTGTTTCAAAGAGGCGCTGAGATTCTCAGCGTGCCGGCCGCATTCACGGAAGTTACCGGGGCCGCCCACTGGGAAGTTCTGATGCGTTGCCGGGCCATCGAGAATTGCTGCTATGTCATCGGTGCCTGTCAGGGAGGCGTACATGACTCCGGCCGGCGAACGTTCGGAAACAGTCTGATTATCGATCCTTGGGGTAATGTTGTTAACAGGTTGGCCAAGGGGACTGGGGTGATATCGCACGCGATAGATCTCAAGGAGCTCTACAAGATACGCAACGATATGCCCGTGGATAGACACATGCAGATTCCTGTAGGTGATTTCTGATCAGAATGGCTCTTCCTCCTGCAGAGATCTGAGATATCTGAACAACTTTCTGTAATGGGTGCTGTCCGATAGATCCGCATCTCGCTCCTTTTGTGCTTTACGAATCATTTGGTGAAGATGCTGCCGGTCTATACTGGTGTGTTGAGCAAACAGTTCATCGATGGTCTCGGAATCATCTTGCATTAGACCTGTGCGGATTCTCTCAAGCTTGTGAAACTGCTGCGCATGCAATCTTGAGCTGCTATCGAATTTCTCTATAGCCGTCTTAATCGTATCGACATCTACCGAGCGCATCAGCTTGCCGATGTATTGGATCTGTCTCTTCCTGGCACGACCTCGACTCATTTGCTTGGCTTCAATGACGGCTTCCTTGAGTTGATCATCCATTGACAGCGTGTTGAGCTGCTCGAAGGACAGCTCGATCAATCGTTCGCCAAGTCGTCTTAGCGCAATCATGTCCCGTTTCACTTGTGACTTGCTTTTGCCGAGGTCATCTTGTGTGTGGTCCGACATGAATTCAGTACTCCATCAATTCCAGGTAGGGCACACTAACGCTCTTCGCCGAAGCGTCCATTGATCAACATGGTCAGCGCTTCTAGTGCGTCTAATTCATCATCGCCGTCGATCTGTAAGTCTATAATGGAGTCGCAGGAGGCGGCTAACATCAATACCGACATGATGTTCTTACCGTTGGCATCTACCGTACCTATGGACAGCTGAATCTGAGAAGAAAACTGTTGCGCCGTTTGCACCAGCCGTGATGCAGCCCGTGCATGCAGACCGAGCTCGTTGATAATCTTTATTTTGTGTTTGATCATCCCCACAGTCCGAGCGGTTCAGGTCCCACGTGGGATCAACGATCAACCACCGAAAGGGTTAATTCACGGTGCTGTACTTGAACGCTGTCCCATTGACTGGAAAAATGCTGGTACAGTTTCTGACTCAAATATACCGATCTGTGTTGGCCCCCGGTGCAACCCAGGGCAATGGTTATATAGCTTCTATTATTCTCCTCGAACTTCGGCAACCAGGTTTCCAGATAGGAGACAATATCTTCATACATACTGACGCAGTCTGATTGTGATTCCAGGAATTCGACCACATCCTGATCCAGCCCTGTCTGAGACCTGAGACTGTCCTTCCAGTGGGGGTTCGGCAGACAGCGTACATCAAACACCAGGTCAGCATCCACCGGGACGCCATTCTTGTAGGCAAAGGACTCGAACAACAGTGCCAGCCCGAAGGACTGTTGGGCAACCCGGCTGCGAATCAGGTCTCTAAGCTGATGCAGCGTCAAGCTGGTAGTATCTATGTTCAGGTCAGCCAGCGTGGATATCGGTTCCAACAACTGTTTTTCGTATTCAAGGGCTTCCCTGAGACCCATTTCTTGATTGCTGAGAGGGTGCTTCCTCCTGGTCTCACTGAATCTCTTCACCAGGCTCGGACTGGCGGAATCCAGATAGACGATCTGTCGGTCCAGATTCTCGCCGTCCAAAGTCTGAAGAATCTCAGGAAATTTCTGTAGATCGGTGCTGATGTTTCTCGCATCGATGCCGACGGAAATCTTATCCGTGCTGCCACTTTCTGCGATACCGTTTACTAGAGGAGGCAATAGACTTAAAGGGAGATTGTCGATGCAATAGAAACCCATATCTTCCAATACATGCAGTGCGGTGCTCTTTCCCGATCCTGACCGGCCACTGATGATGATTAATTTCAACACGACTGCCACCACCTGCTATTCTAATGCTCGCGATGGTTACACCGATCAAACACGCCACTGCTTGCCCGGCACCATGGGTCCCTCTGATTGTGCTTGTGGATCACGCTCACTCGGCTTACAGCTCGAACTCCTGAATTGCTATTTGGTACAGTTCCTCGTCAGTATCGGCTGCCCGCAATGCTTCTCGAAAGTCATCCATCGCAAAACGTCGGGCAAGCATGGCGAGTACGTCGAGGTGTTCATCAACTTTGTCCAGTGGAACCAGCAGTACAAATACAATGTTGACCAACTGGTTGTCGTACGCATCGAAATCGACGCCCTCTTGAAATTGAAACAACGAACCTGTTATCTGCCGGCACTCCGCAAATCTAATATGAGGGATGGCGACACCATAGTCCAATGCTGTGGTCCCAAGCCGCTCCCTGGCAATCAAGGCGGCAAACAGATCCTCACTGCTGACTTCCGGAAGGTTTCCATGAATGATTTCTGCGATATTTTCCAGCGCTCGTTTCTTGCTGCCTGCCTGTAGTTGTGCTTTGGTTCTCTCCGGAACCAAAATAGATTCAATGTTCATCACTTGTCTGCATTCAGTCGCCCCGCCTAACCGTTGCAGACTACCTGTGTTTCCTGTTTGTGCCTTTTTCTTTCTTTTTGATCAACTGACGATCCAACTTGTCAGCCAGCATATCGATTGCTGCGTAAAGATCATCAGATTCAGCGTCAGCAAAGATCTCACCACCACTGAACTTGATCGTTGCGTCCGCCTTTTGTCGCTGTTTTTCAACTGTCAGGATGACATTGGTATTGGTGATTCTGTCAAAATGCCTCTCCAACCGATCCAGTTTGCTAACGACATAACTGCGCAGCGAGGGTGTGACGTCGATATGATGACCACTTACGTTGATTTGCATATATGTACTCCTTTTAGTTGACACGATGGGTGAGCCCCATCAACTTTCTATTGACTGCGTTCAGGTTAAGCGTTTGCGTTCATTCGACGGTGGGATCATCAATGATTCACGGTATTTGGCAATTGTACGCCGGGCGACCTTGATGTCCTGATTTCCCAAGAGTGATGCAATCTTACTGTCACTCAGTGGTTTCCTGATGTTCTCTTGGGACACCAGCCTCTTGATCAAAGCACGAATTGCAGTGGACGAGACCTCACCACCACCGAGAGTGCCGACATGACTTGAGAAGAAATACTTCAGCTCGTAGATTCCACTTGGTGTAACCATGTATTTCTGGGTTGTCACCCGTGAGATGGTGGACTCGTGCAGGTCGACCGCCTCAGCAATGTCGTGCAGGACCAGCGGTTTCATCGCCTCTGGCCCATACTCCAGGAAGCCACGCTGATACTCCACGATTTTTGTAGCGACCTTGAGAAGAGTGTCGTTTCTCTGTTGTAAACTCTTGATAAACCAGCGTGCTTCCTGGAGATTATTGCGCAGGTAGGTGTTTTGGTCACTGTAGTCTGCCCGTTTCACCATGGCGGAGTATTCGGGATTGACTCTGATCCGGGGAGCCGTTCTTGCATTGAGCTCGACTTGCCAGCGATTCTTCTGTTTGGTAACGATCACATCTGGTTCGACAATCTCGATTTTTGTTGTGGCTATTTCTGCACCTGGTCTGGGGTTGAGGCTTTGTATGAGTTTGATCACCTCACCCAATTGCGGCTCTTTCAATTTCGTCTTTCTGATGAGCTGACTGAAGTCGCGATTGCCGAGATAACTCAGATAGTCGCTAACCAGTTTTATGGCATCCTTCTTCCAACGCTCATCGTCCGGTAGCTGGTTGAGCTGAATAAGCAGACATTCGCGTAGATCCCGGGCGGCGACCCCCACCGGATCCAGATGCTGGATCCGGTGTAAAACTGCTACTACCTCATCCATCTCGATTTCCAGATCCGCAGTGAAGCCACTGAGAATATCTTCAAGGGATTCAGCGAGCACTCCTTCGTTGTCGAGCCCGTCAATTATGGAAAGGGCTATTAATCGGTCCTTATCTGAAATGTGCAGCAGATTGATCTGGTCGAGAAGGTGGTCTTGGAGGGTAAGATCTGCGGAGTTTCTGGTATCTACGAAGTTTTCATCATCATGCTCGGTAGCAGTCCCGCTGGGCGATGAGATGTAGGTGTCGTCCCACACATCTTCCCATACGCTGTCCACCGGCAACTCCTCACCTATTGACTCGGAAACCATCTCCTGATGGGTGTCCGGGACGACATCCCCATCGATTTCAGGATCCAGCAATTCGACCGTGTTGTCGTTATCGGCTCCCTCGTCATCGCTGGAAGCTGCATCGGATTCGGCGTCGGATTTGATGCCTTCTTCGATGCTCTCTTCCGGTTCATCCAGGGAGGTGGGTTCATCGCTGGGATCCTCCTGGTCCAGTTCCTCCAGCATCAGATTGGATTCCAGTGCTTCCTGTATCTGCATGTCCAGTTCCAGGGAGGACAACTGCAACAACTTGATCGCCTGCTGTAGTTGCGGGGTCATTTTTAGCTGCTGACCCAGTCGTAACACCAGAGACGGTTTCATCGCCATGATTCAATAACACTCACTTGTGACTGTTCTTGTCATTGGGACCTACATTCTAAAGTGTTGGCCCAGATATACGCTTCGGACCTGTTCATTTGCCAATATCGTTTCGGTATCTCCTTCAGAGATAATCTGCCCTTCACTGACTATGTAAGCCTTGTCACAGATGTCCAGAGTTTCGCGAACATTGTGATCGGTGATGAGGATACCGATTCCTCTTGCTGTGAGCTGAGATATGATGGTCTTGATGCCGTTGACAGTTATAGGATCAATTCCCGCAAAAGGTTCATCCAGCAGGATGAATGCAGGTTCGGTGGCCAACGCTCGAGCTATTTCCACCCGTCGTCGTTCGCCGCCGGACAGACTCAACCCCATATTGCTGCGTAGGTGGCAGATCTGGAACTCATCCAGCAAATGCTCCAGCTTCTCGTGCCGTTCCGATCTGTTCAGGTCTCCCTGGGTCTCCAAAATCGCCAGAATATTGTCAGCGACGCTGAGCTTGCGAAAGACTGAAGCTTCCTGGGGGAGATAGCCTATTCCAGCTCGCGCTCTCTTATGCATGGGCAATCGGGTGATATCCCTGTCGTTAAAAAAAATCCGTCCGTGATCCCGAGGGATGGAACCGACAATCATGTAGAAGCAAGTGGTCTTTCCCGCACCGTTGGGTCCCAGCAGTCCGACTACCTGGCCGCTTTGTACCGCGAGCGTTACATCCTTGACTACCTGATGACCCCTGTAACTCTTGGCCAGGTTTTCAGCCTGAAGGACGTCCATATTACTGTTTCTGCGGGGACAGCAAGATTTCGACCCTCTCCGACGTTCCTGCTTCGGGGCTGGTCTTGCCAATTAGACTGACGGTGCCTTTTTTCACATCATACTTTAGTAGTTCTCCGCTGAATCTGTCGTCCGTCTGTCGTAACTTTGCCTGGCCAATCATGTTCAGTCGCTCTTCCTGGGCGTAATAAGTAATCTCCCTGGCATCTGCGTAAACAATTCCTTCATCACTTTCCGGTTGCTGCTGATAATGAGCTAGCGCCGTGGAGGTGGGATTTGTACTGGCAATAATCTCTATGATCTCGCTGTCAGCTACCAGGACTTCGATCTGGTCAGCACTAATCCGTATGGTGCCCTGATCGAATGTGACATTTCCACGATATACAGAGTATCCGTCGACTTCATTGATCTCTGCTTCGTCAGCTTTTATGCGGATCTCCTGATCTCTATCGCTGGGGAGTGCATACAGGAGGGCAGGCAGTAGGAAAACGGCGAACAGCACCCGTCGCAGTGTTGATTTCCGCTGTTGGCTTCTCATCATCTTGTTATTGTAACCCAGGATCGGTCCAGCATCATTCATTCAGATTTTCCTTGAATGACCGTGTTGACTCGTTGGTTTTTCCCGGAGAAGAACCGAAAGCGCCCCGGACTGAAATGAGCGACCATACCAGCGGCAGTGGTTGTGCCATTATTGTCGTCGATTGTTACGATCCGATCCGTTTCGGCGTAATCCTCCGCCGGAATGATGGAGAGAAAATCGGTCCTGATGTGGATGAATCGACCGTCGGGTGTCGTCTGTTTTGCGAACACTTCATTCCAGAGTTCCACAGTGTCCTCACCTTGCGCTTCACCGGGGAGAATCTGACCCTCGCGTGAGTCTATCTGCCACGGTGACTCCCCTTCGCTGTACAGAATTACATTGGGCATCCGTAAGATGGTGATATCTGTCAACGGAAAGTGCGTAAACTTCTCGGCTCGTATGCGATGGTGCCCCTGTCCCATATTGTCGAATTGGGTTATTTTGGCATTGATCATATATAGATCGGGTTCATTCTTCGGTGTCTGGATGACCTCCGGGTGGACTACTACGCTGTCCTGATACCAGTTGATACCCAATGCCGAGATCACCAGCAATGCCACTAACAGGATTGTTCTACTGTTCAACCGTTACTTCTCTGGAATTAGTGGGTTGCACCTTGTCCTTTTGACCTCATGACAGGGGAAAAGTTGGCCGCTGCCCGAGGTGGGGCACAAAGTTTGGTTTCTTGCTGGCTTTCGCAGCTCGCAGTTGGTTATCCGGGTCCTTGAGCAGAACTATAGAGGGAAAATAAGTACGTGATCCATACCATCAACAGGAATCCGCCTTCCAGTCTGGTTATTCTGGCTTTGCTGTGAACACCATAGGCGAATAGAACCAGCAATGCCGTCATCATCAGCATTAAGAGGTAGTCTCGCCAGAAAATCTCGGCTTCAAAGGTGGTTGGGGCGATGAGACAGGGGAGGGATAATACGGCGAGGATGTTGAATATATTGGAGCCGACGATATTACCGATAGCAAGATCCGTTTGCCCTTTCAAGGCGCTCGTTACCGACACCACCAATTCCGGCAAGCTGGTACCAACTGCGATCACTGTCAGTCCAATGATCAGTTCACTGATATCCATGGTTCTGGCAATTTCAACCGCTGTGTACACCAGAATTTCAGAACTGCCAAGCAGCAGCAGCAGACCCATGAGCAGAACCAGAAGACTTTTCTTGGTGGTCATGACGGGCATGTCCTCTAGCTCTGTTATTCCCGCCGCGACCTCCATACTTGAACTCCTGCGGTGCTCTGCAATCAGGCGAATGATAAATATCACCAGACCGGCCATCAGCAGCAGACCATCCAGTGGTCCGAGATACAGGTTTAGAAGAGCAGCACCGGCACAGAGCGTTACGAAAATCAGCACCGGCAGATCGCGGCTGAGTACGTCTATCCTGAAAGGGAGAGGTACCAGCAGAGCTGTTATGCCGAGTACCATGCCTATGTTGGCAATATTGGAGCCAATGGCATTACCAACTGCAAGTTGAGGCGCGCCCTGAAAAGCCGACATGGCGGCTACGAAGATTTCAGGTGCTGATGTGCCCAGGGAAACTACGGTCAGCCCAATGAACATGGGTGAGATGTTCAGGTTTCGGGCTGTAGCGACGGCTCCGTCTACAAAAAAGTCCGCACCCCAGAACAAAACTATGAATCCAATCAAAAGTGCGAGACAGAGTAGCAGCATACCTCGTGAGTGAATAGTCATGAAACAGACGGACCATTAGAATTGGATTTGCCATGATTTGCAAGGTGAATTTCCAGCCCGATTGGGGTCCCTGTTTGGCCTGCAAGAACGCAATCAGCTTGGATTGACAGGACCGACGGGTGGTCCCTGTTTGGCCTGCAAGAACGCAATCAGCTTGAATTGACAGCCGGGTATTTTAAGATGAATCATAGGAATGCACAGCAACCCAATTGTGTTTCATGGAGAGCTGTTTCGATGTTAGTTTTCACGAATGGTGAGTCTTGAAATAACAGAAGAATTTATCGAGATACGGAACCTGCAGTACTATCGTGGACCGAGAATGATTTTTGACCGCTTGTCGATTAGCATACCCCAAGGCAAAGTGGTTGCCATCATGGGGCCCAGCGGGTCCGGGAAAACCACCCTGCTAAGGTTGCTGTCGGGACAACTGAAGCCCGACTCCGGCGAGATAGTAGTCAATGGATACCATATTCCATCTCTCGATCGAGCGACGCTATTTGAAGTGCGTAAGACTATGGGTATGCTGTTTCAAAGTGGTGCTCTGTTTACCGATCTAACCGTATTTGAAAACGTGGCTTTCCCGCTGCGAATTCATACCGACCTGTCTGACGATATGATTAGAGATCTGGTTCTCATGAAGCTGCAGTCGGTGGGATTGCGGGGGGCCACGCAACTGATGCCGAACGAATTGTCCGGTGGTATGGCGCGCCGGGTTGCACTGGCCAGAGCGATCGCATTGGATCCGGCGATCATAATGTACGACGAACCTTTCACTGGTCTGGATCCAATCGCCATGGGTGTGATCGTGCAGTTGATCAGAACCTTGAACGAAGCATTTGCCATGACCACCATCGTGGTATCCCATAACATTCAGGAAACTGCCGACATTGCTGACTATATTTACGTTGTATCGGATGGCAAAGTGATCGGTTCCGGAACGCCGGCATCATTATTGGATGATCCGTCACCTCGCGTTCAGCAGTTTCTTCAAGGCATGCCGGACGGCCCGGTGCCATTCCACTATCCGGCCGAAGATTATCGTGAAGATCTGTTCAAGAATGGGGGATAATGGGGCGTTTTGTCCGTAGGAGCGGGAGATGTTGAGAAGACTCCGCCAAATAGGTCAGGCCAGCCTGGTCATCCTGGCGACCTTGGGTCGCGCAGGTGTTATCTGGGCTCAGTCCTTGTGGACAAAACCGGACCTCAGCAATTCCGCCCCTCTGGTGATACAACAGATCTATCAGATTGGCGTACTGTCCGTTGTCATTACGGTGCTGTCCGGATTCTCCATTGGGGCGGTGCTGGCATTACAGGGATATACCCAGTTGGTGCGCTACGGATCAGAGAGTGCCCTCGGCCTAGGGGTGGCCATGGTGCTGGTAATGGAGATAGGGCCGGTCGTTTCGGCTTTGCTGTTCGCTGGTAGAGCAGGGTCTGCAATGACGGCCGAGATCGGGCTGATGAAGGCGACAGAACAGCTAGCCAGCATGGAGATGATCGGTGTGGACTCACTTCACAGGATCGTTGCACCGAGACTCTGGGCGGGCTTTATCTCTATGCCAATTCTGGCATTGATGTTCAGCGTGGTGGGGATCTGGGGTGCTTCGTTGGTGGGTGTCGATTGGCTGGGTGTGTATGAAGGAGCTTTCTGGTCAGTGATGCAGGAAGGCGTTGACTTTAACAACCACGTCCTGAAAGGGATTGTAAAAACCTTTGTATTCGGGCTTGTGGTCACCTGGATAGCTGTTTTTGAAGGCTACGATACGGTGCCTACTTCGGAGGGGATTGCATCTGCGACCACCAAGACGGTGGTCTACTCCTCTGTGGCCATCCTGGTACTGGACTTCTTCCTGACACTGGTGATGTTTGGGTTCTAAACGATAACTAACGAGGATGGATTAGCATGCAGATGAGAACTGTGGAAATCAGCGTAGGTGCGTTCATGCTGGCGGGCATCTTTTCGTTGATAGTTCTTGCGGTCAAAGTCAGTGGGTTCGATGTTGGCGCTGCCACCAACAGCTATAGCATCTACACCAGGTTTGAAAATATAGGTGGACTCGCCATCCGGGCGAAGGTTAGCGTGGCAGGTGTGGTGGTTGGCAAAGTTGCTGAAATCAAGCTGGATCAGGAAGACTTTACTGCTCTGGTCCGAATAGAGATGAACGCAAGCGTCGATCAACTGACCAGTGATACGACGGCAGCCATTTTGACGGAGGGGCTTCTGGGAGGTAAATACATCGGACTGGTGCTCGGCGCGGACGAGGAGTTGTTAGAAGATGGTGACGAGATTACCGACACACAATCGGCACTGGTTTTGGAGGAGTTGATCGGTCAGTTCCTCCTGAAAGCATTTGATGAGTGAGATACACGTATGAGGAGAATAGATTGGCGAGAACTGAATAGTCTGGTTCTCTTGACGTTTTCTTTGGTTTTCGTGGCTTTACAGGCTGCAGGGGCGCCTGCAGCAGGTACGCCTGCTGGCATCAACGCTCACGAAACGATACAGAATGCAACTGACCATCTGCTGCAAAAGCTGGCCGAGGTGAAACACCTTTATGCAAAGGAGCCGCTCAGAGTTTACTATGAGGTGGAGAGCGCCATAGTTCCCTACATCGACCTGAACAGGTTTTCTCGCAGGGTTATGGCAAAATACTATAGAAACGCGACTGCCGCACAGAAGGAAGAATTCAAACTGGTGTTTAAAGATGGTCTGATCAAGACCTACGCGAAGGCGTTGGTTGAATTCGACAATGAGCGCATCGCGATCCTGCCCCCCAGAAAAGGCAAGCCAAAGAGGGCGGATCAAGCGGTAGTCAAGATGGTCGTGCACAGCAAGAATGGCACTTTGTATCCGGTGGATTACACGACCGCGTTGACTGACGGCCAGTGGAAATTGATCAATGTTAAAGTAAACGGCATCAATCTTGGATTGCAGTTCAGAGATAAATTCAGGCAGGACATGGCAGCACAGAAGGGAGATATCGATAAGGTGATCGATGGCTGGAATCCCGAGGCAAAGGCAGAGTAGTGGTCGATGGATAGCGCGCAGATCCTTGAGCTCGGGCGGGGTGACCTTAAAGTGACCGGTACACTGTCCCTGTCGAGCGTGCCTCGTTTAAGAGACAAAGGCGCTTTACTGATAACAGGTGGGCCGGATGAGAGCAGAGTCGACCTGTCAGACGCTCTCTTTGAGGGTAGTGCCGGGCTTGCACTGTTGATATCCTGGCTGCGCCTGGCGGAAGCGGCGGACAAGCAGATTGTGTATCTAAACCCACCTGAACGACTGAGAAAGATCGCCGGAATCTCTGATATAGGAGAAATACTCAACTTCGGTTGAGGGTCCAGCTAACAGCCTCTGGCTGCTGGCTTAGTTAACAGCTACCAGTATCGAGTTGGGTTTTGAGGATCGAGTTTTGGTCGCTGGAAGCTGACAGCTGCACTTTGGGGTACTGAATTATGAACTCAGATGAAATAAAGGAACTGTTGGATAACGGTTTCAAGAATTGAAGCAGCCAACGGCTGCCCTTTGGGTGTTAAATTATGAATTCAAATGAGATTAAAGATCTGTTAGATGACGGTTTCAAAGAATGAGCAGCCAACGGCTGCCCTTTGGGTGTTAAATTATGACTTCAAACGACATCAAAGATCTGTTAGATGACGGTTTCAAAGATTAAAGCAGCCAACGGCTGCCCTTTGGGTGTTAAATTATGAATTCAAATGAGATTAGAGATCTGTTAGCTGATCCGTTCAAAGAATGCGACGTTGAGGTAGAAGGAGAAGAGGGGCACTATAAAGTGACTATTGTCGGTGACGTTTTTGAGGGCCTGACGAAAGTGAAAAGACAGCAGATGGTGTATGGTCACTTGAATGAGAAGATCAAAAGCGGCGAAATACATGCGGTAATGATGACCACCTTGACACCTGCTGAGAAGGGGGCAACCTAAATGTCGCGCCGATGGCAGCAACGGACGCAGAAGTCATTCAAAGATAAGGAGATGGTATGGATAAACTACTGATTACCGGTGGAACGAAGCTAGACGGTGAACTCCGCATATCCGGCGCCAAGAACTCAGCTCTGATCATATTGACTTCCTCTCTTTTGTCCAACGAACCGGTAACCATCTGTAACGTACCGCACCTGCATGATATTACAACCATGATTGAGTTGTTGGGCTGCATGGGTGTAGAGATGGTCATTGATGAAAAGCGCAATATCGAAGTTCATGCCAACACCATAAAGCAGTTCACAGCCCCGTACGAGTTGGTTAAGACCATGCGCGCCTCATTCCTGGTGCTCGGACCTATGCTGGCACACTATGGTCAGGCCGAAGTCTCCCTGCCTGGTGGATGTGCCATCGGGCCGCGCCCAGTCGATCAACACCTGCAGGGCCTGACTGCAATGGGTGCCGACATATATATGGAAGATGGCTATGTCAAAGCATCGGTCAAGGGACGACTGAAGGGTGCACATATATTGTTTGATGTAAAAACCGTGGGTGGGACCGAACACATTATGATGTCGGCGACGCTCGCCGAAGGACGTACCGTAATGGAAAACTGCGCCAGGGAGCCGGAGATTGTCGACTTGGCGGACTGCTTGATATCGATGGGTGCGGACATTGAAGGCCAGGGCACCGACACTATCGTAGTCAATGGGGTTGAAGAACTGAAAGGGTGCCGCCACCGTGTCATACCCGATCGGGTAGAGACCGGCACCTTCCTGATAGCAGTGGCCGCAACCGGTGGGCACGTCAAATTGAAGGACGCTCAACCGGATCACCTTGAAGCCGTTCTGCTGAAACTTGCAGATGCAGGGGCGGAGATCTCCTGTGGGAAGGATTGGATCGAATTGGATATGAAGGGCAGAAAGCCCAAGGCGGTCAGTCTGGTGACATCTCCGTACCCAGCTTTTCCCACCGACCTGCAGGCCCAAATAATGGCCATGAACTGCATTGCAGAAGGCTCCGCTACGGTTACCGAAACCGTGTTCGAGAATCGATTCATGCATATTCACGAGATGAATCGCATGGGTGCCAGAATCAAGCTGGAAGCGAACAGTACTACCGCTTATGTGGAGGGGGTAGAGCTGCTGAAAGGAGCCCCGGTAATGGCAAATGATCTGCGCGCCTCAGTCAGCCTGGTTATTGCGGGACTGGTAGCTGAGGGGAACACGATCGTGGATAGAATCTACCACATTGATCGGGGCTATGAGCAGATCGAAGAAAAGCTGCAACTGCTCGGGGCTAACGTAAAGCGGATTGCCGCCTGATTGGGTTGCAGCATTGTCCGGGTTTTGACAGCCAGGTCCTCGAAACACCCGGGGAGGTCAGCCATGCAACAGGTTACCAATTATCTTGACAGTGAGGATGCCGGTTTTCGGGCTGACTTCCAGCGATTGCTTGGCAGGAAGTCCAAACAGGAACGTGAGGTCGTGGCCGTTGTCGTTGATATCCTGGCCCAGATTCGTGACAAGGGTGATGATGCCCTGGTGGCTTTAACCAATCGTTTGGACGGTACGGTAGTGACCAGCATGCCTGAGTTGACCATTGGCAGCGAGCGACTGAAGGAAGCCAGGGGGAAAATCGATGCAGAGGTCCTGGCGGCATTGGAACAGGCAGCCAGGCGTATTTACTCGTTCCATTCGAGACAAAAGGAGGAATCCTGGAGCTATACCGATGAGGATGGAACTGAACTTGGGCAGCTAGTTAATCCCCTGCAGAGGGTGGGAATCTACATTCCGGGAGGCAAGGCCAGCTATCCCTCGTCTGTCCTGATGAGTGCCGTACCGGCGCAGGTGGCGGGCGTGGAGGAGATCATCGCAGTTGTTCCGAGTCCCGCAGGCGAAATCAGTGAAGTGGTGTTGGCGGCCGCGTCGATATCCGGTGTGCGGCAGCTGTTTACCATCGGCGGGGCACAGGCCATAGCAGCTTTGAGCTATGGCACAGAGACGGTGCCCAAGGTGGATAAGATCGTCGGTCCCGGCAATATCTATGTCGCGACCGCAAAACGGTTGGTCTTTGGCGAGGTGGGTATCGATATCATAGCCGGACCCTCAGAGGTGGTAGTGGTGGCAGACGGCAGTGCCAATCCCGACTGGGTCGTTATGGATCTGTTTGCACAGGCGGAACACGATGAAGACGCACAGGCGATTCTGATATCACCGGATGGCGAACTGCTGTCCAGCGTCACGCAACGCATGGAAGTCCGATTGGAAGAGATGGAGAGGTCCAACATCATCGCTCAATCACTGCAAAGGCGAGGTGCAATAGTCAAGGTGACTGATCTGCAGGAAGCCATTGCCCTCGCCAATGAGATTGCACCTGAGCACCTGGAACTCTCGGTAGCTGATCCGGATTCGCTGCTGCCGCAGGTGCGACACGCCGGCGCTGTTTTCGTGGGATCCTACAGCGCAGAATCGATTGGTGACTATGTGGCTGGCCCCAGCCATGTATTACCCACATCCGGTACTGCGAGATTCTCCTCGCCCCTTGGGGTGTATGACTTCCAGAAACGCAGTTCACTGATCAAGTGTTCGCCCAAGGGAGCTGCCAAATTGGGTGGCATTGCGGCTACCTTGGCAAGGCAGGAGGGCCTGATAGCCCATGCGTTGTCGGCAGAGTATCGCGCCGCCGGGCAGAACGAGGATTAACGGCAATCCGAGCATGCGCGAGAACGACTGATTTCTGCTACAGAAAGGTCCGTAGAAGCTCACGTCCCTTGGTATCAGCTCTTCATTTGTGACATGAATTTCTTGTAAAAGCGGGCAGTCTTCGGTAATATGCGCGCCTCGCCGAAATCCCTTGAATTGAGTATAAGTGAAGACCTTTAGTGCCAAAGCTGAGACCGCAAAGCATGATTGGTATCTAATCGATGCGACCGACAAAACGTTGGGTCGATTGGCAACCGATATTGCCACCAGGCTTAGAGGCAAACACAAGCCGGAGTACACCCCCAATGTGGATACCGGGGATTACATCGTCGTCGTCAATGCCGAGAAGGTAAAGGTAACCGGCAACAAAACCCGAGACAAAATCTACCATCGCTATTCCGGATATCCAGGGGGAATGAAAGCGATTTCGTTCGAGGAGATGATTCGTCATACGCCGGAAAAGGTGATCCAACTGGCGGTGAAGGGCATGATGCCCAAGAACCGATTGAGCCGAAGCATCCTTGGCAAACTGAAAGTATATGCGGGCGCTGAACATCCTCACACGGCCCAGCAACCCAAACAGCTGAATTAGCAGTCAGGATCGATCTATGCCACAAAACTATGGAACCGGAAGGCGCAAATCTGCCAGAGCCAGAGTTTACATGACCTCCGGTAAGGGCGAGATCGTCGTCAACAACCGGCCACTGGACCTGTATTTCGGACGTGAAACTGCACGGATGATCGTGCGACAGCCGCTGGAACTTGTAGAGATGAGCAATAAGTTTGATCTGCGAATTTCCGTCAAGGGAGGAGGCGGCTCTGGTCAGGCCGGTGCCATCCGCCATGGTGTCACGAGAGCTCTGATACAATACGATGAGACCCTGAGACCCGCCCTGCGACAGGCAGGCTGGGTCACTCGGGATGCAAGGGTGGTAGAACGAAAGAAAGTAGGCTTGCGCAAGGCCCGTAAGCGACCCCAATATTCCAAGAGATAGTAGCTGTCGTAGCTGTCAGCTGGATTACAACTATTCAAAGTGTCGCGAGCCGGAATCCCAATCCGGCTTTTTTGTTGGAGGCGGTCGAGCTACGATCCAACGAGGATTCAACCACCAGTATGGAGAGTTAGCCCCCTACTGAGGAGATAATGATAAAATACATGTCGGTATCTCACTTCGGTTGTCTAACCGTCTGTCCTTGTCAGGGAACGCGTAACGGGCCTGCATCTCGTCCCTATCTGGAAACATATCGGGGTGCAGATTTGCCGGTCTGTTGTATTGACTATCATTTATTGTGAGGTGAAACGATGGGCGTAGTTGCCAAACATGCATCGATGATTTTTTACTCTGATGGTTTGGATCATTACAGCCAGAGAGTCAGGTTGGTTCTTGCTGAGAAGGGTGTTGCAGTAGAAATAATCGATGTGGATCCGGCCAATAAGCCGGAAGACCTCGCCGATCTCAATCCATACAACAGTCTACCAACCCTGATCGACAGAGACCTCGTTCTCTATGAAGCACAGGTGATTATGGAGTATCTGGATGAACGCTTCCCGCATCCGCCACTGTTGCCTGTTTACCCGGTTGCCCGGGCCCAGAGCCGACTGTATGTGTACCGGATTCAGAGGGACTGGTGTGGTATGGTCGATACCATCGTTGCGGGCAGATCGAAAGAAACCGTGATCGAGAGAGCCAGAAAGGAACTCAGAGAAAGCCTGATCGGTATAGCTCCCATCTTCAGTGACAGACCCTTTTTCATGAGCGACGAATTCACCCTGGTCGACTGCTGCGTCGCCCCTATACTATGGCGTTTACCTGTAATGGGCATCGATCTTCCGACTCGACAGACCAAACCCATACAGGCCTATATGGACCGAATTTTCGATCGAGATTCGTTTCAGGCGAGCCTGTCCGAAGCGGAGTTGGACATGAGAGACTAGGGCGTTTTGGCGTGACCCGGTCTGGCGTGCCCCGGATGGATTGATCGATGGCCATGACCTCATCAGTGCCCTACCTTCTCCGCGCATTGTATGACTGGATTCTGGACAATCGCTGCACACCCTACGTCGTTATCAATGCCCTTGATGGCGATACTTCTGTGCCACAGGATTTTGTCAAGGATGGGCAGATCGTTCTGAACATATCGCCTTCAGCAATACGGGATCTGCAAATGGGCGATGAGTCGATTCAATTCAGCGGCAGGTTTGCAGGCATACGCCACGAAATACATGCCCCCATGCATGCAGTGATGGCCATTTATGCAAACGAGAACGGACAAGGGATGTGGTTTCCAAAGGCTGAGGACGCCCCGGAACCACCGTCAGGCAAAAAACGAAAAAAAGGATCGCCCGATCTAAAAGTGATCAAGTAGTCCAGGTATCCGACGGCTAGTTAACATACTGGAACACCTTGACGATTTTCTGTACGCCGTAGGTCTGGCGAGTAAGGTCGACCGCTGCCTCAGCTTCATCGCGAGTTAGTAGACCCATCAAGTAAACGACGCCGTTCTCCGTTACAACCTTGACCCTGTTGGCGTCAACATCTTTATCGGTTGCCATGTGAGACTTGATTTTAACGGTCAGCCAGGCGTCGTTGCTGCGGGCCACCAAGGAGGTCGGGCCGGAAACACTGAGTTCATTGTGGATCTTGCTTATTTTCCTCATGTTCTTGACGGCGTTTGCTGCCACGTCCTTCAATTCCTCGGATGCTACCTGACCGGCAAGAAGCACTACACCGTCGAAACTAACCACGACCACGTGGGCATCCGCAAGTTCCGGTGCAGCTTCAGCAATATTTATCCTGGCCCGTGACTCAATAGTCTGGTCTTGGATGACAGCGCCCCAGGTACGTTTGCCGTAGTTTTCTGATTCCTGTGAGGTTATCCGCATCATCGTCGAGCAGCCGTTGAGGAGAAGTATGCCACTCAAGCCGAATACCCAAATCCGCTTCATATTGACTCCTTGAATAGCCTGTAGCTTGCTGCGAGGACCTCTATTCGGTCATCAGTCGTTCTGGAAAGCATCCTGGAACCACTCGATTTGCATGTCTGAAAGCGCGGCACGAGGCACTGCACTCGCAGCAGGACTTGCCGATATGACGTCAAATCGACAGTCATGTTTTCCGTATCGTCGATGTAAGGCAAGGAAGTGTTTGGCGGTCAATATCAATTTTCTTTTTTTGTGATAGTCCACGCTCTCCGCGCCGCTGCCAAACTGATCGCTCTTCCTGAATCTGACCTCGATGAATACCAACAGATCTCTGTGCTTCATGATTAGATCTATCTCACCCAATCGACATCTATAGTTACGTTCTATCAACGTCAAGCCATTCTTACGAAGATGCTTCAGCGCGACAGTTTCCGCCTGTTTTCCTGTTTCTAATCCATTCACCTGCTTCATCCATAGTCACTTGCTGCTCTGCATTTCAACAACGATCGGAACAGGAGTTACCTGGCCATCTTTGATTTGTGCCCACATCAACCGACGGTTGACCACCCTTTGATCATTCAGACTGAGTACACCGGTCGATCCGAAAATCCGGTCATTTGGAATTTCTTCTAGCTGCTGCAAGCGCGGCAACAGGTGATAGGCGTCAACACCAAACGCATAATAACGAGCCAGGCTTGTGCGAGCACCCTCCCACTTCGATTGGATTTGGAGCTGCAGATAATTTGAACGAGTCAGGTTCCATGGGATGTCGCAAAAGCGGATGCCGTTCAGATCCATGTAGTCGATACGCGATTCAGAGTTGTCGTTAATGTGGGAGGTAGAGTATATGGGCAGATCCTCAGCGAAGAAAAACGCGACTGTCGGATTGATGCCGCGAGCTTGTAACGGCGTTGCCAACAGGAAGATGAAGTCAATATCCTGCCTCCTTCTTGGATCGAACTCAAAGGGCGCCCTGATGGTCTTTCTGAGATCGTCTGCACGTCTGTCGCTGGCATCCACATGCAGTGACGACCGTACCAGCTTCGAATAATCCTTCTGGCTGGTAAATACCTTGTTGTCGGCGATATCGCCACCAAGATATAACCATCGATCGAGGAAGGCGCCAAAATTACGCCGTCCCCAATCGTTATCAGGGGTCAACACCAGTGCCCGCCGAAAGCCTTCACGCCATGCTTGATTCGCCACCTGAATGACCTCATCTTCAGGAGCCAGACCGAACTGATAGATAGTCTTGGTCGGCTGTAGAGGGGCTTGTATCCTGTTGAGAGCAAGCACGGGAACGGACAGATCATCCGCTTCACTCAGCCTCGATACATTCTCCCTGTCGAGAGGACCGACTACGAACTCTGCGCCATTCGCCACGGCAGCGTTGTACTTTTCAATTACATCAACTGAGAATGTGTCGAATATTGCGATAGCGGGGGAATCCTGGCCCAGTTTGACGGATTGATAATGCGCTGCCAGAAAACCGTCTCTGATAGCTCGGCCATACGGTGCCAGATTGCCCTGTAGCGGCAGCAGTAGAGCGATTCGTTTAGGCTTTTCTCTAACGAGGTTTGTCAGCATGCTCAATCTTTCAGGTAGCTGGGTTGTAGCCGGATGATGGCTCCAGATCTGCTGCCACTTTTTCAGTTCCTGGAGTTGCCGGTCGAGATCATCCTGGTATTGTTTTGACATTGCTGTGAGGGACAGCCATCCCCTCAGATCGCTTGTCAGGGCTTCTTTGGCGAGGTTGGTGAGTGTGCGAACCGGCAATTCCATCAAGGACTTCCAGATCTCGCCATGGTTCTGCACCTTCTTGTCATTGTCGAGCAGCGGGTCATAGAATATGCGCTCCTTCGCGCTGGCCAGAAAACGCCTCGATTGATAGTAAGCCTGGGCCCTCAACTCACCAAATCTGAGCTGGTTTTCCCGCGCCAGGGGAATATCCGAAGACAACCAGTCGAGTGCTTCATTGGGCTGATTTTGAGCCAAGGAAAGGAGTGCCTGATACTCCAGATAAAGGGCTCTCGATTCTGTGTTAAGGGAACTTGATGAAATGATCGACAGGATAACTCCCGCCTGGGAGATCTGTTCACCATCCAGAGCTAATTTGGCAGCCCTGAGTCGATAGTTCTGTGCTTGCTGCGAAGGGCTGTTTTCCGCTGCCATCAGTAGACTTTGGATATCTCCCAGCGGAATTCCTGCGGCATCCCTGGCTATCGGTTTGCGAGGTGATTCGGGTTGGGAAGAGCAACTGGTCAGGAGCAACAGGCAGATGACTGCAAGCGTATGCCTGCCGGGCAGATTGTGATGTTCGACTTTTGCACTCATCTGGACTGTCATTGTATCGTATGACAATTGCTAATCGGATATTATCCCAACTGTCTGCATGCAACGAAAGAGATACGCAACGATACCGGCGTCGGATACAGTAAGCATTGCAGGTGAGATTATCTCCCCTCAAGCCGTAGGACATGGCGGGCGGAAACTTAGTGGCGTGGCCAGGAACTGCTGATGAGTGCACGGGGCAATCTGTATATCGTAGCGACCCCCATCGGAAATCTTGAAGATATGACCGCCAGGGCAATCAGAACGCTTGGCGAGGTCGATCTAATCGCAGCAGAAGATACCAGACACAGTCGCAGACTACTCGACCACTTCGCCATCAAGACCCGGGTCGTCTCGTATCACGATCACAACGAGGCACAGGTATCAGAGTCTTTGATCGCTAAAATGATGGTGGGAACCCATGTGGCTCTCATTTCCGATGCCGGTACGCCGCTGGTGTCTGACCCAGGCTACCTGCTTGTCAAAATGGCGCAGGAGTCTGCCATCAAGGTGATCCCGATTCCCGGTGTGAGTGCTGTGACGACGGCCCTCAGCGTGTCAGGGCTTCCGTGCGATCGTTTTCTGTTCGAAGGTTTCTTGCCCACCGGCAGAACCGCGCGCATCACCAGACTGAAAGAAGCGGAACAGGAAACGAGGACCATCGTGTACCTGGAAGCGCCGCATCGAGTCCTGGTGACTCTGAAGGAGATGGCGAACGTCTTTGGCGGGGAAAGGACGGTGAGCGTCGCCCGTGAACTGACCAAGGTTTTCGAAGAGATCAGAAAAGCCACTCTGGCGGAGCTGATCGAACAGGTTCAGGATGGCGAACTAACTCAGAAAGGGGAGTTTGTTATCTTGGTCCAAGGAGTGAAACAGATCAGTTCACTCTATGAAACAGAAAAACTGCTGGAACTTCTGTTAGCGGAACTGGCTCCCAAAAAGGCGGTGCACATTGCCAACCAACTGACGGGTGCAAAGAAAAAAGATCTGTATCCCTTAACCGTCAAGATCCGGGGTAAAGACTAGCCGCCGGGAGCGGTCGACCGGGAGTGGCGATCGGGAACGGCGCCCCAAAAGGCACCAAGGACCGCGGTAAAGGCAAGAGAAGCCCCGGACAAGACTGAGCCCTCCCGATTCACAGAAGGGTAGCACTGGCCATTGTCCTATTGAGCATAGATCAAATCGGGATTAGGCTGTGTAGCTGAAGAGCTGGCCAGGCAACCGCTGTCGCCCATCCGGGTGATAGAGGAAAGTCCGGGCTCCGAAGGGCAAGGTGCCAGGTAACTCCTGGGAGGCGCGAGCCTACGGAAAGTGCAACAGAAAGCAAACCGCCTAAGCAGCCTTGGCTGCCGGTAAGGGTGAAAAGGTGCGGTAAGAGCGCACCGCACGGCTGGTAACATGCCGTGGCACGGTAAACCCCACCTGGAGCAAGACCAAATAGGAATCCTATGATGTGGCCCGCATGCTGGATTCGGGTAGGTCGCTAGAGGTGCATGGTGACATGCATCCCAGATGAATGGTTGTCCACGACAGAACCCGGCTTACAGGCTGACTCTTTTGTTATATATATTCGTAGTTTTATAAGAAATGATTCTAAAAACTTCAATATCTAAGAAATTACTTTAACTTTTCTCTTTATCTTTTTGTATTCAAGCTCTTTCTGACCTTTTCTGCGAAACAGTTTCCAAGAGCGTCCTAAGTTATTGTGTTTTAACGACAAATCGAGCTGAAATCGAATTCAAAGTCTCTTGACTATTCAAGGTTGACCGCTTATACAGTGTCACGTGAGAAAAAGTGGGAATAAGTGTCGATTTGTGGTGATTAGGCGTTAGTGGATCAATCATGTTTCGTGGTGTTAGTGCTATCAATCTGGATGCCAAGGGGAGGCTAGCGATTCCGACTCGCTACCGTGACCGCCTCGCTGAGCACTGTGATGGTCAGATCGTCGTCACCATCGATACCGATGAACGGTGTTTGCTGATCTATCCACTACCCCAATGGGAAGATATTGAACGAAAAGTTGAAGCTTTGCCAAGTTTTAATCCGGCTGCGCGACGGGTGCAGCGACTGCTGATAGGTCATGCCACAGATATTGTAATGGATGGCAGCGGCAGAATCTTGCTGCCGATACCGCTACGGGAGTATGCCAGGTTGGAAAAGAAGGTCGTGATGTTGGGACAAGGAGGCAAGTTGGAACTGTGGAGTGAAGCCTATTGGTTGGAGCGCAGGGAGAGCTGGCTGGAAGACCAGGCCGAGTTGGAGATACCCGCTGAACTGCGCTCGTTGTCTCTGTAAGAGTTCCATGGACTGGGTGTTCTGATAGGGCGATGGAAGCTCACAGAGCAGTGTTGCAGAAGGAGTCGGTGCAGGCGCTGGTGCGAGATGCAGACGGCGAATATGTTGACTGTACCTACGGTCGTGGTGGTCATACAGAAGCGATTCTGGAGTTCTTGAATCCGCAGGGGCGGTTACTGGTGATTGATAAGGATCTGCAGGCAATCGAGCATGCCAACAGGCTGTACGGGTCTGACGGTCGAGTGACTGCAGTGCATGGTTCCTTTGCGGATCTGAAGGAACACGCGTCGCAGGTAGGCCTCGGTCCACTGAGCGGTGTGTTGATGGATCTGGGTGTCTCTTCGCCACAGTTGGAAAATGGCCAGCGCGGATTCAGTTTTGAGCACGACGGTCCTCTGGACATGAGGATGAACCAATCCAGTGGTGTGACGGCAGCCGAGTGGCTGGCCAGCGTGAAAGAGGGGCAACTGGCTGACGTTATATGGAAATACGGCGAAGAGAAGTTCTCCCGACGCATCGCACGCACTGTCGTCCGCAGCCGCATAGATGCACCGATCGAAACTACCGGCCAGTTGGTCAGAATTATCGAAGAGGCGGTGCCAACGCGGGAGAGGAAGAAGCATCCGGCCACCCGGAGTTTTCAGGCGATCAGAATATTCATCAACAATGAACTCGGCGATCTCGAGAAATGTCTGCAGGCAGCGCTGCAACAATTGAACAAGGGCGGCAGGCTGGTCGTTATCAGTTTTCAGTCCCTGGAAGACCGCATTGTAAAACGCTTCATCCGTGATCATCACAGGGGTGATCCCTTTCCCGCGCGGTTACCCGTCCGAGATGCGCAGTTAAGCAGGAAGCTAAAGCACATCGGTAAGGCCATCAGAGCGAGTCGAGAAGAGATCGCAGTCAACATACGCGCGCGAAGTGCAGTGATGAGAGTAGCAGAGAAGATCGTGTGACAGACTTGATAGAAGGCTGAGCAATGCTCAAGGGATCGATCTTGGTGGAGCTGTTTAGATGGATGCTGCAGCGTTCCATTGTCCTGACTCTGGTTGCCTTGGTTCTGACGGTTGGATCTGCATTGAGCGTTATCTATGTGACTCATTTAAATCGTCAGTTGTATAGCCAATTGCAGGACCTTCAGAAACACAAGGACGTGCTGGCGAGTGAGTATGAGAAGCTGCTGCTCGAGCAGAGCGCTTGGTCTGAATACAGCCGCGTAGAGAATCTGTCCGAGTCACGCCTGGCAATGAAGACCCCGGCGGCAGGTGATGTCATCCTGGTGGAATACGCTAAGGACAGTAGGTGAACGCTTGATGAATATTCAGCATTCGAATCATTCAGGACTACCATAATTGGGCAAACAAACCACTAGCATAAATCTGTTCAGATACCACTTGGTTCGTGTGGCTCTGGTCCTGCTGTGTGGGGTCCTGATCGCCCGCGTACTAATGCTGCATACAGTTAAACGCGATTTTCTGCAGGGCCAGGGAGATGCCCGAACCGTGCGAACTGAGAAAATCTTCGCTCATCGAGGCATGATTCAGGACAGGCAGGGAAAACCCCTGGCGATAAGCAGTCCGGTGGGATCAGTATGGGCAGATCCCAAGGAACTGATCAAGTCCGAAGACGACCTTGCTGCGCTGGCCCTCTCTCTGGGGGTGGAAGTTGCGACATTTGAGAACAGACTTCTACTGAACCAGGACAGAGACTTTATATATCTCAGGCGACATCTACCGCCTCTGCAAGTAGACAAGATCCTCTCGTTGGCGGTTGCTGGCGTGTACGTGCAACGCGAGTATCACAGATTCTATCCGGCTGGAGAGGTCGCAGCACAAGTGCTCGGCTTTACGAACATAGATGATGAAGGCCAAGAGGGACTTGAATTGGCGTTTGACGATTGGCTGCGCGGAACTCCCGGCAAGAAAAAGGTGTTGAAGAACCGGTATGGCCAGATTGTTAGAGACATCAAGCCACTTGAGGACGCTGAGGCAGGACGGACACTAGCGCTAAGTCTGGATCTGAGAGTCCAGTACCACGCCTATCGAGAATTGAAGACGGCCATGCAGAGATACAAAGCCGAGTCAGGATCCATTGTCATTCTGGACGTGGAAAATGGGGAAGTATTGGCGATGGTGAATCAACCCTCTTTCAATCCGAACGATCGATCCAGCCTGGAAGCCGCATTCGTTCGCAACAGGGCAGTGATCGATCTGTTTGAACCGGGTTCTACCGTCAAGCCGTTCACCTTGGCGGTCGCCTTGCAGTCAGGAAAATATACACCCCACACCAAGATCGACACTGCACCCATCCGAGTGAACAACAAGATGATCAGTGATCCCAGCAACCTCGGCGTTCTGGATGTGGCTTCCGTGATCTCCAAATCGAGCCAGGTGGGGATCACCAAAATCGCGTTGAGCCTCAACGAACAGGATATGTGGAATATGTTCCACGAGTTGGGTTTGGGTGAGACTACCGGTGCAGGCTTTCCCGGGGAAAGTGCCGGTTACCTGCCCAACCGAAGAAACTGGAACGATATAGAAAGAGCCACGTTCGCCTATGGATATGGGTTGAGCGTGACACCACTTCAACTCGCCAGAGCATACCTGGTGATTGCCAGTGGTGGCGTCAAGAAACAGATCTCACTCGTGAAGAGATCCGTGCGCCAAACACAGCGCGTGTTGGATGAGAAGGTGGCCGCGCAAGTGCTCCAGATACTCAAGCGGGTCGTTACCGAGGGCACTGGGCGCAGGGCAAAGGTGGACTCATACACGGTAGCCGGTAAGACCGGTACGGTCAGAAAAGTTGGCTCCAGCGGCTATGTCACCGATCACCATTTGGCGTTCTTTGTAGGTGTAACGCCGGTAGAGCATCCAAGACTGGTTGCCGTTGTACTCATCAACGACCCAAAAAGCGATGAGTTTGGTGGCGGTTCCATCGCAGCCCCTGTTTTTTCGAGAGTCATGGCAGGTGCGCTGCGGCTGCTAAACGTGCCTCCTGACGATTTCAAGAAGGCGGCTTAGCCATGCAGGTCAAACGGGTTGAAAAGAAAATCAGTCAGATTCTGCCCGGCTTCGTTAACGAGGAAGATGTGACGATCAATGGCATCCAGCAGGACAGCCGATTGGTTCAGGAGGGTGAGTTATTTCTGGCTGTGCCGGGCTCTGAAACAGACGGGCGCCACTATATCGATGCGGCCGTGGCAAGTGGGGCTGCTGCCGTTTTGTATGAATCCGGTTGGAAAGAGAACTTAGTCAAACGCTCGGTTCCCATGATCGAAGTGGAAGAGCTGACTGCCAGATCAGGCGAGATAGCCAGTCGATTCTTTGACGATCCTTCAAGGAAGATGGACGTTATTGCCGTAACCGGTACCAACGGCAAGAGCTCCTGCAGTCACTTCATTGCCACGTCGCTGACAGTCCTTGGCACAAAGTGTGGGGTCATCGGGACCCTGGGGTATGGCGTGCCCCCCGATCTAACGCCATTCGGTCTGACCACGCCGGATGCCATTCGGATGCAGCAGTTTCTGTCTGAGATCAACCTGCAGCAAGCCGAGGCAGTTGCGATTGAAGCATCTTCACACGGATTAGTTCAGGGGCGGCTGAACGGTACTGACGTAAAGATTGCCGTTCTGACAAACTTGACCAGAGACCATCTGGATTACCACGGTGATCTGTTGCAGTACAAATCAAGCAAGCGAATCCTGTTTGAGATGCCGAGTGTTGAGTCGGCAGTTTTGAATATCGACGATCCTTTTGGGCTTGAGCTTCAGAAATCCCTGCCCGAAAAGATCAATAGAATATGCTATAGCCTTGAGGACAAGGGTGCAGACGTTTTCTGTGAAGACATGAGCTTTCATGAGAAGGGAATGTCTTCGCACGTTACGACTCCCTGGGGGAGTGGTTGGCTAGAGTCGTCGCTGTACGGCAGGTTCAACTTAAGCAATCTGTTGGCTGTACTGTGTGTGCTGGGCACCGAGGGCAACACGCTGGAATACATTCTGTCAACCATGTCGGACATAAAGAACATAAGGGGCAGGATGGACCGAATCGACCATCCCGACCGTGCCACAGTAGTCATAGATTTTGCCCACACACCTGATGCATTGGAGCAAGCTCTGCTGGCGCTTCGTGAACATTGCACTGGTGAATTGTGGTGCGTATTTGGCTGCGGTGGAGACAGAGACAGGGGAAAACGGCCGGAGATGGGTGGAATAGCAGCCAGGTTGTCAGATCACATCGTCTTGACCGATGACAATCCCCGCCGGGAAGACTCTGAAGGGATCATGGACGAGATCATGGAGGGTGTCGCTGAACCAGACAAAGTACATGTGGATTCGGATCGATCCAGAGCGATTGAGTACGCAATCCATGCAGCCGATGTCAACGATGTGGTTCTCATTGCCGGCAAGGGACATGAGGATTATCAGGAGGTAGCCGGCGTCAAGAGACCTTTCAGTGATTATGAACAGGTAGAGATAGCGTTAGGATCTCAAAGAGCATAGTGGTTTTGTTAGTGAGATGGTAAGCGGGAGTAAGAAGGTGATTGTTGGTCTGGGGAAAACCGGTTATTCCTGTGCACGTTACTTTTCGTCACAGGCAGTCCCGTTCGAAGTTTTGGATCAGGATAGATCCCCGCTATTGCTGGCACAATTCAAACAGGAGTTCCCTGCGGTGACCGTGAGCACCGGCAAACTGAATCAGAAGATGTTGCTCAGCGCAGATGAAATCGTCGTCAGTCCAGGAGTGCCCCTCAGTACGCCTGAGATCCAGAACGCAGTGGCGGCCGGCATTAAGGTAAGCGGCGACATCGAAATATTCAGCAGAGTCGTGGCGAAGCCCGTGATTGCCATCACCGGTTCGAACGGTAAGAGTACCGTGACCACCATGGTAGGGCAGATGGCACTGGACAGTGGCAGAGACACAGGTGTTGGCGGTAACCTGGGACTTCCCGCACTGGACCTCTTGTCATCCGATCATGACTTGTATGTGCTGGAAATATCTAGTTTTCAACTGGAGACAGTTGAGGCACTGCATGCGCAGATTGCTGTGGTTCTCAACCTGAGCCCCGATCACCTCGACAGGTACGCGAGTCAGGATCATTACTATGGGACCAAGGGCAGGATTTTCGAGGGATGTGAGAGGGCAGTCATAAACCGAGACCAGGTATTCGAGTTTGGTCTCCCGGATACATCCACATGGAGTTTCGGCACAAGTGCTCCCACCTCTGAATACGAACTGGGCTTGACAGGCCGGAGTGGCCAAACCTATCTGACGTGGGGAACAAAACCCCTGCTGCGTGCTGAAGACCTGAAGATCAAGGGAATGCACAATTACCTGAATGCTCTGGCAAGTCTGGCGATCGGATTGGCAGCGGACTTTCCCCTCGAGGGCATGCTGGAGACGCTGACCGGGTTCGCCGGTCTGGCGCATCGGTGTGAATGGGTTGCCTGCATCGATGGAGTTGACTTCTTCGATGATTCAAAAGCGACCAATGTGGGTGCAACCGTAGCGGCGATTAAAGGTCTGGGAGAGACCAGTGCAGGAAAAATCATTCTGATAGCGGGAGGTGTGGCGAAGGGTGCGGACTTTGCACCGTTGAGGGATCCGGTTAAGGCTCATGTACGAAGCGCCATACTGATGGGTCAGGATGCCGACGCCATTGACGCCGTATTACAAGGCGTGGTGCCGGTAGATAGAGTAGCGGACCTGACCGAGGCTGTGGAGCTTTCTGTCCAGCAATCTAACAAGGGCGATATGGTCCTACTGTCACCTGCTTGTTCGAGCCTGGACATGTTCGACAATTTCGAACAGCGTGGGAATTTGTACAAGAAGCTGATAGCTGAATACGGATAGGGGCACAGCAATTGAAGACTCAGGTGAGGGACATGGCAATCAGACGGCGAGATGGAATTCGCTGTCCTGTTGATCTGTTCCTGTTGATCATCGTCGTGATTCTGACAACGATCGGCGTAGTGATGGTGGCGTCGGCCTCAAGTGATATCTCCAACAGAATGTATGGAAGCCCCTTTTATCTGCTGGCAAAACACATGGTCTTTGTTGCTGTTGGCTTAGGGATTGCCTGCTCCACCTTGCTGGTTCCGATTCGCTTCTGGCAGGAAATGGACTGGCTATTGCTGACTGTGACCTTTGCGCTGTTACTTGTAGTTCTTATTCCGGGCATAGGCAGGGAAGTGAATGGCAGCATTCGATGGATATCCCTGGGCTCGTTTTCAATCCAGAGTTCCGAATTCGTTAAGCTGTTTATCATCATATATGTGTCGGCTTATTTGGTGCGCACCAAGGAGCAGTTGCTGAACCAGTGGCTTGGCGTTGCCAAACCTATTGTTCTTCTCGCGGCTGTGGTGGTCCTGTTGTTAATGGAACCTGACTTTGGCGCAGTGGTTGTTATCACCGTGTCTGTATTGGGGTTGATCTTTTTGGCGGGCGTGCCTCTGCACCAGTTTCTGCCGGTGATCACCTTGAGTTCACTCACGGTGAGTTGCATCGCGATCTGGCAGCCTTATCGGCTGCAGAGATTGATCACGTTTGCCGATCCCTGGGAACATCAATACACCAGTGGATACCAGCTGACTCAGGCCCTGATTGCATTCGGGCGGGGAGAGTGGTTTGGATTGGGTCTGGGAAACAGTATTCAGAAACTGTTCTTCCTGCCGGAAGCGCATACTGATTTTCTGTTTTCAATTCTCGCTGAGGAATTGGGTGCTGTTGGCGCCATTGTTGTGATTGCCCTGTTCGTGTGTTTGATTTGCCGTGCCTTGTGGATAGGCAAGAGAGCGCATGAAAACGGGGAGGAATTCACCGGCTTGTTAGCTTATGGGATAGCGCTTCTGTTGAGCAGTCAGATCATCATAAATATCGGTGTCAATCTCGGTTTGCTTCCCACCAAAGGATTGACGCTGCCTTTTATCAGCTACGGCGGCAACAGTCTGGTTGTCTGCAGCATATTAATCGCGATTCTGCTTCGAATTGATTATGAAAACAGAAACGAAGCGTTGCACAAAGGTTCAATTCACTGATGGGACGTAAACAGCATAATAGCGGTGTGGTTGAAATACCCGAGATGCGCAGAATAAGCCGAATCCACTTTGTAGGAATTGGCGGAGCGGGCATGTGCGGGATTGCTGAAGTGTTGCTCAATCAGGGATACAAAGTCTCAGGTTCCGATCTTGCAGAGAATCCAACCACGAAACGGTTGGTGGATTTAGGAGCTGTCGTTCACCTTGGTCATCATGCTGACAATATTACTGACTCTGATGTAGTGGTCGTGTCCAGTGCGATACAAAAGGATAATGCGGAAGTAGCAGCAGCCCGGCAACAGCGCATCCCCGTCGTTAGACGCGCGGAAATGCTATCGGAACTGATGCGCTATCGCCATGGCATAGCAGTGGCAGGCACTCACGGCAAGACCACCACGACCAGCCTTATCGCATCGGTACTCGCTCAGGGGGGACTGGATCCAACCTTCATCATTGGCGGACTGCTAAACAGTGCTGAAACAAACGGTAAGCTGGGTGCCAGCCGCTATATGGTCGCAGAAGCGGATGAAAGCGATGCTTCGTTTTTGCATCTGCAGCCGATGGTCGCCATCCTCACAAATATCGACACCGATCATCTGTCTAATTATGAAGGAAGCTTCACTAAGCTGAAGCAGGCATTCGTTGAATTTGTACACAATCTGCCATTCTATGGAATCGTAATCGCCTGTATTGACGATCCGGTTATCAGAGAGATTCTACCCGAGCTGCAGAGGGCGATTATCACCTACGGATTTGACGAGTCTGCGGACATCAGGGCTCACCATGTGGAGCAGGTGCGTACGACCACAAGTTTTGAGGTGCGTCGCAGCAATCAATCAGACCTTACCATCACACTCAACATGCCTGGAAGGCACAATGTGCTAAACGCATTGGCTGCCGTCGCAGTCGCGTCAGATGAAGGACTGAACGATGAGGCGATAACGAAAGGGCTGGAGAGTTTTCAAGGAGTTGGCAGAAGATTCGAATTGCATGGATGTTTTAGTTGCGACAGTGGCCAATTTATCTTAGTGGACGACTACGGTCACCATCCAAGCGAAGTCATGGCGACCATCGATGCAGTGCGAGAGGGTTGGCCCGACAACCGATTAGTGATGGTCTATCAACCGCACCGGTTTACACGGACACATGACCTGTACGAAGACTTTGTGGATGTATTGTCGAAAGTGGACCTGTTGGTTCTGCTGGATGTCTATGCGGCCGGTGAGGCGAAAATAGCCGGCGCTGACAGCAGACACCTGTGCAGGAGTATCCGACAGCGGGGGCTAGTGGATCCAATTCATGTCAGCACAATCGAATCAGTTCCTAGTGTGTTGGCAGATATCGTCAAGCAGGGAGATATCGTGCTTACTCAGGGAGCTGGCGACACCGGCAAACTGGCAATGAATCTAGGCCAGCTCTGGGTTAACCGGAAAGTGTGAGGTAACAGAGAATGAAGAGAATCGCACCAAGAATATCGCTGCTGTTATTTTCGGGAATCCTCTGCCTCGCTATTGGCAGCGTCGGCGCTTCTCTGTTTGACAGCATGTTAAGTGCTCCCGTCGTGTATGTGGACGTCGAAGGGGATTTGGATGACCGGGAGCTGGCAGTGGTAAGGAGAGAACTGTCTGCCGAGGATCTGAGCAGTGCCTCCATTAGAGACCTGAAGCCGGTTCTGGAAGAGATGGGTTGGATACATCACGTCAACGTTAAGAAGGTTTGGCCGGATGTGCTGAAGGTGCGGGTTGTTAAACAGAAGGCTGTAGCCAAGTGGCGTGCCGACAACTTTCTGAATGGTGAAGGAGAGGTATTCAACACTCAACTGTACGTTGGAACAAAGCTACCTGATCTGAACGGACCACCGGGTGCTGAGAGAGTTGTCATGTCGCAGTACCAGCAACTAAACAAAGCGTTGCAGAAGACTGGCCTCGCGATACAGAGGTTAACTCTGGAAGACAGAGGAGAGTGGGTGTTGCAGCTAAAGAATCAGATTGTTGTGAAGCTTGGCAAAGAAGACATATTTGAAAGGATGCAACGATTCATCAAAGTTTATGAAGCCGTAGGTTTGGATGACAAGGTTGGGGCAATCGCGGAAATAGACACGCGCTACCCAAACGGTGTGGCGGTAAGTTGGAAAGATGATACCTGCACAGACGGTTGTTATGAATTTGCAGGCAACGACAATCTTAAGAGAAAACAGACATTATGAACGGTATATCCGGAAATCAGATGATTGTTGGACTAGACATTGGGACTTCCAAAGTGGTTTGCATCGTGGGAGAGGTCTCCCCGGAAGGGCAGATCGAAATCGTTGGATTGGGAAGTCATCAGTCCAGAGGACTTAAGAAAGGTGTGGTGGTAAACATCGACTCAACAGTACAGTCCATTCAGCACGCCGTCGAGGAGGCAGAGTTGATGGCGGGCTGCCAGATACATTCAGTTTATGCAGGAATTGCGGGCAACCACATTCGCAGTCTCAACTCACATGGCATTGTTGCTATCCGAGACAGAGAGGTGTTCCTGCCGGATATCGACAGAGTGATTGATGCCGCCCAGGCTGTGGCCATTCCCGCTGACCAGAAGGTGTTGCATATCCTACCTCAGGAATACGTCATCGATATGCAGGAGGGAGTGAAAGAGCCTCTTGGAATGTCGGGAGTTAGGCTCGAGGCCAAAGTTCACCTGGTGACATGTGCGGTTAACGCAGCCCAGAACGTCGAGAAGTGTATACGCCGCTGTGGTCTTGAAGTGGATGATGTGATACTCGAACAACTTGCCTCCAGCTTCGCAGTGTTGACCGAAGATGAAAAGGAGTTGGGTGTGTGTCTGGCCGACGTTGGTGGCGGGACAACGGATATCGCAGTATTTACAGATGGCGCGATCCGCCATACAGCAGTAATCCCCATCGCCGGTAGTCAAGTTACCAACGACATAGCCATGGCGTTCAGAACACCCACTCCCCACGCAGAGGAGATTAAGATCAAGTATGGGTGTGCTCTGGCAAAACTGACCGGTGAAAGTGAAACGGTCAAAGTGCCGAGTGTCGGCGACCGGGCAGATAGGGATCTGTCCCGGCAGGCACTTGCTGAGGTCATAGAACCAAGGTATGAAGAGCTGTTTGTGCTGATACAGGCAGAGCTCCGAAGAAGCGGGTTCGAAGAATTGGTCGCTGCCGGAATCGTATTGACGGGTGGTACGTCGAGGATGGAAGGCGTAGTGGAACTGGCCGAAGAGATCTTCCACATGCCGGTCAGCATCGGTAAACCAAAAGGTGTCACCGGTTTGACGGACATCGTAAAGAATCCCATCTATTCAACTGCAGTGGGTTTGCTGCTTTGGGGTGGCAGGCAGCGGTTGGCTGGGGGTGATGGAAAAGTGGGCAAAGAAGGAGTTTCCGGTGTAGTTGACAGTATCGGAGCGTGGTTGAAAAGGGTAACTAGCAATTAGCAACTAGCAACTAGCGGCGAGCGACTAGCAGCTGGTGGCTGAAAATAAGGAGAGTCAGAATGTTTGAATTGATTGATAACGCAACTCCGGATCCAATTATCAAGGTGATTGGCGTTGGTGGCGGCGGCGGTAATGCGGTGGAACACATGGTGATGCGCGAAATCGCTGGTGTGGATTTCATCTGTGCCAATACCGACGCCCAGGCTTTGAAGATTCTGTCTGCAAAAACTCTGTTGCAGTTGGGTTCCTCGGTTACCAAGGGGTTGGGGGCAGGTTCCAATCCGGAATTGGGCAAACAGGCAGCGATCGAAGATCGTGATCGGATTGCAGAGGTGTTGCAGGGAGCAGACATGGTCTTTATCACTGCGGGCATGGGTGGTGGAACCGGCACCGGCGGCGCACCGATCGTAGCTGAGGTGGCGAGAGAGCTGAATATACTCACTGTCGCTGTGGTCACCAAGCCCTTTCCCTTTGAAGGAAAGAAAAGGCTTAAGAACGCACAGGAGGGCATTAAGGAACTTGCCCAGAATGTCGACTCTCTGATAACGATTCCCAACGAGAAACTACTATCGATAATGGGAGAGGACACACCCTTGTTGGAGGCCTTCGGAGCGGTAGACGATGTCTTGCTGGGTGCAGTGCAAGGCATTGCTGATCTCATCGTGCGACCGGGAAAGATAAATGTGGATTTTGCCGATGTCAGAACCGTGATGTTGGAAATGGGTATGGCGATGATGGGCTCCGGCACTGCTGAAGGAGAATCACGGGCACGCGACGCTGCAGAGACTGCGATCAGAAGCCGATTACTGGATGAAGTCGATATCCACGGTGCAAGAGGCATTCTGGTGAACATTGCGGCAGGTGTTGATATATCGTTAGGAGAATTCACTGAAGTTGGTGCGACCATCGAAGAGTATGCTTCCGATAATGCAACCGTAGTGATCGGGACGGTAATCGATCCGGAAATGACCGATGAGATTAGAGTCACCGTGGTCGCCACGGGCCTTGGTATTGCTGATATGGATAACGGCAGGAAGAGCGTAGACAAGACGCAGAAGATACTTGCCGGGGACGGTACCGTGGACTACACGGAATTCGATAAACCCACCCTGATGAGAAACAGGAAAATGGGCGAAGGTAAGGATGAGGCACAGGCACAGGTGGGCAAGAGCGACATGGAATATCTGGATATCCCCGCCTTTTTGCGCAGACAGGCCGACTAGAATTGCGTGTGGCCGGTCTGCGCTCAGGCGACGCCAAGCCACAATTCGATTGCGTTTGGCCGGAAGCCACAATTAGATTGCGTTTGGCGGATCTGTGCTCGGTGGCCAAGCTACAATTAGATTGTGTTTGGCCGGTCTGCTCTCAAGCGGTCACCAAGCCGCAATTCGATGCAACTATTTCAAGAACTAACAGTCAGACTTAACGAGCGATGTGGGCGCAAAACTGCCGAAGTAAGATGTGACGGGGCAAATGGTCTGCCAGAGGCAAATTTGGTACCATACCTGCCTTAGTCAAAGCATGGAATGAAGCAAAGATAATCAAAAAATGATCAAACAGAGAACGCTGAAGAACGTAATCAGGGCTACAGGGGTGGGCTTACACACGGGGGAAAAAGTCTACCTGACTTTAAGACCCGCGCCAGTCGATTCCGGCATCATCTTCTCCAGAGTGGATATCAATCCGAATGTGGAAATACCCGCAAGGACAGAGTTTGTCGGTGATACCACCCTCAACACCACAATCACGAGGGACAGTTACCGTATCGCCACCATCGAACACCTGATGTCGGCGTTTGCTGGGATGGGCATTGATAACGCCCACGTGGAGGTGAGTGCCCCTGAATTGCCCATTATGGATGGCAGTGCTGCCACCTTCGTATTTCTCATTCAGTCCGCTGGTATCGACGAACAGGATGCTGCCAAGAAGTTCATGAGAATCACCAAGGAGATATCTGTCTCGGCAATCAATCTTGACGACTACGCCAAGATAGAGCCATTCGATGGTTTCAAAGTGAACCATACCATCGTCTATGACAATCCCGTCATTAAAGAGCAGCATGCCAGCGTAAATTTCTCCACCACCTCGTTTGTCAAGGAAGTCAGCAGGGCACGAACATTCGGACTAATGCATGAATTTGAGCATCTTCGAGAGATGAATCTGATTCAGGGCGGCAGTTTGGACAATGCCGTAGTCGTAGATGACTATCGAATCCTGAATGATGACGGTTTAAGGCATGAAGATGAATTTGTACGTCATAAGATCCTCGATGCCATCGGCGATCTCTATGTACTTGGCTATTGTGTGATCGGCGAATTTACGGGGTACAAATCCGGCCACAAAGCCCATCATGCCCTCCGGGAAACGTTGTTGGCTAGGCAGGATGCCTGGGAAATCGTCACCTTTGACGATTCGGAAGCGGTACCAATTACCTTCACCCGCCCAGTTTATGCAAATTGATGGATCATCGGTTTTGCTCTAAACAGTAGCCGCCGCTGGTCCGGTGGCGCTATTATCAGCTGGTGAACTGCCTAATCATCTGCCATATTACCGTTGACGCCGTTCCGGGAGAGCTTAATTAGGGCTTTTCGTAACGGTTCATCTTCGATATATTTAGCCACGGTGACCATCTGTTTGGCGTTGTTTGCGGATATTGGAGATGCTGGGCGCCGTGTTTCAAGGGGTGTATACCAGGGTTTGACTGTTAAACGGATGTGGTTGAGCTGATGGAAAGGCGAATGGGACTTCAGTTTTTCGATCAACTCGCCCTCCTGGTAACGAAGTCTGGTGACCCAGTGAGCGCTGTCGGTGAGAAGATGAAGTGTGTCATCACGGTATGCGGCAACCCGAACGTGGGGCTGAGTAGCTGGGGGAAGGTACCGATAGACCAGTTGCTGCAGCCTGTGAAGCGTCCGGGTCTGTTTGAAGAGTGCATGTACCGCGCTGCCGGGATCGGCAAACAGGCTGGAAGGGCGCTTTAATGGACTTTGGTCGCTAGACATGGAAATTTGGTACTATACGGAAGTCACAAGAAGTAGATAGTAAATCTGATTGCTATGAAATTCATCATCGTCAACCAAAAAAGCGGCAAATCCCGCTACATGTCCGCCAATCGACTGATTTTGGGAGTCGCCATTGCCAGTTTGCTGGGCTTGCCCGCAGCAATCGGCTATATGTCATATCGTGCGGGACTGAAAGAGGCGGGCGCTACCTCAGATATCGTCAGCAAGTGGAAAGAGGCCCTGCAACATCAGGTTGAAGCGATCGAAGTCGCCAGGAGAGAGGCGAGAGAGAATCTAGAGGCCTCGGCGCTGAGACTGGCCCAGCTTCAGGCCAGAATCGTTCGACTGGATGCGCTTGGCGAGCGACTGTCAAATATAGCGAATCTGGATGAGGGTGAATTCGACTTCTCTCAAGCGCCCGCATTAGGTGGTCCTGAATCGGTGGAGATGGGTGCTGCCTACAGCGCCCCCGAATTCCTCAAAGTGATGGACAAGCTGGCGGAGGATATCGAGAGTCGAGGCGATCAGCTCTCCATTCTGGAGACCTTGCTGGTGGACCGTAAGATCCAGAGCGACGTATTCCTGGCAGGGCGACCCGTAGAGAAAGGGTGGATGTCCTCCCGGTTTGGCAGAAGAACGGACCCGATCAACGGTCGATTGGCTTGGCACAACGGGGTTGATTTCGCCGGCAAAGATGGGTCGGACGTCATCACTGTGGCTGCTGGCGTGGTGGTATACGCTGGTCCCCGCAGTGGCTTCGGCAAAATGGTAGAGATCAATCACGGCAGCGGATTTACCAGCCGATACGGCCATCACAAGGAGCTGTTCGTCAAGGTTGGCGACATCGTCAAGAAAGGCCAGATTGTCGGCAAAATGGGAAGCAGCGGTCGGTCCACCGGTCCCCATGTTCATTTCGAAGTATTCAAAAACGGGCGCGTCGTAGATCCCTACTCCTACATTCAGCGTACCAGCAGATAGTTAAATCTAGCCACCGTCTATCTTTTCTCCAGACATGCCAGTCATGGTAACGTCTGTTCACGTTTCATGTGAATTTTGATTGAAGAGCCAGTCCTCATGGTGATGAAATTCCTAAGCAAGCTGTTCGGCAGCAAGAACGATCGCGAACTCAAACGGATGAGCAAGATTGTTGATCAGATCAACTCTCTTGAAGAATCCGTTGAGCAGCTAACCGAGGAAGAGATTCGGCTACGCAAGGATATTTTCAGACAAAGATTGATGGATGGTGAATCCCTGGACCAGCTATTGCCGGAAGCCTTTGCGATTACAAGAGAAGTGGGTAAGAGAACACTGGGCCAGAGGATCTTCGACGTACAGATGATCGGCGGCATCACCCTCCATGAAGGGCGTATCGCGGAAATGCGCACGGGTGAAGGGAAAACACTGGTGGCAACTCTGCCGTTGTACTTGAACGCTCTAGAGGGATACGGGGTGCAGTTGATAACCGTCAACGACTACCTCGCTAAGTGGGGCGCGCAGTGGATGCGACCGATCTACGAGGCTCTCGGCATGTCCGTAGGCGTGGTCTATGCCGGGCAGTCGCCCGAAGAGAAAAGGCAGGCTTATCAGTGTGATATTACCTATGGCACCAACAATGAGTTTGGCTTTGACTACCTGCGGGACAACATGGCGTTTGCCCTGGCTGACAAGGTGCAAAGGCCGCTGCATTACGCCATCGTGGACGAGGTGGACTCCATCCTCATCGATGAAGCGAGAACTCCACTCATCATCTCCGGTGGGGTTGAAGATAGTTCAGAACTGTATCGGCTCATCAACCGATTCATCCCTTCGCTGAATCAACAGATCAAAACCCCTGAAGATATACTTAACGAGATAGAACCGCCCGGGGACTATTGCGTCGATGAAAAACAGCGCGATATCGAATTGACGGAAGATGGTCATAAAAAGATTGAGACCCTGTTGACAAAGAATGGACTGCTGGCAAAGGGGGAGAGCCTTTACGGTGCTTCCAATCTCGGCCTGCTGCACCATGTGCATGCGGCCCTGAAAGCCCACCTGCTGTTTCAGAACGATGTCGATTACATCGTGCAGGACGATGAGATCGTCATCGTTGACGAACACACAGGTAGAACCATGCCGGGCAGACGCTGGTCCGGTGGAATTCACCAGGCGATAGAGGCTAAAGAAGGGGTAAATATCACCGAGGAGAGTCAAACACTGGCCTCTACGACGTTCCAGAATTATTTTCGCCTGTACAAAAAACTGTCCGGCATGACGGGCACCGCCGATACCGAAGCATTTGAATTCATGCAGATATACGGCTTGGATGTGGTAGTCATCCCCACCAATCTGCCGATGGTCAGAGAAGATTCAAACGATCTGATCTATCTCTCCCACGAGGAGAAATTTGAAGCGATCGTAGAGGAGATCAGAGATTGTCGGGCACGCGATGTTCCGGTACTGGTGGGAACCGCATCCATCGAAACGTCGGAACTGCTTTCCGGCATGCTCAAGAAGAAGAAGCTCCATCACAATATCCTGAATGCCAAATTCCACGAAAAGGAAGCTGAGATTATTGCCCAGGCGGGTCGTCCCGGTTCGGTCACCATCGCCACGAACATGGCCGGCAGGGGAACGGACATCATTCTGGGGGGTAACTGGGAGGCGGAGATAGACGATCTCAAGGATCCATCGGAGGAGAAAATAGAGTCCATTAAGCAGCAGTGGCAAAGCCGCCACGATATGATTATCAAAGCCGGCGGCTTACACGTCGTCGGGACCGAGCGACATGAGAGTCGTCGCATCGACAACCAGCTGAGAGGTAGAGCCGGGCGCATGGGCGATCCGGGTCGGTCACGATTCTTCCTATCCCTGGAAGACAACCTGATGCGCATATTTGCATCCGACAGGGTGAAGAGCTGGATGCAGAATCTGGGTATGGAGCGGGGCGAAGCGATTGAGCACAAGATGGTTACCAACGCCATCGAGAAGGCGCAGAGAAAGGTTGAGGGTCGCAACTTCGATATCAGAAAGCAGTTATTGGAATACGATGATGTAGCCAACGATCAACGCCAGATGATCTATCGGCAACGCAACGAACTCATGGAGTCGCAGGATGTGTCCGATATCGTGCAATCCATCCGAGCAGAAGTGGTTAATCAGGTCATCGAAAACTCCATTCCACCCCAGAGTCTGGAAGAGCAGTGGGATATAGCCGGTCTGGAGCAAAGTTGCCAAACCGAGTTCAACTGCCGCATTCCCGTGCAGCGCTGGCTTGATGAGGATGATGAACTGCACGAGGAGTCACTCAAGGAGAAGATCCTGGCTGTCACCGAGGCAGAATATGCTGAAAAAGAGCGACTGATTGGCGCCGATATCCGGATATTTGAGAAGCAGATCATGTTGCAGATTCTGGACAATCTGTGGAAGGAACATCTGGCCGCCATGGATTATCTGAGACAGGGCATCCACCTGCGTGCCTACGCCCAGAAGCAGCCAAAGCAGGAGTATAAGCGGGAAGCTTTTGAGTTGTTTGAAGAGCTTCTCAACAACATGAAATTCGAAGTCATCACTTTTCTGTCCAAGGTTCAATTCAGCCAGACCGAAGATGTCGAGGAGATTGAGAGGCGAAGGCGTAGTGCGGAAGCAAAAAAGAGGATTCAGTTCCAGAAGGAGTCATCCGCAAATCTACAGGGAGAGGCGCAGCCGGAAGCACAAGCCCAGGTTCCTTTCGTTCGCAGAGAGCGGAAGGTAGGGCGCAATGAACCCTGCCCATGTGGGTCGGGAAAAAAGTACAAAGTCTGTCACGGCAGTTTGGCCTAGGTGCAGGGCAGTACGGGGTAGGTGATTGCAGATGGCCGTAGGGCAGGAAATATATGCTGACGTCCACGCGGTACCAGGTGTCAAGCTGGCTGCGGTGGCGGCAGGCATCAAGACGGACGACACGCCCGATCTCGTGCTTATGGAGCTTGCCCCCGCGTCCACAACTGCCGGCGTGTTTACCCGCAACGCGTTCTGTGCAGCGCCGGTAACGGTCAGCAAAAGGCACCTGCATGCGGAAAAACCCACGTTCTTTCTGATCAACAGCGGCAACGCCAATGCCGGACTGGGAGTGGCAGGAGTCACCGACGCACTGACGTCTTGTCAGCAATTAGCTGCCGGGGCAGGCGTGAGAACAGAGCAGGTATTACCCTTTTCAACCGGTGTAATCGGTGAAAAACTACCCATAGATAGGGTTACTGGTTCCATTCCCGATCTTCTGGCCGACCTCAATGAGGACAACTGGCTGGCCGCTGCCAGAGCTATTATGACCACCGATACCCGGCCCAAGATCTGTTCCAGGAAAATATCCATAGAGGGCAGGGAGGTGTCTATATCCGGAATGGCCAAAGGATCCGGCATGATCAGACCGGATATGGCAACGCTGCTGGTGTTCCTGGCGACCGATGCCAGCATCGAATTCGATCTTCTTGAGGACATCCTCCATCATTCCGTCGATCGCTCCTTTAATCGGGTGACCATCGACAGTGACACGTCAACTAACGATTCCTGTATGCTGTCGGCCACACACCTGTCCGAGGTACAGATAGCAAAGGGAAGCGAAAGCCTGCGTCAATTTTCTGCTGCGATGGATGAAGTCTGCGTAGAGTTGGCGAAGGGGATCGTTAAGGATGGCGAAGGTGCCAGCAAGTTTATCGAGGTGAAGGTAGAAAACGGTAACGATACTAACGAGTGCCTTACGATTGCGTATTCTGTAGCAGAATCTCCCCTGGTAAAGACAGCCATGTATGCCAGCGACGCAAACTGGGGAAGGATTCTGATGGCGGTTGGCAAGGCCGGTGTGCAAGATCTTGACGTTGCTAAGGTGTCAATATATCTGGAAGACGTATGTATCGTCAGGTGTGGCGAGAGAGATGAGCGGTACCGAGAGGAGATGGGTGCGGCGGTGATGGCCAACGAGGAGATTATTGTTCGCATCGACCTGGGTAGGGGCGAAACTACCGAATCAGTCTGGACCAGCGATCTCTCTCACGAGTACGTTCGTATCAATGCAGAATATCGGACTTAGAATTGACGGCTAGTCTGTAGGTCTTAATACGCAGCACGAAGAGGGGGTACACTTCCTCGACACGCGACAAGTACATCCGTGTAGGCTCGCGGTGGCATCCCTGCCACCCCGAGCGCGGACCGGGACGGTCCCGAAAGTGTACCCCCTCTCCGCACTGCTCGCTTTGGGCTTGTCTTCGAGGCTAATGCAGGAAGCTACTCTGTTACTCCTACCGCAGTCATGTCAGAAGTGAGAAGGTTGCCTGCTTGTCAAGAAATCGGGAAACGAAGGGGTGTGGATCTGGGGTGTTCACGGAACGGCTTCCCTCCGCGTAGCGGAGCCAGGATGGCGAAGTAGCGGTGGAGCTTCGGAGTGCGCCAGGGATGGCGCACGCAGAAAAAGTGTAGTGAACACCCCAGATTCATGCCCCAATCTCTACACTACGAAGTGCCATCCCTCAGCCTTGTTCTGGCCACACTCGGCCCAGAAGAAAAAACTAACTAGAGTCTGCTCATAAACTATAAGCCATTGATATTATTATGGAATATATGATATTTCAGGTATAATAGTGCACGAAAAAGTCCCGTCAACCATGGAAAA